>JBCCSK010000077.1:0-19140 GCA_039200205.1 Planctomycetota bacterium
GGAGCGCGACGTACCGCGCCGCGTTCCCCGCAGGCTCCCGCGTCTCCGGGTCCTCGACGAGGTCCACGCCGAGGTAGAGACCGCGCCCGCGCACGTCGCCGACGATCGGGTGCCGCGCGGCCACCGCCTGCATCTCCGCGAAGAAGACGGCGCCGACGTCGCGCGCGTTCTCCATCAGGCGCTCGTCCTCCAGGACGTCGAGGACGGCCTCGCCGATCGCCGTGGAGACGTTGTTGCCACCGAACGTCGCGAAGAACTCCATGCCGCCCGCGAAGCGGTCTGCGATCGCTCGCGTCGTCGCGACGGCCGCGATGGGGTGGCCGTTGCCCATCGGCTTGCCCATCGTGACGATGTCCGGGACCGCACCCTGCTCGTCGAACGCCCAGAAGTGCGTTCCGACGCGCCCGAACCCGACCTGGACCTCATCGGCGATCGCGACCCCGCCCGCGGCGCGCACGAGATCGAAGGCGCGGCGCAGGTAGCCCTCCGGCGGGACGACCTGTCCGCCGCACCCGACGATCGCCTCCGCGATCATGGCGTAGGGGCGGCGATCGTCGCGCGCCAGCGCCTCGAGGATCCGCTCGACCTCGTTCGCGTAGGCATTTCCGCTCTCGGAGCCACGGTGGATCCCCCGGTACGGATCCGCCAGTGGGACGACGTGGACCTCGTCACCGGGCTCGAAGCCGCCGGCCCGCGCGAACTTGTAGTGGCTCATCGCGACCGTCGCGCCCGTGTGGCCGTGGTAGCCGTGCTCCTGGACGAGCACGTCGCGCGCGCCGTCCGTGGCCGCGCGCGCGATGCGCAGCGCGAGCTCGTTCGCCTCCGATCCGCTGCACACGAAGTACAGGACTTCGAGATGGTCCGGCAGGCGACTCCGGAGCTTCTCGGCGTAGCGACACAGTTGCTCGTCGAGGTAGCGCGTGTTCGTGTTGAGGAGCGCCATCTGCCTCTGTCCCGCCTCGACGACGCGCGGGTGGCAGTGCCCCACGTGCGGGACGTTGTTGACGGCGTCCAGGAACGCGCGCCCCTCCGCGTCGTACAGGGTCGTCCCACGGCCCTTCACGATCTGCAGCGGCCGCGACTCGTAGTGGATCGACATCGAGCGGCAGAACGCCGCGCGCCGCTCGGCGAGGAGGGCGGCGGTGCGCGGCTCGTTCGCATCGCACGATTCGAGCCCGAGGAGCACCGCGGGATCCGGGCACAGCGCGGTCCACGCGCGGCGCCAGCCGGGGGCGGCGACGCCCGGGAAGTCGCCCACTCGGTCGAGCGGGTCGAGAACGACCTGGAAGTGCAGGTGGGGGGGCCAGCCCCCGTTCTCGTGCTCGCCGCCGAGTCGCCCGACCATGTCCCCCGCTTCGATGCGCTCGCCCGCGCGCAGTCGCGTCAGCACCTCGCCGTCGAGGTGTCCGTACAGCGTCGAGAACGCGCCTCCGTCTTCGTCGTCGTGATCGAGGATCACCGTCGGCCCGTAGTCGAGCGGCGCACCGTTGCGCTGGACGCTCCGGACGATCCCGCCGAGCGGCGCGCGGATCTCGGTCCCCGCCGGCGCGAACAGATCGACGCCGAGGTGGACCGTGCGCGGCTCCAGGCCGTCCTCACGCTCGACGGCGAACGCGTCCGAGCGATACAGCAGTCGCGTCTCGTCGTGGTAGCCGACCGCCGCCGGCGCACCCGCGTCGAGCCGAAGCGTCTCGATCGCCGCGCCCCATTCGTCGAACGTGCGATCGCGCGCCCCTTCGACGAGGAGCGTCCCGTCGATCGAGAGGTCGACGCGCGGCGCGTCCGAGAGCGGCGCTCCGACGATCGGTTCGAACGTCTTCGAGCGAGCCCACGCAGCGAAGCGCTTCGCGCGCGGAACGGGATCGAGCCCCGCGGCGTCCCGAAGGACCGCGGTCGCGAGGCGCGGATGGACGTCGGCGAGCGACTCGAGCGCGTCCCATGCCGGAGCCTCGGTGACGAGGTGGTACTCGCTCGCAGCCGACGTCGCCGCGCGCTGGGCGGACACGGCGACGCTCGTCGCTAGTCTCAGCAGCGCGAGGTCGAAGACCGCCGCGATCTCCTCGTCGTCGAGCGCGTGCTCCGCGTGGTACCCGGCGACGACGTGCGCCATCGCCGACACGGGATCGCGTTTGCCGAGCGCCGCGTAGGCCGCTGCGATCGCGACGTCGCCGACGAGCGGTCCGCGGGTCGCGTCTCCGAGGTCGATCAGACCGGCGACCTCCGCGCCGTCGCGCGTCACGCGAACGAGCACGTTGTAGTCGTTCGCGTCCTGGTGGAGGACCTGGGGGCGCAACGACCCGAGACGCTCGACCGTCGCGTCGTCGAAGCGCGCCGCGATCTCCTCGATCAGTGCGCGCCGCTTTGGCCCCGCGGGGATCGCGTCGATCCGGTCGGCGATCGTCGCCCGTCCGAGGAGAAGCGGCCACAGCGGCGTCGAGCCGTCGGTCGACGGCGGAGGCGCGCCGGTGAAGTCCTGGACGGCGCGATCGAAGCGCGCGACGAGCGCGCCGACGCTCCGCAGGAGCTCCGGCGTGTGCGGCGTCACCCTCGCGAGCGCGCGACCGTCGAGGTGCTCGAGAAGCGCAGCGTCGACCTCGCGGTCCGCCAGGCGAACGCGGCGGATCGCCTCGGGGGCGCCGAGGAACCGCGGGATGGATCCCACGAGGCTCGGGTCGCGCTCGGCCGCGTGGTCGAGGAGGTCGCGCTGGAACGCGATCGCCGCGCGAGGCATGTTCGACGTGAAGACCTTCAGGATCGTCCGCACGCCGCCGGCGTCGGTGACGGCGACGTTGCGATCGAGCTCGCCGGGCAGCGGCTCGATCCGGGCGACCTCGACGCCGAAGTCCTCCGACGCGATGCGCGACAGGGCGTCGATCTCGAGCGGCGTGAGGGTCTCCATCTCGGCAGAAGGTAGCCGGCGCCGCGGGTGTCTCGCACCGGGATCCGCAGCGCCAGACCGGGGGCATCGCCGGCCCGGACACAGTTTTGCCGTCGCCGGAGCCGATGGACCTCCCCGGCCCCCTGCCCGGAGTCCTCAGCGTGACCACGACGACGAAGACGGACGACCCCATCGCCCCCCTCGGGGAGCTCGCCAGCGAGACGTTCACCGCCCTGCGCACCGCGGTGAGGCGCGTCGTCCACGTCCCGGACGAGGTCCTCGATCCGATCCTCGTGGCGCTCCTCGCCGGCGGCCACGCGCTCGTCGAGGGGATTCCCGGAACGGGAAAGACGCTGCTGTCCCGCGCGATCGCCCGCGCGCTCGACTGCTCGTTCAAGCGCATCCAGTTCACCAACGATCTGATGCCCTCCGACGTCGTCGGAGCCTCGGTGTGGCGTGCCGGTGACGAGCGCTTCGAGTTCGTCCCGGGGCCGCTCTTCGCGAATATCGTCCTCGCCGACGAGGTCAACCGCACGAGCTCGCGGACGCTCTCGTGCCTCCTCGAGGCGATGGAGGAGGGCGTCGTCACGGTCGACGGCGCGACGATGCCGCTCGGCACGCCGTTCTCGATCCTGGCCACGCGCAACCCGATCGAGTTCCACGGGACGTTCCCGATCCCGGAGGCCGCTCTCGATCGCTTCCTCTGCCACGTCGAGCTCTCCTATCCTGGCGAAGAGGCCGAGAAGGAGCTGTACCGCGGCCAGCGCGCAGAGACCGTTCTCGAAGAGCTCGAGCCCGTGGTCACGCGGGAGCAGCTCGTGGTCCTGATCGCGGCCGTTCCCTCGGTCTCCGTGTCGGAGGAGGTCGCCGAGTACGCCTACCGCGTCGTCGAGGCGACGCGCACGCACGCGGCCGTGGCGCTCGGAGTGAGCCCCCGCGCCGCGGTCTCATGGCTCGTCGCAGCGCGCGCGCTCGCGCTCTCGGACGGCCGGGACTACGTGCTCCCGGACGACCTCAAGGCGCTCGCGCGCCCGGTCCTCGGACACCGCGTCTTCCTCAAGGGCGGCGGGAGCGGGCGGTCCGTCGTCGACGAGGTGCTCGAGTCGGTCCCGGTCGCCCTCTGAGGGGCGTGCGGCGTGAGGTTCACGGTCTTCGGCGTCAAGGCGCTGCTGTTCTACGCGGCGATCCTCGGTGCCTACTATGCGGCGCCGTACGTCAACCTCTTCTTCCTCCTGCTCGCGTTCCTCACGATCCAGTGGGGCTTCTCCGCGCTCTGGACGTGGCGGAACCTCCGTGGGGTCGCGGCGACGGTCGGTGATGCGCCGACGATCCCCGCGGGCGCGCACGCGACGATCGACGCCGTCCTCGAAGGTCCCGGGCGACCGCGCGTCGACGTTCGCCTCACCGTCGGGCTGACGGGAGGCGCTCGCGCGGTGGGCGAGGTTCCCGTGCTCCGCGGAAGGGTCGAGCGTGCGATCGAGGTCCCGCCGCTCCCGCGCGGGATCCACCGGGTGGAATCCACGTGCGTGACGTCGACCTATCCGCTGGGCCTGCTCCGCCGGCGCGTTCGCGTCGACGGGCCGGAGGAGATCGTCGTCTTTCCGACTCCCGCCTCGACGGCCGAGTCCGCGAGCCGAAGCGCAGAGGACCTCGTCCGTGACCTCCTCGGCGCGAGCGTGCACGGGGCCGGCGACCTGCAGCCGTCGGGCCTGCGCGAGCACCGTGACGGCGATTCGCTGCGCTCGATCCACTGGCGCGCGAGCGCGCGGCGCGGGAAGCTCGTCGTGCGCGAGTGGGAGGGGGGCGCCGCCCAGGGACTCGAGGTCGTGCTCGATCGCCGCTCGAGCCCCGAGGCGCTCGAGGAGGGCCTCTCGGAGCTCGCCGCGATCGTGCTCCTGGCGCGTGAGGCCAAGGAGGTGCTCGCGATCCGGAGCCAGGGCCTCGCCGACACCTTCGGCGAGGGACACGCGGCCTGGGACGGCGCGCTGCGCTTTCTCGCGGGCGCCGACGTGCTCCCGCCCGAGGCGCCCGGCCCGCCGTCGACGTCGCCGTCCGTGCTGAGGCTGCCGCGGGAGGTCGCTCGTGTCTGACGCCAGCCCGCGCACGCCGCCCGCGCTGCTCGTCTGCATGATCGGGCTCGTGATGTCGAACGTCGTGTTCGTGCAGCTCACCGACGCCGCGGAGCCTGCATGGCTCGCCCCGCTGTACGCGCTCACGCTCGCCTCGCCGCTGCTCGCGCGCTTCAAGGAGAACATCCTCTACCGGCTGCTCTGGAACGGCGCCGTCGTCGCATTCTTCGGCCGGCTGCTCCAGCACGCGCTCTCGGCCGACCTCGTGTACGTGCTCGAGGACGGACTCCTGCTCGCGGTCCTGTGCCAGGTTCACCTCCTGAACAACCTGCGCGCGGAGCAGAGGCCGGACCTCCTGTTCCTGAACTCGTACCTGATCGCGGTGATCACCGGGTACATCACCGTCGACCTGGAGTTCGCCGGCGCGTTCCTGGTCTATGCGCCGTTCTTCGTCGTCGGACTGCAGCTTCGCGTCGTGTCGCGCGTCGGCCGAGCCCTCACGGCCGACGACACGCGCAGCATCGCCCTGGACGGCGCGAAGCGGTCGGCCGTCCTCCTCGCGATGACGCTGCTCGCGTTCTTCTTCGTCCCGCGGGACTTCCATCGCCAGGCGCTCTTCGCCCAGTACTTCGACCTGAGTGCGACCGCGAAGTCGTACGAGGTCGACTTCTCCGAGTCGCTGAAGATGCGCGAGCGTAAGGGGCGCGCCGTCCAGTCCCAGCGCGTCGTGCTGACGGCGCGGCTCGAGTCGGGGAACGCCTCGGGGATCCCCGTCCTCTGGCGGGGCGCGACCCTCGCCGAGCACCAGCGCGGCGGCGGCTGGGAGGTCGCGAACTCGAGCGGCCTCCACGGCACCCCGCTCAGCGATCCCGCCTGGCTCGCGCGGCGCGGAGGGCTCGCGCTGGAGCGCGAGAGGTTCGGCGATGCGCCGAGCGTCCGCCTCAGCGTCACTCGCGAGGGCGGCGCGACCCAGCGCCTCTTCCTGCCGCGCGATGCGCGGCTCATCGACCTGGACCCGATCCACCGAGCGGGGCGGTTGATCGCCTCGGTCGACGGCACGGTTCGGTACTCGAACCCCGGCGAACTCCGGTACGACGTCGAGCTCACCCGCGAGGACGTTCCCGCGATCGAGGAGACGATCGACGCGGACGACCTGCGGCCCTTCCTCGCTCTCCGCGAGTCGCTTCACACGCAGTCGGCCGTCGACCTCGCAAGGAGCCAGCGTCGCAAGCTGCCCGACGATGCGGACAACGCCGCGGTTGCCGCGACGTTCGCGCGCTACCTGTCGGCGCGCTATACGTACGCCCTCCCCGGAGAGGGCGGGGGAGCGAACACGCTCCACGAGTTCCTCGGCACCGACCGCGGCGGCCACTGCGAGATGTTCGCGTCCGCGCTCGCGACGATGCTCCGGGCCGTCGACGTGCCCGCCCGCGTCGTGACCGGCTACCGGTCGACCGAGTGGGACCCCATGTCGGCCACGCTCACCGTGAGGGCGATGCACGCGCACGCCTGGGTCGAGGTCTTCAGCGCTCGGAACGGCGGCTGGTTCGAGATCGACCCGACGCCTGCCGGCGACGTCGGTGCCTCCCAGCCGGGCCTCTGGCAGCGCGCCCGGAGCGCGCTCTCCGCCGGCTGGATGCGCCTGACGAACTTCGACTCCGAGGCGCGCGTCGCGGCTGTCGCGTGGCTGCGGACGCTCCCTGCGAGGACGCTCGCGTTCGCGCGCGAGAACCTGCTCGGCGTCGCGGCGATCGGGCTGGCACTCGCTCTCCTCGCGTTCGCCTGGCGGCGTCGGGTGCTCCGGCGACGTCCCGAGGTCGTGCGCACGCTCACGCGGGAGTTCGAGCGTGCCGGCGTCGCGCTGCAGCCGGCCGAGACCCCGCGCGAGGCGCTTCGTCGAGCGGGCGGAGCCGAGCTCGACAGCGGCACGATCGCCGACCTCCGGGCCGCCGTCGAGGAGCACGAGCGGGCGCGCTACGCGGCCTGAAAGGGCCGCATCGATTCGACGCTCGCTCGAGCTAAGCCGGCTCGCGGTGCACCCACTTCGAATCGTCGAGGTGACCGCCGCGCACGTAGTCGGTCCACATGAGCTTCCACTGGCACGGGAAGAGCCACTGGAGGAAGCTGAAGAACGGGTTGTCGGTGCCGAAGCGGTGCTTCCACGAGCGCCAGCGCGTCGCGACGCCGATCGTCGTGTTCCGGTTCCGAACCCAGTGCCACCACCAGGGCGGGTTGACGAGGACGTCGCCGGGGCGAAGGACCGTTCGACCGATCGGCACGCCGGAGGGGTGTTCGCCCCAGGCGAGTCCCGAGCCGAAGTAGTTGCAGCGAGGCACGGTGAAGTGCGGGTCCATCCGCGGCGTGTAGCGCGGGTGGACGAAGCTCCACTCCTTCTCGCCCTCGACCTGGAAGAACAGGTTCAGCTCGTTCGCGCAGTGGTACTTCGAGCCGTTCCCCCCGCGGCACACGAACAGGTTCGCGCCGTGGTAGCGGAGCGGGGCGGCCAGCGTCGCCATCCTCGCGATCGGAAGGTCGGCGAGGAGGCCGTTCGGGTCCGTGAGGACGTCGCAGTAGTTGTTGACCTGCAGCGTCGGGTCCCGGCCCTCGCGTATCGCGCGGACGCAGTCCTCGAAGCGCATCGTGAGCGTCTCCGAGTGCTCGGGGAACAGCGGGACGTCAGCCCCCTCGCACGCCTCGGCGAGTGACTCCAGCGTCCAGCGCTTCACCGCGCGCGAGGTGAGTGCCGCGCCCTCCAGCACGGTGGGTACGCTCTCGCGGATGACTTCGCGCAGCGTGTGCGCGTCGAGGGCGTCGCCGGGGATGCGTCGGATCTCCACGATGTCGTCCGACGGAAGGTCTTCGTCGCGTACGCGTATTGCGGGATCGAGCCAGCGGCGTTCCAGGTCGGCGCCGAGGCTCTGCTGTCGCGCGAGGACGCGCGTCAGGAGGAAAGCGTTGTGGACGAGCGTCGAGCCCAGGGGAGAGTGGGCCCGCGCGAGGTCTTGCTTCGAGTCGTAAGAGCCGAAGGCGAGGGGCGCGGTCTGAGACATGACGAGCGCATGGGAAAGACGAGCCTGCCCCCGTGGGAGAACGAGGGGGCGGAAGGACGGCCCGGGGACCTACCTGCACCGACCCCGTGCGCCGACGAGCGTCACGGAAAACGAGCGCGCCCCGCAGGACGGTGTGTCCCGCGGGGCGCGCTCGGTCTCAGGCCGCGCGCCTTGCTAGCGCGTCACGACGTCGAGCAGGTGCTTCGCCCGCTCGGCGCACTTCGTGCCCGCGTACTTCTCGACGAGCTTCTCGAGCTTGCGGTCGACGTTGCGGGCCTTCAGGCCGTCCTTGTGGAGCGTCTCTTCGATCTTCGCGAGCGCCTTCGCCGCGTCGCGCTCGGCCTTCATGTCGTCGGACTCGAGCGTCTCCTTCATCGCGAGGACGCGGGCGTGGAGATCCTCCATCCCCTCGACGCGACCCTCGAGGTCGTCGAGCAGGTCCTCGACCTCGACCAGGCGGCCGCTGTCCATCAGCCACGACGCGCGATCGACCGAGCCGGCCGCGCGCTTCTCGATATCGGCGACGAGGCCGGTCGCGTACTCCGCATCCTCCTCGCCCTTGTCGACGACCTTCTGGGCCTTCTCGATGGCGTCCGCGTAGTTGCCGCCCTGGAACGACTTCCAGGACTTCTTGAGCGACTTCGGCAGGTCCTCGGGACCCTTGCGAGCGACGTCGAGCTGCTCTTGGACGAGCTCTTCGATCTTCGAGTGGAGCGAGATCGGGTTGCCGAACAGGATCACCTCGCCGTCGACTCCGAGGAGCGCGAAGTGCGGGATCCCGCGGGCCTCGACGTTGAACGGCCGCTCGGTCGTCCACATCGCGCTGGTTCCCATCCACTTCTTGTCGAGGCAGAAGTGCTCGACCTTGCCGTCGTCGGCACCCTGGACCTCGACGAAGAGAACGTTGACCGCATCACCGAATTCCTCGGCCATTCGGAGCCCCGCAGGCACGGCGGAGCCAATGCAGGGCGGTCATTTCGTTCCCCAGAAGTCGACCAGAGTCGGCTTGCCCTTCAGATCGGCGAGGGACTGGAGGCCCTGGCCGTTCAGGACGGACTGTCGGAACGAGTAGCTCGGCTTCGAGCCGACCTCGACGGTGTCGGCGGTCGGCTCGGTCGACGCGGTCGCCGCGGCGAGCGCACCGCCGACGAACAGCGCCGTGATCGCAGGAGTCTTCATGGTCGATCTTTGGGAAGTGGACGGGAGCGATCGGCAGAGGACCGCTTCGACGGCCATGGTGGCAGATGCGTCCGCGCGCCCTGTCCGTTGACGCGAGTCTTACCGCGCCTTGCGGGGCTCCTCGGGCCGGTGACAGCGGCGCGGGCAGGTCAGCAGGGTTCGGTCGGGCGCCGATCACGCGGCGCCGGGGGCAGGCCTCAGCCGCCGCCAGGTGTCGCCATCTTCCGCAGGGCGCTGCTCCGCAGGGCGGTCGGCGCGAAGAGCGCGCCGACGGCGAGCAGGAGGAGGACCAGCGCGCTCTCGCTCCCGGGGCTCTGGCCGTAGCGCACGCGCATCGGGGACGCCGGGTCGTAGGAGATCGGAAGGACCCGCCCCTCCAGCCCGTGGCGCTCGATTCCGAGTCGGTGCACCGACGTCGGGATCTCGGAGCGCACCGTCGCGCCGTCCTCGACCCTGAACTCGACCGTCGCGAAGACCTCGGCCTGGGCGTCCAGGAGCACCTTCTTCGCCGTGCGGACCTCGACGACGCGACCGGTCGTCGCAACCGCGTCGGCGGAGAACTGCGACGACTCGCGCCACTGGGTGAACGCGAGGACGCCGAGGGCGACCGCGAGCGCGATCGCCATCGCGTCGAGGGGGCGAGAGAGGGAAAGCATCGCGACTCCCTCTAGCCTACTCGCGGCGCGCCTACGACCCCGAAGCGGACGAGGACGGGCTGTGGTCGCCGCGCCGCACCTCGAGCTTCAGCGTGAAGGTGCAGCCCTCACCGGGGAGCGAGTCGAAGTGCACGTCCCCGCCGAGCAGGCGGGCGATCTGCTTGGCGACGGTCAGTCCGAGCCCGCTGCCCTCGGCGAGCTCGTCCTTGCGGCGCGACGAGAACGGCTCGAACACCCGTCCCATGCGCTCCTGCTTGATGCCGCGACCGGTGTCGGTCACGTCGATGCGGAGCCGAGTCCGATCCCAGGACTCCGCGGGCTCGGTCCCGACGCTCACGTGAACCCGCCCCTCGTCCGTGTAGCGGATCCCGTTGTCGACGAGGTAGCCGAGCACCTGGTGCAGTCGGCCCGCGTCCGTCCACACGCAGTCCGGCACGGTGCTCGAGATCCGGAACTCGAGGGCCAGCCCCTTCTCGTCGGCGCGGGCGCGGAACGACTCGTCGAGGTCGTCGAGCACCTCGCGGACGTCGCACGGACCGTTCTCGATGACCATGGTCCCCGCCTCGACCTGGGTGAAGTCGATGACCTTGTCGATCGTCTCCAGCAGGCGCTGGCTGCGGTCGAGCGCGTCGTCGAGTCCCTCGGTGCGGCCGTCCTCGACGAGCCGGTCGAGGATCGCGTTCAGGTGCGTACTCACCTCCGAGGTCAGCCGCGTCATGAAGTCCGACTTCATGATCGACATCTGGTCCGCACTCGCTTTCGCCGTCGCGAGCGCCTTGTTCAGCGTCTCGAGCGACGACGCGTAGGCGCGCGCCTCGACCTCCTTCTGGGAGATCACCGCCATCGCGTCGCGCTCGCGATTGGCCGCGTTCCACTTGGCCGTGAACGCGCTCGCGACCTGGCGGATCTCGGTCGGGTCGAAGGGCTTCTTGAGGATCAGGAGCTTGTCCGTGTAGCCGAGCTCTTCGACGGTCTCGTCCCACGAGTAGTCCGAGTACGCGGTGCAGATCACGCAGTGCAGCTCGGGGTCAATACGCCACATCTCCTTGATCGTCTGCACGCCGTCCCATCCGGGCGGCATCCGCACGTCGACGAAGGCGATGGCGAACGGATCGCCCTGCTCCTTCGCTTTGCGCACCTGCGACGCACCTTCCTGGCCCTGGAAAGCGAACGCCAGGTCGTACGAGCGCGGAGGGCCCTTCGGGAGGCACTCGTCGTCGCTGTCACGCTTGCCGAAGAACGCGGCCCGCGCGCTCGCGAGGTCGCTCGCTGCTGCATTCTCCGGCGCGAGGATCTTCTTGAAGTCCTCGTGGATGCTCTTCGTGTCGTCGACGATGAGGATGCGCTTGTTCATTGCGCGCCCTCCTCCGCCGCGGGCGGATCCGTCGTCTCGGTCGTCACGAGGCTCGGCTCGGCGGGCGGCTCGACGGGGAGCTCCAAGAGGAAGCGCGCGCCCTCGCCCGGGCCGTCGCTCTCGGCACCGAGGCGGCCGCCCATCTCGCTCGCGGCATTCGCCGAGGAGTGGAGCCCGAAGCCGTGGCCCTCCTCGCGGGTCGTGAATCCCATCGAGAACACGCGCTCGAGATCGTCCTGAGAGATCCCGATCCCGTTGTCCTCGACGGCGAGCATCACGCGATCGTCGTCGACCCGGCGGATCTCGAGCGCGAGCTCACGCTCGCTCTCCCGCGCCGCCATCGCCTGCCGCGCGTTCTGAACGAGGTTGACGAGGATCTCGAGCAGCTTGTGCTTGTCGAGCTCGATCTCCGGCACGTCCTCGTAGCGGCGGACGACCACCAGGTTGGGGTCGTGCCCGTGGACGCGCTGCGTGATCCGCAGGGCCTCGTCGAAGCGCTCGGCCAGGTCGGTGCGTTCGACGAGACGCGCCCCCTTCGCCATGTCCTGCTGGCTCTTGACGAGCTCGCAGATGTGGTCGATGCCGTTCGCGAGCGACTCGACCTCGGTGCGAATCGTCTGCTGCTCCTCGCCTAGCTGAACGACGAGCGCAGAGAGGAACGGCTGGATGTGCTGTCCGCGCGGATCGCTCGTCAGAAACGTCGGCAGGTCGTCCGCGTGCTCGGCCAGCACCTGGCTCAGCCGCTCGAGGTCGTCGATGCACAGCCCTTCGATGCGCTGGGAGACCAGCGACGCCGAGATGTTGACGCTGTTCAGGACGTTACCGACGTTGTGGAGGATGCCCGTCGCGATCTCGCTCAGGCCGGCGGTGCGCGAAGTCTCGACCAGAACGGAGCGCGCCTGATCGAGCTGGACGAAGGCGTCGTCGAGGCTCCGTTCGACGTCGCCGATCTCGTCGCGTCGATTCGCGCCGAAGCGCTCGTGGGGGCTCACCTCGTCGAGCGCCCGCCGTGCGCGCGACGCGACGCGCCGGATCGGCCGGACGATCTGCAGGTGGATCGCCAGGAGGAGCAAGACGATCGCGGCCAGCGCGAGCGCGAGGTTCATCGCAAGCTCCGCGTCGAGGAGGCCCCGCGCGATCTCGGTGACCTCCTGCTCGGAGGATGTCCTGACCAGCAGCGCCGCCTCACCGGTCAGAGCTTGGACGGCCGCGAATGCGAGCAGCGTCCCCGGCTCGTCGCCGGGGCGGACGAGAACTCCCGGCGAACTCCGTACATCCTCCGCCGTCGCCACGACGTCGTCCGCGACGTCGGGACCACCGACCGACCAGATCGCGGCGCCCAGGCCGGTCCGCCGCTCGATGCGCTCACGAACGCGATCGCCGAGGAAGCGGCCTGCGATCACCGTGCCGCGCCGCCGGGGGTCGGCTCCGAGGCCGGTGACCGGCGCGGTGGCGACGAGGAGCGGTCCGCGTTCGGTGATCAGGATCCCCTGCCGTCCGCTGGGCTCGCTCTCCGCTTCACCCTCGACCGTCTCGAAGACGGGGTGGGTCGCGGGAAGCGTGGTCGGCGGAAACAGCTCGAGCCGCGTCGGTCGACCCGTGGCGGGGTCGAGGGCAAGTCCGCCGGCCACGTCACCGTCGAGCTCGCAGAAGTAGAGCAGGTCGAGCTCCTGCGCCCGGAGTGCGGCCGGCTGGATGTTCTCACGCTCGAAGCCGGCGCGGAGACGCTCTGCGAAGATGAAGTCGTACGCTCGGTTCCACGCGCCGTAGCGGGCGGCGACGCGCGACAGCTCGTCGACCTCCGCGTCGATCGCCTGCGTGACCCATTCGACGTTCCGCGCCGCGGCCGCTCGCTCGTGGCCCGTGAACGCGCCGTCGAACGCCCTCTGCCGGAGCAGGGCTCCGGCTGCGGCGATGCCCAGAACGAGCGCCGTCAGCGTTACGGCGGTCTTGGTGGTCAGAGACATGGGGACGGGTGGCAGCGCCCGTCAGGCGGCTCGCTTGGCTGTCTCTCGTTGGCTGGCGGAAGTGTGGGCGGAGTCGTCGAGGTCGCGCACGACGATCTCGGTCCGCAGCGGGCGCGTGGCCTCGTTGATGAGCGCTGCGAGCTCCTTGAGCTCATCGCGGTCGCGCAGATGAAAGTCCGCCGGCCGATCGCCGTCGCGGACGGCGCTCAGGAACGACTCGAAGCGATGGAGCGGGCCCGCGACCCGGAACGTCGTCACGATCCCGACGAGGAGCGTCAGAGGAAGGAAGATCAGCGCGGATACGCCGACGAGCCTCAGGGCGGCACCGTTCGCAGCGCCGATCAGGAGGGCGCCATCGTTCGGCAGCTCGTTGGCCGTGCCCTGGAAGATCGACGTCAGCAGCACGAACTGGAGGCCAAGCATCAGAAGCACGAGGCCTAGGAAGCCGCCGCTCAGCCGCAGCTGCAGCCCCGGCTTGATCAGCTTCTTTTTACGACGTTGGAGCTGGCCCATGGACGCGGGTCGAGCCTTGCCCGCCCACGGACCATCGACCGGCATCGAGGGTGGCCTTGAGGCCTACCGGGTGGCCCCGAACGCGCTGGGACGGGCCCCGCTTCGACTCTCTCGATCCGCGACCCGGGGCCCTCACAGCCTGGGCAGCAATCTCAGACTCTGCTGCCCCGGCCGTGAGCCGACCTTGCTGGCGCACCCGCTGACGCGGGTGCGCTGTTCGCCTGGGCAGTTCTTGCCCTGGCCCTCAGGCGGGTCGTCCCGTCACGCGCTCTCCGCGCCCCGGCCCGCGGTCGCCGCGGACGCCACCGATCACCAGGTGGTGGGGGATGAAGACGGCACGCGCGACCCAGCCCGCCGTCTCGCCGTCGACGAGCCCGAGCCTCTTCACGCCCGGGAGGTCGGTCGGAACGAGCAGCGCCGAGCCGCGGAGACCGTCTCGCTCCGAGGCGGTCCAGCGCTTCTCCGGATCGTCGACGTCGCACAGCACGACGAGGACCGTCGCTTCCGCGGGAGCGATGCCGTCGAACGCGACGAGCAGACCCTTGGTCCGCCCTTCACGCCAGGGTCGCGACGCCGTCGCACGGGCCTGTCCGAGGGCGGCTCGTCCATCGCTCTGTCGCGCGCGAAGGAGGGCGACGACCTCACCGGTCGCGCGGAGCGCATCGAGCAGCTCGTTTCGCTGATCCTCCGACGCCGCATCGTCGATGCGAGCGACGAGCTCGGCTCCGTCGAGCGGGACGTTGGTCCGTTCGGCCGCCTGGACCAGCGTCTCGTTCTGGGGCGCGGCCTCGTCGACGGTCGAGGGAGCATCGGCGCTCCGCGTCGACCGAGGAACGGCTGCATTCGCGCTGCGAGGCCCGCTGGTCGTGCGGAACGTCCCCGCGGGGACGATCCTCTCGAAGCGCGTATCGCTCACGAAGCGCTCGACCAAGAGTGCAACGAACACGAACGCTGCCGTCGAGGCGACGAACAGCGGCTCGGAGCCGTAGCCGCGTGTTGCGAGCCAGAGCAGTCCGATCGCGACGGGCAGCACCCAGGCGTCGTAGCGGAACCCGAGGCGGCGGAGCAGAAGCGCCGCGAACGGGAGCGAGAACAGCGGACCGAACGTCAGGACCATCGAAAGGAACCGTACCCCGCTCTTACGCCTACGGACGCGGCGGGCTCCGCGGCGGACGCAGGACGAGGTCGGGCACGTCCGCGAGCGCCTCGCGCTGGAACATGAGCCAGCGGCGCGTCCTCGCCGCGAACTCGACCACGCGTTCGATTGCCGAGCCATCGCGCCACTCTGCGCGCGTGAGCGTCACCTCGGCGACCGGCTCGTTCATCCGCAGGTAGGGCGCGAGCCGTTCGCCTCCGGCGACCTCGAACCCACGCGGCACGCGCTGGAGCTCCGTCCTCGACTCGACCCGGATCTCGGCCGCCTCGAGCGCTCGCACGATCGAGAGGAACGACCGCCGGCGCGACAGCATCGCCTCGCGGAGCGCGCGACGACCCTCGGCCGGCTGCAAGAATGAACCCGCGCGAAGGAACCCGCCCGATCGATCGAGCCGCACGTGGATCGCCCCGCGGCAGCCGATCCGGCGGCGGCCGCGCGACAGCATCCCCTCGACGTGCTCGTGCAGCGGTCGACGGTCCGTCGTGAACCGCAGGTCTCGGCGCATGCGGAACGTCGTCTGGGCACCGCCCTCGAGGTCCGACCCGGCGGCGGTGAGCCGTCGGCTCGCCGCCTCCAGGAAGGCGATGAACGGTGCGCGAAGATCCGTCGCGAGCGCGTTCGAGTGATCGCGCGCCCACGCGGCGTCGTTGTTCCGCTCGAGCTTCCCCAGCAGCGTGAAGGCCGCCGCCGGGATCCCCTGCCAGTCATCGGTTTCGATCGTCATCGTCGCGAGCTCCCTGCGCTCGGACGAACGGCTGGCGCGCAGGTTGCAGGCCGCTCTTCAGATTCCAAACTGCCGCGCCACCCAGTCCGGCCGCGAGTAGTCCCAGTTCCGCTCCGCCATCCCTGCGACGAGGAGCGGGTACGCGTCGAGGACGACTCGCGCGACGTCCTCATCGACGCCCGCCATCGCGCAGTACGCCTCGAGGACGGCGCCCTCGTCCTTGGTTCTCGTCCGACCGTCTCGCACCGCGCGCCACGCGTCGCCGAACGTCCCACCTTCCTCCTGCTTCCGCTGGTGGATGACGAGATGGAGGAGGTCGATCAACGGCAGGAACCGCGGCTCGCTCGCGCCCCAGTCGAGGATCCCGAGCAGCGCCCCATCGTCGTCGACCTGGACGTGCTTCGCCCGCAGATCGGCGTGGTACACGCCCAGTCGCATCTCGCGTCCCACGAGCCGCTCGCGGACCTCGGTGGCGATCCGCTCTGCGTTCGAACGCGTGGTCACCGACGGGATCAGGCCGAGCACGCGCGCGAACCGTTCGCCGAGCAGGGACTCGTACAGCTCTTCGTCGAAGCGGACGGGCGCCGGCTCCAGCAGGTGGACGAGGCGCCGCGCCGCGTCCGCGAACATCCGCGACGTTCGCGGGCGATCGCCCGTGACGTCGGTGCCGTTCAGGCCGCCCACGCGACGCTCCACGGCGACGTCCGCGCCCTCGAGTCGGCCCAGGAAGAGCGGCTCGGGGACGGGCACGTTGGGGAAGCGTTCGCGCACTCGCTCCAGCCAGTCGTGGTGGATCTGCACCATCCGCCGCTTTGCGGGCTGCAGGGCGATGTGGATCGTCCAGCGCCCCGGCGCGTCCGTACGCCCCGGGACTGCGGTCTGCACGAGCGCGTCGTTGCTGCGCGTCGCGACGAGGACGTCCGCCTGGGGCCTCGGCTCGCCCGTCCACTCGGCGATTCGATCGAGCAGCCGGTCGAGGCGGCTCTCCCGCCCAGGCGATCGCCGCGCATGCACGGCGAACGACGGCGTCAGCAGCGAGAAGAGTCCGAGTCGGTAGCCGAGCATCTTCACGCGGTTGCGTCGCTCGCGCGGGCCGATCGTCAGGCGCGGTCGGTCCGCGTCGAGCGCGACGACGTGGCTGAACTCCAGCGCGTGCGGGTAGAGCGAGTAGGCGTCCGCGCCGTTCCAGTCGCCGGCGACGGCCGAGCGCGTCGCGACGAGGCCCATCTCGCCGCGCGTCGGCCGCACGATCTCACGCGCGAGCACGCGCGGGTCGCGCCGGAAGATGCCGCGTCGGCCGGTCGAGCGCTTGTAGCCGAAGCGGTTGTCGGTCGTGACGACGCACTCCTCACGCGCGACGCGGCGCACCTCGTCCATGTCGAATCCCCAGCCCGTTGCGGCGCTCGGGAGACCCCCTTCGACGACGACGACGTCGAACGCCTCGTCGACGAAGGGGAGTCCGGCGTCCGCGCCGGCGAGGACCGCACGCGTCGTCCCGGGAACGAGCGCGTTCGCGCGGGCGACGGCAAAGCCGAGTCGCGCCGCCGAAGCGTCGAGAACGACGACGTCGAAGCCGAGCGTCCCGAGAGCGACGGGGGTGCCCGAGAGCGCGCTGCCGAGGAAGAGGACCGTCCCGGACGAGCGCTCGAGCAGGAGCGCCCAGGCGCCCCTGCTCTCCTTCATCAGCATCATCAGCGCGTCCGCTTCCGAAGCGGGCAGCTCGCGCACGAGGTGCTCGAGCCTGCTCTTGAACGCCTCTTCGCCCGCGAGGAATCGCGCGAGCGCGCCCTCGAGCTCGAACTCGCGGGGTCTTTCTCCGGTGTTGGATCGCATCGATCGACGCCCGCGCGCCGCCCGATCATGGGGCCCGGGCGGCCCGAAGCAATCGAGAGTCCTCGCTCGTCTCGTGCGATCGCAGGACGAGAGCGCGTCCCGTTCGGCATCATGGTCCGCATGCGCGTCGCCACGCTGGAGCTGGACGTCCGCACGGGCGACGTCGAGGGCAACCTCCGGGCGGCACGGGAGGCGCTCGGTCGCGCCGCGGAGGGCGGCGCGCAGCTCGCGTCACTGCCCGAGATGTGGCCGACCTCGTTCGTCGCCAGCGCGGGAGGAGACACGTTCGAGGCGAGCGGCGAGGCGGTCGGCGCGCTCGCAGATTTGGCCGCCGAGCTCGGGGTCGTGACGGTCGGCTCTGCGTTTGCCGCCGGCGATGAAGGTGAGCTTCCGACGAACCGCGCCCACGTTCTCGCGGGCGGTCGAGTCGTCGCGCACTACGACAAGGTGCACCTGTTCTCACCGACGGCGGAGCATCTCGCCTTCAGCGCGGGTGAGACGCCTCCGCCCGTGTTCGAGCACCCGGGACTGGGCGCGCGCATCGCGCCGATCATCTGCTACGACCTTCGGTTTCCGGCCGTGGCGCGCGCAGCGTTCCGCGCAGGCGCCGAGATCCTCGTCACCGTCGCCCAGTGGCCCGACGCGCGTGCGCCGCACTGGCGTGCGCTCGTGCGCGGTCGGGCGGCCGAGCTCGAGGGATTCGTCGTCGCATGCAACCGGCTCGGGGTGGACGAGATCGGTCGCAGGAAGCTCCGCCTTTCCTTTTCGGGCGATTCCGCCGTCGTTCGACCGAGCGGCGAGCCGAGCGAGGCGATCGCCCAGGAGGAGATCGAGGCCGTCGGTCGGCGTGCGTCGCGCGTCACGCTCTACGACATCGACGTGGACGAAGCGCGCTCTCTCCGGCGACAGGTTCCCGTCGCGAACGACGAGCGCGTCGACCTCATCCGGCGCTGGATCGGCTCGGAATAATGCCGGGGAGCCCGCTGCGCGAACTCCCCGACGCTTCTTCCCTTCCTCGTCGAGGTCCCAGCAGGGACCTTCGATTCGCCATTCCTCTCAACGCATCGAGGCGTGCCTGCGCCTCGATGGTGATTCAGATCGGGGGCAGCTTCTTGCGGCGGAGCCTGCGTCCCTTGTTCCGGTTGCGGTTCTCCGCGGGCGTCGGAACGGGCACGTGCGCCGCGGGCGCTGCGATGCTGCGGGCCGTGGGCAGTCCGCTCGCTCCTGTGCTGACGCGCGTGGCGGACGCGCCGCCGTGCCGGGGTGTCCACGCGAGGATCGACTCGGCGTCGCTCGCGAAGAAGATCGAGTCGCCGGCGGCCATCTCTTCGACGCCGATGGTCCCGCTGGCCGAATTGCTGTCGGCAACGAGCTCCAGCGTCATGCCCTCGGCGGCGCCCGTGACGATCGGGAGCAGGAGCTCGCCGTGCGGGCCGAGTCCCTTCACGCGCTGTAGGCCGAGCTCCTCGTTCGTGAAGACGAGCCACTGCATCTCGTCGACGAAGCTGCGCGCCAGGAGGTGCGTCTCGCTGAGCTGGACGGCCGCGCAGACGTGGGACGAGACGATCGCGGCGGGGACCGGGGTCGGCTCGGGGACCTGGGCGGCGCTGCCGGCGGCGAGGTGGAGGAGTGCGAGGATCATGGCGCGCCCCATGCATCGACTTGGGACGGCGATCCCTTGAGTCGTCGGAGCGCGAGATTCGTGGGCGAGGGGATGTCGGCGTCCGACCGCAACCCCGCTTGGCGCGTCGGCGTGCGACC
>JBCCSK010000078.1:0-19098 GCA_039200205.1 Planctomycetota bacterium
AGGCACCTCGCAATCCGCCCCCTGAGGCGGACGGCTTTCGCCGGATTCTCGGGTGGGGGCGATCTGTCGCGGCCTGGGGAGGAGCGCGGGATCTGGGAAACCACCCGAATTCGTGACGGTCCGCGCCGGCGACTGTCGCGTCCGTGGTGTCCCCCAGCTCCCCCCTCCACGATCCATGTCCGTCTCTCTCCCCGCCCTCCTCCTCGCAATTGCCGCTCCCGAGCCGGCCCCCGCCCCCGCCCAGGACCTCGTCCAGCCGCTGCCACGGTCGGGACGCGTCGCGCTCACCCCGTGCAGGGGGTCGAGCGCCCGAGCTGGCGGGGGCGGGGCGACTCCCGTGGGACCCGCGGTGGAGCAGACGCCGGGTCGCGTCGTCCCGCCCAACTCGTTCGACGTCAGCTCGTTCAACTACACGGACCCGAACGCGCCCGAGTTCCACCCGCTCGGCGACACGCGCTTCACCGCGATCCGGTCGGACGAGTCGCTCATCATCCCCGCCACGGACTTCAGCTACCCGGCGCCTCGCTTCGAGGACTTCGCCGGCAACCTGGTCGGGACGTCGAGGATCCACCACAGCGCCGGGGGCTTCAGCCTGCAGTCCGCGGCGACGGGCGACGTCTTCGGCGATGGGCGCGAGCTCGCCGTCACCGTGAGCCGGCGCAGCACCGGCGACCTGAACCGCGTGAACCTGCGGATCTGGGAGCGCTCCGCGCAGGGTGACATGGCCGCGATCCGAAGCCTCGAGACGATCTACTACTCGACGGGGCGGGTCGAGATCGCCTGCGCCGACCTCGACGCCGACGGCCGCGACGAGGTCGCGATCGTGGCTCTCGTCGGTGGGACGCAGCGCCTCTTCGTCTTCGAGGACGGTCTGGACGCGAGCTGGACGAGCGGCGCGGCCATCGCGCCCGTCGCCACCGTCGTCCTGGGAACGGACGCCGCGACGCTGGTCGAGGCGCTAGAGGTCGACGGCGACGCGTCCCGCGAGCTCGCGACGATGTCGGCGACCTCGTCCACGCACGACCTGCGCGTGTTCGACGACCTGCTGAACGGGCTTCAACCGCTCGCGGACACGATCGTCTCGGCCGGATCCGGCTCGACGACGGAGGGCGTCTACCTGCGCGCCATCGACCACGACGGAGACGGGATCGACGACCTCGCGCACTTCTCGCGCGAGTCGCTCCGAGTCGCACGCGTCGACCTCGCGACGGCGACGCTGACCGCGTTCGGCGGCAGTCGAACGATCCAGAGCAGCTGCCCCATCGCACTGACCGTGCAGGATCCCGAGGGGCTGGGCGAGGAGCAACTCGCGTACCTCCGCACCAACTACGTCCCCCTGCCCTTCGGCCTCAACCGGGTGGAGTACTTCCTCTGGCGCTTTCGCCAGGACGACGCGGGCGGATGGGCGACCTTCCCCCTCTATTCGGGTATCGGCAGCTCGACCAACAGCCCGGAGAGACAGCGCCCCGTCGAGTGCCAGATGGTGGCGCTCGACGATGATCGCGACGGTCGCCAGGAGCTGCAGGCGATCATCGGACACCAGGCCGACGGTCCCAACGGGCCGAGGGTCTTGCGCCTCGCCTTCGACGACAGCGGCTCTCTGCGCCGCTTTGGCCCGATCGGCACGTTCGCGAACTACTCGCTCGGCGCCCGCTCGTTCGCGTTCGTCGCCGGCGACGACGACAGCGAGACCGTCACCGTCCGCTGGTCGGGCCAGAAGGAGCTCGCGCTCTCCGACCCGATGCCGGTCGTCGTGATGGAGGCGGTGCCGACGAAGGCCGGCATCGACCAGAACTACGCGGCGAGCGGCTCGAGCTTCACCCAGGGCTCCTCCAGCTCGACGTCCTACGCGACGTCGACGGGCGTGAGCCTCTCGACGTCGGTCGGGGTCGGGAACGACTCCCTCTTCGGCACCGGCCTCGGGGCCCAGGCCAAGCTGACGCTGGCCGCCACCGTCGAGCGCACGACGGGCGTCGAGGAGGTCGTCCGCACCTTCACGACCTACGGCTCATCGTCCGACGTCCACAGCATCGTGTTCCAGGGCACGCTGCACCTGGTCTACGTGTACGAGGTCGTCTCCGCGGCCGATCCGTCCGCGGTCGGCACCCTGATGTCGATCAACGTGCCGGTCGCCACGGACGAGTGGAAGTGGCCTCTCGCGTTCTACAACCAGGTCTTCCCGCAGGCCCAGATCCGCCCCGGCGCGGTCTTCGATCATTCCGCGGGCGCGACGGTGATCGGCGATCCCGGCTCCTACGTCCGCGAGACCGAGCTCGTCGGACTCGTCGAGGGTGCGACGCCGGCGTTCGACGGCTGGGTCGGGGGCAGCTCGACGGTCGGACTCGGCGGCTCGTTCAACGGCTTCGGGCTGTCGCTCTCGACGGTCAACGCGACGACCGACGCGCTGACGCTCTCCGTCGAAGCCTCGACCGAGTTCGGTGTTCCCGGTGCCACGTTCGGCGCGAGTGTCGGGCTCTCCAGCGGGCTCGTCTACACGATCACGACGTCGACCGACACGGAGTACGCGGCTACGATCGGCGACATCGCGAACAGCGGCACAGACTACGCAGACTGGAACTACAGGACGGGAATGGTCGTGTACCAGGACCGAACGACGGCGTCGAAGCCGTTCCAGGTGATGCGGTACTGGGTCGAGCCGCTCGGCGCTGGCTACTAAGGCGAGCTGCGGCGTGAGACCGAGTCGTGTGTCGGTCCTCAGTCGCTGAAGAGCCCGGCGACAGCCTTCGCCGGCTCCACCACGAGCGTGCCGAGCGCGCCACCGAGCACGAGGTTCGTCGTACCGACGAACGACTCCAGTTCGTTTCGAGTGTCGGGGAAGGACAGGTCCGCGATCCAGATCCACGCCATGCCGTTCGGATTCCTCTCCTCGCATTCAACGACGGCGAAGAGCTGATAGCCGATCCACGGGATCCTCAGGTCCTGATAGAGCTCGTACTTGATGGACTGTCCGGGCTTCAGGAATCTCTCGTGGAGTCGAATGCTCTCGGGGTCCGGACACGTCCCGACCACCCGCAGGAACGGCTCTTCACCGTTGCGGGGCGCGTCGGTCGTCTTGACCAACCATGGTTCCGCGAGATTCTGTAGCTCGATCGGCGGGACCGGGTCGACCGCGGGAATCCAGGTGGGCTCGAGCAGGTCGACCAGGCGAAGCACACCGTCCTCGTCCACCGTGCGCGGGCGCTCGGGCCAGTCGTCGGGGAGACGAAGGACCCAGATCCCATTGACCGCTTCGCCGGCATTGCGAAGCTCGAAGTAGATCCCGTCACTCGCGCCTTCGTCGTCGATACCGCCGATGGGCCTGGCTACGTACATCGTGTCCGGGGTCAGGCAACCCGTCGTCGTGACGGCGAGCGCGAGAGCACCGAGTGCGAGCAGGGTGTTCCGCATACGAACGAGCGCACCGGTTTCGGCTGGACCGGCAATCGCAGGCGCACTGACGGCCCCTCTGCGCCACTTCCCACGAACGACTCCGTATCGGCCTCAGTCCGACTCGACGAGGGAGTCGAACACCACGACGCGCTCGAAGTTCCCGCTGAACTCCGCAAGGAGCGCCTGGTGCACGGGATGCGGTCCGTAGCCGGCGTAGGCCGCGGAGTCGACGAACTCGACGTGAAGGCCGACGTGGTAGGTCTGATCGTTCACGTCGCGTGTCTGGGTCTCGTCGCGACGGCCCGCGAGGACCTCGATCACGCCGGGGATCTCGCGGAGGCGCGCGCAGGCCTCGACGAGCTCACCGCAGCGCGCATCCGAAGCGTCCTCGAGCGTGAAGAAGACGTCGTGGGAGATCGCTGGTCGCGCCGCTGTGTTTGGTGCGTTCCCGGTGGAGGCGCAGGCGACGAGGGAGAGAGCGAGGAGAGCTGTGAGGACGGAGCGCATGGGGGCTGTGGTGGATGATCCAGCACGATACGGTGTCGCACACCCATCCGCACCGTGGCGGCTCGTCGGTACCGCACACCGACCAGGAGTCGCGCCGAGATCCTGTGTGCGGTACCGGTCCGTCGCTGAACTGGTGAGCGGTGTGCGACACCGTATCGGGTGAGCGGTGTGCGACACCGTATCGATGACCGGTGTGCGACACCGTATCGGACTGTATTGCGTGCGTACCGGTTCTGAATGGGCGGGAACTCGGAGGCGCACTGTCGATCCCTCTGCGTCGCTGCTTGTCGCAGCTCAGCGCCTGGTCACGCAGTCGTGACACATCGTGCGGGCGAGCTGTGGCTACGCTGCGTAGGAGACGCCCCGACTTCTCCCGCGGTGCCACTTCAGCCATGACGCTCCCGATCCTCACCTCCCTGTTCGCTTCGGTCTTCCTCGCCTCGGCCTCCGGCGAAGCGGTCGACAAGAATCTCCTCACGAACCCCGGGATGGAGAAGGGCGGGCGCACGTCCGTCACGGGCTGGACGACGATCTGGCCGCCCACGCTCGCCGCTGGATCGCCGCCGACCTTCGAGACCAGCGACGAGGACCCGCCCGAGGGCAAGCGCGCCGCGACGATCCGCGTGGAGTACCAGGGCGGGTACACGTCGTACACGCAGGAGGTTCGGCTCCCCCGCAAGACCCGATCCGTCCGGTTCACCGGAGCGGCGCGGTTGCATCGTCCGACCGAGACCGGAGGCGCCTGCCTCCTGATCACGTTCGTCAGCGACGATCCCGAGCTGTCCGCGATCCATCGCTCGGTTCGCCTGACCGACGAGACCGACTGGACGGACCTGGAGGTCTCCGTCAACGTGCCGGACGGCGTCGATCGGATGCTCGCCCGGTGTGGCGTCTACGGGCCGTGCGAGGCCTCGTTCGACGACTGCGTCCTCACGGCGAGTCGCGATGAGGTCCGCGCCGGTCAGGTGCGGACCGCCATCATCGATGCGACCGCCGTTGCGAAGTCCGACGCCGAGGCGCCGTGGGTGCGCGTCTCCGTCCCGCCGCCGATCGGGGGGCAGACGCCGCTCGGCATCCGCGTCACGTCCGAGCCCGAGGATGCGGTGCAGGCCCTCGCCGTTGCTCCCGATCGAGAGAATCGGGCGCTGGAGGTCAGGCTTGCGCCGATGGCGAAGGGAGACGAGGTCGCCCTTCGCGTCGAGACGTGGACGCTGCTGCACGATCGCGATCTCTCGGACGGTCGCGGCGTCGAGCTCGCGCCGGCGAAGCGCATGCCGAAGGAGGTCAAGGCGTACCTCGACGGAGCGCCGGGCGTGGACGTCGAAGCGCCCGAGGTCGTCGCGGCCGCGAGCGCCGCCGAGATCGACGATCTCCCTGCCGCGAGGACGACGGTCGCCGAGATCCTGAGCCAGGCGATGAGCTACTCCGGCGGCGGTGACCAGGGTTCGGTGCACTGCCTGAAGACCGGCAAGGGCGTCTGCACCGGATACGCGAACGCCGCGGCGGCGATGCTCAACGCGCGCGGCGTCCCGACGCGCATCCTCGCGTGCATCTTCCCCGACACGCGCCTGCAGGAGCACTACATCGTCGAGGCGTGGACGCCCGAGCTCGGCTGGAGCCGGATGGAGACCACCGGCGGCCAGTTCCCGTACCCCGACTCGTCCGCGGTGATCCTGCGCGTCGTGTACCCGGACTCGCCGCGCTCGGTCGGACACGTCCCGCTCTACAAGGACGCGTCGGAGGGCGTCGAGTGCCGCTTCCGGATGGACGAGAACTTCTGCTTCCAGGGAGGCGAGACGATCACGCCGTTCGCCTTCGACGCCGAGACCCTCGAAGCGCTCGAGTCCAAGGGGCGCTCCGCGTTCGAGGCGCTGGAGAAGACGCCGGCCGAGGGGAGTCGCTGGCGCGCGTTCGACGACGCGGGCCGCGCGCCGGAGGCCGCGCGCGATCTCATCGAGAGTCTCGATGCGTGGCTGGCGGCGACCGGCGAGGTCGTCGACTGAGCGGTTCCCGAGCGCTCGCTGGCAGGCCGTAGGTGGCGGGTTTGCCACGCGATTCGCGTGGCGAGCGCCGCCCTCGCGAATCCGTGTCGGGTGGTGGGCGGGGTTTCCGTAGGGCCGGGTGAGATCCCACGGCTCCAACGACAACCGATACCGCCATGAACACTCGATTCACCCGCGACTCGCGTCGCAAACCGCTCGTCTCTCGGAGCATCGTCCCCCTGTCCGGACTCGCGCTGTTCGCTCTCACTGGATGGGCGAGCGCCGACGTCAAGGCGCACTCGTCCAACATCACGCTTCTGAGCGCGCCGCCCAGCGGGGCGCTGCCGACGAGCGACGTCACGGCCTTCCTCTTCAAGGAACGGAGCCGCCGCGTCCTCGCGATCCCGATCGAGGTCGATTCGGTCAGCATGGAGAGCTATGCGCCGGTCGGCTCCGGCTCGTCGCCCGCTGCCGTGCTGCCCGCGGGAACCGTCGTCAGCAGCTACCTGATCCACGCGGACACGAGCACGCTCTCGTCCCTCGACCTCTCGGTCGGCGTGCTCTTCGACGAGCCGATCGTGGCGCTCATCTGGGACCGCACACGGCTGGCCGCGAGCGATGCACAGCTCGGTGCCCCGTCCGTCGTGTATCCGACGGAGTCCTACCGCGGACTCGAGGACATCCTCGAGCCCGATTCGGTCGAGCAGTGGATGCGGCGCGCGAGCGCGCGCATGCAGGTCGGCGCGCAGATGGACCAGCTGCGCATCCTGACGGCACCGAGCCTGGCCTTTTCGCTGGACCGCAGCTCCGACTGCGAGTTCCGCGACCCGAACGCCGACGGTGACGAGACGATCGACTGCGGCGACATCGTTCTGGAGAGCCTCGGCACCACGCCGGGCGTGTTCCTCGACGACGAGGAGCATCTCCCCGTGCATGGGCCGAGTGCACCCGGAGCTGGTCCTCCGACGTGGATCTGCAGCGGCTCCTCGGTCTTCACGAGGACGCTCGACATCGACGCGATCGACGACATCGGGCTCAACATCAAGCCGCTGATCGACCAGCAGCAGACGATCTTCCGCGATCAGGTCCCGCTCGATCAGCGAGGGGGGATCTACGACACGTCCTACTTCCTGATCTCGTACGACGACGACGGCGATGAGGGTTGGACCGCGTGCACTCCGAGCGAGCGCACGCCCGTCGAGTCCTCATCGCCCGTGGGCGCAACGTACGGAACGACGGGTGGTCGAGACGAACTGTGGAGGCTCGAGCTCGCAGGCTCGACGGTCGTCACCCTCGCCCCGGAGCGCGACGAGCTCGACGTCCACAGGGGACTCGCGCCGAATCCCGACGCGGGGGACCTCGACGACGACGACGTCGATGCGCTCGACTGGCTCCGCGACGGCGAGTTCGTGTACTTCAGCGTCGACTCCGAGGGCGAGGGGCACAGCATGTTCCCGTCCCTCGACATGGAGGCGGGCGAGATCTGGCGCGCGCGGCCGGGGATGCTCCCGGAGCGCGTCTTGACGCCGGCGCAGCTCGGACTGCCCGACGGAACGGACATCGACGCGTTCGAGTTCGCCTGGGTCCCGCACTTCAGCGGCTCCATGGCGCTCGGTCTCGTCTTCAGCGTCGACGGCGACGATCTGATCACGCTCGAGGACGAGTCGGGCACGTTCGATCCGAAGGCCCTCTACGCGTCGCTTCTGGACGGGACCAACGCGCCGATCCTGACTCTCGGTGACGACGTCGACGCGATCGCTCTGTACACGATCGAGTGCGAGGATCCGATCGGGACGCGCTACTGCACGCCGGCCGTCCCGAATTCGACGGGAGCGCCTGGCGTGATCGGCGCCATCGGCAGCACGGAGGTCGATCTGAACTGCGTGCGGCTCATCGCATCCGATCTTCCGCCGTTCAGCGCCGGGTTCTTCATCGTCTCCCGAACGCGCGGGTTCATCGTCGGTCCCGGCGGTTCGGCGGGCAACCTCTGCGTTGCTGGCGCGATCGGCCGCTACGCCTCCGCGATCTTCGTGACGGGCGCGAGTGGAACCGCGACCGTTCCCATCGATCTCGGCCTGACGCCGACGCCGACCGGTCCCGTGCCGATCGCGCCGGGCGAGACGTGGAACTTCCAGTGCTGGCACCGCGACTCCGTCGGAGGCTCGACGACGAGCAACTTCACGGACGCACTGGAGATCACGTTCGAGTGAATGAAGGCCGGGTGCGTGCAACCCCGACCGGCGACGCCGGCTCGGACTGCCCGCACCCGGACCTCAACCGAGCGCGTCCCGCAGGATCTCCAGGAACCGCAGCCGCCCGGCTCGCTTGTTCTCGGCGCCAATGACGTTCCAGCGTGCAGACGGCCGGTCCGTTCGTGCGATCGCCTCGCGGATCGCCTCTTCGTACTCGGTGCGCTTCTCGCGGTTGCGCCAGTGCTCGGGGGCGATCTTGTGGCGCTTCTCGGGCAACTCCTCGCGACACTTGAAGCGGCGGAGCTGCTCTTCGTCCGAGACCTCCATCCAGATCTTGACGACGCGCATCTCGGCTTCGAGGAGCTGGTCCTCGAAGTCGATGATCTCGTCGTATGCGCGCTTCCATTCTGCCTCGGTCGCAGAGCCTTCGACGCGCTCGACGAGGACACGCCCGTACCACGACCGATCGAAGAACGTGATGTGGCCCGGAAGCGGCAGGTCGCGCCAGAAGCGCCACAGGTAGGGGTAGGCGCGTTCGACCGCATCGGGTGCGGCGGTCGGCACGACGCGGAAGAAGCCGGGGTCGAGCGCGGGGAGCGCGCGTCGAATGGCGCCGCCCTTGCCCGAAGCATCCCAGCCTTCGACGACGACGACCGTCGCGCGGTCGTCGCGCAGCGACTCGATCGCACGCTCGGTGATCTCCGCCCGAAGTCGCCGCAGGCGATCGTGGTAGGTCGCCTCGTCCGGAACCTCGTGCACGAGCCCCTCCGGGAAGAAGAGCTCTTCGACCCGACGCGAGGCATCGGCCGGAGCGGGAGGGAGGTCGACGTCGTCGTTCGCGGCGGTTCGCCCCTCGGCCGCCTCGTCGAGCGCGGTGGCGATGATCTCGGCCGCGATGAGATCCCGCTCGCGCGGGTTCTGTCCATCGAGCAAGTGCCACGGCGCGTCTTCGTGATCCGTCGCCGAGCGAACGGCCCTTGCGACCTCACCGCCGTCCTCGAGGTCGCGGACCAGCGCGCGGTCCATCTGCTTCTGGCGCCAGTGATCGAGGTCGCCGAGCGATTCGCTGCGCCGCCGGTGCTCCTTCGGCGAAACCGTCAGCCAGAGCTTGACGAGCTTGACGCCCTCGCGCGCGAACATCATCTCGAGCTGCCGGATGTGCTCGAGCTCGCGCTCGAAGCGCTTGCGCTTGAGGCGTCCGCGCACGCGCTCGGCGAGCGCGTTGTGGGCCGCCGAGCGGACGAAGACCGTGCCGCGCCCGGCCCGCGGACAGTCCCTCCACATGCGCCCGAGCGACGGCTGCTTGCGCTCTTCCCCGCGCGGGCGCCCCTGGACGTGCGCGTCCATGTAGTGCGCGTCCATCCACTCGAAGAGCCTCTTGGTCAGGCGGTGGACGCCCGCGCGATCGTCGCCGCCGAGCTCGATCGCGAACGCCGTCTCGCCTTGCTCGCGAAGACGGGCCTGCGCGTCGACCAGGCGGGTTCGCACACGCCGCAGTCGCTCTTCGTACTCGGGATCTCGGCCGTTCATGCGGCCCGCTCCACCGCGATCCGACGCAGCTCGACGACGATCGCCTCGGGATCCGCCGTCCGGAGCCACCGCGTCCGATCCTCGTCACCGGCGACGAGCCCCCCCGCGGTCCAGTACTGCAAGAGCTGCTTGACGCGCCCGATCGCGCCCTTCGGCCGCGCGCCGAGAGAGACGAGGACGTCGTGGTACTCGACGAGGAAGCGCGCCGCTTCGGCGCGTCCGACGTCGCGGCCCGAGAAGATCCATGGATCGCATAGCGCGCCCCGGCCGACCATCACGAAGCGGCAGCCCGTCTCGCGCCGCATCCGCTCCAGGTCCGCGTGGCCCCACGCGCTGCCGTTGCCCGCGACGGGGATCTCGACCGCGTCGACCGCGCGAGCGATCCGCGTCCAGTCGACCTCGTCCTGGTAGCCCTCGCGGCGGGTCCGGCAGTGGATCGTGAGCATCGCCGCGCCACCGGCCTCGGCTGCGCGCGCGAGGACCTCGACGTCGCGAGCGTGGTCGAAGCCCGCGCGGATCTTGGCCGTTACGGGGATGCGATCCTCGACGCCCCGGACTGCGGCGCGCACCGTCTCCTCGAGCCCGGTTGGCTCGCGAAGGGCGGCCGCGCCGGCGCAGCCCCGCAGCGCGCCGCGGGCGGGGCAGCCGAAGTTGAGGTCGAGGACCGGCACTCCCAGGTCCGCCACGTTGCGCGCCGACCCCTCGACCCCGGCGAGGTCGCGGCCCATCAGCTGGACGCCGACCGGGATCGGGAAGCGGCGTGACCCGAGGTGCCGCTCCAGCACGCGCGGCTGCACGGGACCTGTCACGACGCGCACGAACTCGGTGAAGGCACCCCCGAGGTCCGCCGGCCGATGGCGCGCGAGAACCAGGTCACGGAACGACGGCGCCGTCACGCCCTCCATCGGCGCCAGCAGCCAGGGCGCGGTGAAGGGCAGTCCTTCGACGACCGGCCGCCCGGCCGTCGGCTGTCGCTCTTCCACCTGCAGCGGCACGCGGCGAGTCTAGTTCGAATTCGCAGAGCTGTGGGACCCGGCGCCCAGCGTCCCTAGACTCACGGACATGTGGTCGAACGAAGCCCTGCGCGAGGCGCCCTGGGAGGGCGCGTTTCCCGCGATCGACTTCGCTGCCGCGGCCGCCCGGATCGGCGACTCGATCGACCGGACGCCCCTCCTGCGCCTCCCTGGCAGCGCCGAGGGGCTCGATCTGCGCGGCAAGATGGAGAACCGCCAGGTGACGGGCTCGTTCAAGGCGCGCGGTGCGCTGAACAACGTGCTCCAGCTCTCCGCCGACGAGCGGGCGGAGGGGGTCGTCGCGTCGAGCTCCGGCAACCACGGGCGCGCCCTCTCCTGGGCCGCACGTCGCGCCGGCGTGCCTGCGACGATCGTGATGCCGAAGGACGCCTACCCGAACAAGATCGAGGCGTGCCGCGCGGAGGGGGCCGAGGTCGTGCTCGCGCCCGATCGCTGGCAGGCGGATGTCGTCGCCGCCGAGCTCGCGGAGTCCGGCAAGACCTGGATCCACCCCTACGACCGCGACGGGACGATCGAGGGCGCCGGCACCGTCGGGGTCGAGATCGCCGAGGACTGGCCCGAGGTGGACGTCGTCGTGCTCTGCGTCGGTGGCGGGGGACTCAGCGCCGGAAGCTCGCTCGCGCTGCGCCGCGCGCTGGGCGCGCGCCCCGTCGTGCTCGGCGCGGAGCCAAAGGGAGCGGCCGCGATGGAGGCCGGGCTGAGCGCGGGGAAGAGCGTGCACCTCGACGCCGTCACCAGCGCGATCCAGGGGCTCACGACGCCGTTCGCGGGCGAGCGCAATGTACGCGTCTGCGGCGCGGCGCTCGACGGCGTCCTCACGCTCACGGACGAGGCGATCTACGCTGCGCAGCGGACCCTCGTCAACGACGACGCCGCCGCCGGGTGGCGGGCCGAGGTCGTCGAGCCTGCCGGCGCCGCTGCCTACGCCGCCGTGCTCGATCCGCGCTTCGAAAGCACGGTGCGCGCCGCGCTCGCGAGACGGACTCCGGTCCACGACGCGGGGCGGCCGTTGCGCGTCGCGGTCACGATCTCCGGTGGGAACCCGGCGCCGGCGCAGCTCGCCGCGCTACGCGCATGACGAGACCCTGGACACTCCTCGCGCTCTTCGCGCTCGGCTGCGGCGGCGCCAACCGCGCGGACACGCCGGAGCCCGACCTCGTTCCCGCCTGGGGCCTCCCCGGCGGCAAGCCGAACGCCGGCGCGTCCGACACGCCGCGCGCTGCGAGCGATGTCGTCCTGTTCGTCGTCCTCGACGGCGTCGAGCGCGACGAGCTCGCGCTCTGGGGCGGTGACGCTCGCTCGACGCCGCGCATCGACGCGGTCGCCGCCGGCGCAGAGGTCTTCGACGACGCGGTTGCGGTCGCGACCGGCGGCAACGCAGGGGTCGCGTCGATGCTCTCGGGGATGCTCCCGCCCGAGCACGGCGTCGGCTCGCTGCGCGATCAGGGACGCGCCTCGCTCGCCGCTTCGATCACGACGATCTCCGAGGCGTTCCAGGGCCGCGAGTGGACGACGATCGCGAGCCTCTCGGATCCGCGGCACGCGCGCGGGCTCAGCGGCTTCTCGGCCGGCTTCGACGTGTACGAGGCGCCGCAGATTGGCGCGCCGGCGCGCGACGCGGCCGCCGTCGGCCTCGGAGCACGGACGGCGCTGGAGGCCGCGCTCGAAGAGCCGGGGAAGGGCGTGTTCGCGTTCGTCGTCTTCGGTGACGTCGCGGATCGCTGGAACCGCGTGCCGCCGCCGGACGCCGTCGCGGCGCCATTCGTTGCCGAACGCCTCGCGCCGTTCGCCGAGCGACTGCCCGACGTCGCATCGAACCTGGAGCGCATCGAGGTCGAGCCGTCCGGGGCCGTTTCCGCTCTTCGCGAGTCGTTCGGCCGGGCGCGGGGCAGTCAGGCCGCCCTCGCGCTCGAGCGTGCCCTGCGCGACGGTCACCTCGCCGCGATGGACAGGGCGGTGGGCGAGCTGCTCGACGCGATCGAGAGCGCGGGCCGCGCCGAGACGGCGACCGTCGTCGTCTGCGCGCCGCGCGGCCGGGCCCCCGAGTCGTCCACGGTCCTCGCGGGCGCGCGACTGCGTCCCTCGCTGATCGACGTCCCGCTGATCGTTCGCTGGACCGGGGGCCGTGACGCGGGACGGAGACCCGAGACGACGTCGGTCGTCGAGGTGACGCGCTCGCTCGCGCGCGCGTTCGAGCTGCCGCTCGCGACGACGGACGACGCTCCCGCGCTCGTCTTCGACACGCGTTTCACCATCGCCGCCGTCGTCGACGGCGACGAGCAGATCGAGCGCTACCGCTTCGACGATCGCACGTACGCGTTCGCCCGGACGGGCGACCTGCTCGACCGTGAACCCGACGCCGCGCTCGTCGCCGCGCTGAACGACGCGTTCTCGCCGGCCGAGATCGTCGTCGAGCGAGGCGCGGGCGCGGGCCCGGTCGACGTTCGCTGGCGCGCCGCCGACGGGCGCGTGCTCGCCTCGCCCGCCGATTCGGTCGGGCCGCGAGTGTGGGGGGCGCGCACGCTCGGCGGCGACGCGCCGGAGTCGCTCTCGCTCCAGCTCGAGTCGCGCGCCACGGACGTGCTCATCGAACTCGACGCGCAGGAGGTCGAGCTTCGCCCAGCCGACGTTGCCCTCGGCTCCGCGCGGCTCGACGAGGTGCCGGTGCTGTGGGTCCCGAGCGAGGACGGACCCGCGGCGGCGCCGGACGAGTCCGCGATCGTGAGGATCGGGCGCGCCGAGGGCCTTTGGTGGAAGCTCGACGTCACCGGCGAGGGGCCGGTCGAGCTGCTCGTCGCCACGTGGCCGCCGCGGACGCCCGAGGACTCGATCGAGGTCGTCGCGGGCGGACCCGCGCAGCGCACGTTCGTTCCCGGTCGCGGGGACCTGGTGCGCATCGCGGGGACCGCCCCGTTCGACGTGCGGGTCAAGCGTTCGGGGGACGAGGAGTTCGCGATCTCGTGTCGACTCGGCGACCGCTTCGTGCGTCCCGATGAATTCATCGTCGACGATCTGCGCTACGCCTCGCCCACGAACCTCGCGTTCATCGCGCCCGGCTGGCAGCCCCGCGCTTCCGAGGATCTCGCGGGCGTGTCGCAGGCCCTCTACGCGGAAGCGGCGGCGGACGCGCCCATCGTCGTGCGGCGGACGGCGATCGGTCCCGTGCGCGGCGTCGAGGCTGCGCTGGAGCGGGACGCGCTGCTCTTCCTGAAGGCCCTTCCCTCCGGCGAGTGAGCGGCGTGCTCGGGAGTCCCGCGTGAAGCGCATCGTCCTGTGCCGCCCGGCCGGGCCGCGGAACGTCGGCGCCGTGCTGCGCGCCGCGCTGAACTTCGGTCCGGCCGAGGTCGTCGTGAAGGAGCCCGGGCGACCGTCTCTCCTGATCCACCCCGACTTCGACCTGATGTCTCACGGCGGCGAGGAGGCACGCGACGCGATCCGCGTCGTCGACACGATCGACGAGGCGCTCGACGGCTGTCACCACTCCGTTGGCTTCACGGCGCGCGCGCGGAAGAAGGTCAAGCGCTTCGACTGGCGCGAGCGCGTCCCCGACCTGCGCGGCGTCGGCGACGATCCCGATCAGACGCTCGCGCTCGTCTTCGGCAGCGAGGAGAGCGGCCTGACCCGCGAGGAGGCCGCCGCGTGTCAGGAGCTCGCGCACCTCCGCACCGCGCCCGAGCACACCTCGCTCAACCTGGCCCAGGCCGTGACGGTCGTTCTCTACAGCCTGTTCACGGGAACCGAGGTCCACCAGGACGAGCCCGGACCGAAGCGACTCGACCAGCGCGGCCGCGCGTTCCTGAAGGCCCGGATGATCGAGGTCTTCGCGGGAGAGGTGGCGCAGACGGAGTCCGCCGCGCGCGACATCGAGGCCGCGATCGAGCGGATCGTGTCGCGCGCGCCGATGGAGCCGCGCGACGCGCGGGCGCTCCACCTCGTGCTGAACGCGCTCGGCTCGGAGTCGATCCCGTCCGAGTTCGGGCTCGACGACCAGACGAAGGGCGCCAGGCGCCGCGAGGCCGTCGAGAGGCACGAAGAGCGCCGGGACGAGAGCGACGCGTGATGGGGGAGCTGCGGCGGCACGGTGCTTGCGCTGCCGCCGGCGATGATGATGTGAATTCCCGCTGCCTTGCTCTCGCCGCTCGCGCCGGCCCCTGTCCAGGGGGTCGACTCGGTCCCCCTTCTTCAACTCGCCGACGTCCAATCGGGCGATAGCGCCCAGGGCCCGGTGCGACGTGCCGTGGGCGTTTCGGGCTTCGACTCCTGGGTGCTGGAGGCGAGCCCCGCCGGCGGACTCGTTCGCACCGGAGCACTCCCAGGACTGTCGGGTCGCGCGCTCGGAGAGACCCGCGCGGTCGGCCTCGGTCCCGGGTTCCTGCCCCAGGTCTGGGAGCGGACGGCGGCAGGCTGGAGCCCCGGGCCCGACCTGGGTCTGATGCCGGTCCTCGGGACCTTCGTATTCGGCGGGCTCCTGGCCGACATCGACGGAGAGCGAGCGATCGTGCGCCACGCGACCGAGAGGCTCATGGCGGTCTACGACCTGAGCACGCCGGGGCAGGCGATCCTCGAGTGGAGCCAGTCGATCAGCACACAGTCCGTCGTCATCGACCTCGCCCTCGACGGCGACACTGCCGTTCTGCTTTTCGCCGACGTCGCTCCGACGTCAGCGTTCACGAACGTGAGCGTCCGCGTGCTCGAGCGTGGAGCCGCGGGCTGGTCGGAGACCCAGGTCCTTGCGCCGCCGGCCGGCATCGACTGGTCGCGAGCGACCGTGCGCAGCATGGACGCCGACAACGGTCGGATCGTCGTCGGAGCTCCCGTGGGAGTCGTCGGCGACCCCTGCGGTCGCGTCATCGTCTACGAGCGTGGAGCGGCGGGCGACTACGTCGTCGCGGACGTCGTTCGGCCGACCGGACGCTGCGCGATCGCTCCGGACAGCGGCGGGTTCTTCGGGTCCCTGGTTGATCTCGCTGGCGATGAACTCGCCGTGATCGGTGGACTCGACAGGGTCGGGGAGCGGTTCGAGCGAACGTCGACGGGTTGGGTCCGTCGAGAGCGCGTCATCGCGAGCGAGAGTCAGGCGATCTACTACGCGTTCGGCGGTCGACTGCTCGCGCAGAGCTCCCTCGACATCGAGCTGCTCGAGCCCGTCGACTCGCTCGGGATCATCGACGTCGCCTGTTCCAGCCTGTCGTCGGCGACGGTCTCCGGCCTCTTCGTGTCGGGTCGTGACCCGGACCAGCCTTCGGTTCGCGAGTACGGCTGGGGGACCCCGCCGGAGTTCGACGGGCAGACGCACTTCTTCGTGCTCGGGACGTCGTTCGCGCAGCTCCCGGTCGGACCGTCGGCGGAACTGTGCGTCGGCGGAGCGCTCAACGTCGTCCCCTTCGAGGGACCGTTCCAGGGACTCGGCCTCGTCGGGTTCCGCTTCGTCCTCGACACGGACACCCTCGGCCTCCCAGTCGGGAGCAAGGTGTTCGCGCAGGGATGGCGACGGGAGCCCGGGCTCGTTGGCGGTCGCACCACCAACGCGCTCGCGATCCCGATCGTGCCTTGACCGAGGGAGGGCGACTACTGGAAGTCGACCCTCAGCGCGCTCGAGAAGTTCGAGACCGGAGCGCCCATCGAGTTGTCGCGGTGCCAGAACTGCCACAGCTGTGACTGGCCGCCCACGACCGGCGCGAACGAACCGCCGGCGATCGGCGTGTTCGAGAGGTCCGGCCGGTAGAACGCCGCGCCGGTCGACGCCGATCCGGTGGGGAGCACGTCGAACGAGTAGCGGCCCGGCGTGCCGAGGCACAGGTTGCCGAGCGACCCGCCGGGGTTGGGCGTGAAGCCCGCGTCCGGCGCCGTGATGAAGTAGCCGACGGAGTTCGGCGGGAGGTCGACGACGTAGAGGTCGAGGTTGTTGTCGGTCGCGAGGGCGCTGCCGACGCCGCAGAGGGTCGACGGGCGACCCGTCGAGTTCACGACGCCCTGGCAGACCTGCGTCCCGACGAGGGGGAACGTCGTCTCGTCGCCGAAGCACACCGAGAGGGCGTACTCGTTGAGGCCGATGCCGCCCTTCATGAAAACGCGCACGACCACGCCGCGCGGGAGCGTCGGGTTGCCGGGGTTGTCGTACGTGTAGAAGATCGACTCGTTGTCGTCGGTCGACGTCGACGAGCCGAGGACCGCTCCACACGACCCGGGCTGGCCCATCGTTCCCGGCACGAACTCGAGGAGCTCGACGTCGACGTCGCCGTCGGCGTGTGAGAAGAGGACGTCGACCTGGACCTGGACGCCCGACCGCAGCAGGCGCGCGAGGAAGTGGTCCTCGTCGCAGCCGGTCACGAGCAGATCGACGGTCGTGAAGCTCTGGATCAGCGGTGCGGTGGAGATCGTCCCGCACGAGTCGTTGTCCTCGAGCGGATCGTCGACCGCAACCTCCTCCGTGATATCGATCGTGTAGCCGAGGTCGTTGGCGCCGTTGGCGGGCACCAGGATCACCAGGTCGACCGGCGGAGCCGCCGGGTCGGGTTCGCAGTTGAAGTACTCGACGGGAGCGCCCGAGGCGCTCGCGAGGAGGGTGCCGCAGCCGAACTCGAGGAGTTCGACGTCGAGGCTGTTGCTACCGGTGTCCCGGACGTCGACGGTGATCGTCGCGTTCGCCGGAGCGCTCACGACGAAGTAGTCGTCGTCGGGGCCCAGGGTGAGGCCGGTCGTGGTTCCGGGAACGAGGACCGGCGGCGACGTGCAGTCGTCGTTCGGCTCGAACGTGTCCTGGGGGGCGGCTCCGAAGGCGGCGGAGCCAAAGAGCATCGAGCTGGCGATCAGTGTCGCCGTGAAACGGCTCGTTTTCATCGAATGGGGCCCTCGTTGACGGCGCGAGACAGGCGCCAATGAGATCTTGTGGTCCCGGGGAGAACGGACGCATCACAGTAAGGACTGGGGGCGAACCTGACGCGCGTCCGGCGACGATTCGCCATTCGATACTTCGTGTCCTAGGATTCGTGCCTCGCCATGGTGCATCTCAGCAAGATCTACACGCGTTCCGGAGACAAGGGCACGACCCAGCTCGGTGACGGATCGTCGCTTCCCAAGCACCACGTGCGCGTGGCCGCCTACGGCAACGTCGACGAACTCTCTAGCGTGATCGGACTCGCGATCGTCGCCGGCGTCGACGACCGTCACTCCAAGTGGCTCCAGACGATCCAGAACGACCTGTTCGACGTCGGCTCGGACCTCTGCGTCCCGGGCGAGGCCGGCGAGAAGCTGCGCATCACGTCGAGCTACGCGAAGCGCCTCGAGGAGTGGATCGACGAGGTCAACGAAGGCCTCGAGCCGCTCAACTCGTTCGTGCTGCCGGGCGGAACCTCGGCGGCGGCCTGGCTGCACCTGGCGCGCACCGTGTGTCGGCGGGCCGAACGCGGCGTCGTCGAGCTCCTCGCCCACGAGGAAGAGGGGCGCGTCAACGAAGAGGTGCTGCGCTTCCTGAACCGGCTCTCCGACCTCCTCTTCGTCCTCGCGCGCGCGGCCAACGACGGCGGTCGAGGCGACGTGCTCTGGGTGCCGGGCGAGAACCGCTGACTCCGCGAGCGCCATGGGCTTTCCGCTCGACTTCGCAACGCCCGCCGAGTGGGTCGGCCGGGTGGAGCGTGAGCCGCTCGCGCTCCTCGCGGACCACGCCCACTGCGAGCTGAAGGCCGCGGCGTCTGCGCACGCACTGATCGCGAAGAACGCCGACGTCGTCGACCTCGTCCGCGCGCTGGCCGACGTCGCGATCGAAGAGATGGAGCACTTTCGAACCGTCCTCGACGAGCTGGAGTCGCGAGGGGGCGCGCTCGGCGAGCAGACGGAGAACCCGTACGCGGCGGCGCTCCATCGCGAATCGGCGGCGACGCGGACGAGCCTCGTCCTCGACCGGCTCGTGCTCGCGCACCTGATCGAGGCGCGAAGCCTCGAGCGCTTCCACCTCCTGAGCGAGCACGCGAGCGACGAGCGGCTGCGCGCCCTGTACGCTGAGCTCCTGCCGTCCGAGGCGGCGCATCAGGGGCTCTACGCGCGCTTTGCGCGCCGCATCTTCGGACGCGAGGTCGCGGACGCGAGGATCGCCGCGCTGCGGTCGCTGGAGGGGCGGATCGTGGCGAGTCTCCCGTTCACGTTCACGATGCACGGTGGGGCCGGCGCTCCTGTCTCGGTCGCGACGGGTTCGGGGCAGCCGTGAGCGGCGTCGCGCGCCGGGTCGTCGTCGAAGGGCGCGTCCAGGGCGTCGGCTTCCGCTGGCATACGCGCCTGGAGGCGCGGGCGCTCGGACTGCGCGGCTGGGTGAGGAACCTGGAGGACGGGACGGTCGAGGTGCACGTCGAAGGGGCGGAGGCGAGCGTCGGTGAGCTGCTCGAATGGCTCGCGCGGGGTCCCTCGGGAGCGCACGTCGAAGCGCTGGACGTGAGAGATGTCAACGCCGTCGGACATCCGTCCTTCGAG
>JBCCSK010000079.1:0-19030 GCA_039200205.1 Planctomycetota bacterium
CCCGTGGGCTCGTCCGGGTGTTTTTGTCTCCGCGTACCGACGACGGCGCGTGCGATCGCACCGCGCTGCTGCTCGCCGCCCGAGAGGTCGTCGGGGAAGCGATCGCTGAGATGCTCCAGTCCCACGGCCGCGAGGGCCCGGCCCCCTGCTTCTCGCGCGGCGCGCACGGACGTCCCGTCCAGTTCGAGTGGAAGCGCGACGTTCTCTGCCGCGGTGAGTCCAGGCAGCAGATTGAGGTCCTGGAAGACGAACCCGAGCGCGTTCCGCAGGAGCGCGGCGCGCTCGGCTGCGCTGAGCTGCGTCGGGTCGCTGCCGGCGACGAGCACGCGACCCTCCGTCGGCCGATCGAGCGCTCCTGCGATCTGGAGGAGGGTCGTCTTCCCGGAGCCGGACGGCCCCATGATCGCCACGAGCTCGCCCGCCTCGACCTCGAGGTCGACGGGCCCGAGCGCGCGAACCGCTCGCTCCCCCTCGCCATGGACGCGCGTCACGCCCTGCAGACGCACGAGCACGTCACCTCGTGCACTCACCGCGCCGCTCCCGGACCTTCGTCCTGGCGCGCCGCCAGCCGCTGCTCGCAGAGATCGAGCCACTCGATCTCCGCGCGCATCTTCAGGACGAGCGCGTCGAGCAGGAGCAGCCAGGGCAGCTCGTGCTCCGGGTCGGCGCGGGCCTTGAGACGCGTCAGCTCCTGGAGCCTCTCCATCGACGCCCGCCTCTGGCTCTGGAGCAGCGCGCCGATCTCGACCGACTCGGCGGCCATCGCGAGGAGCACCTTGATCGCGAGCTCGTCGCGGGCGGGCGGGTCGTCGACGACGGGCCGCGCGTACCACTCCTCGAGCGCCTCGCGGCCCGTGGGCGTGATCCGCCAGACCTGGCGGTCGCCGTCGTCCTCGGCGTCGGTGGCGACGAGCCCGTCGCGCTGGAGGCGCGCGAGGGTCGTGTAGACCTGACCGACGTTGAGGGGCCATGCGCCGCCGGTCCGGTCTTCGAACCCGGACTTGAGGCCGTAGCCGTGACGGGGGCGGTCGGCGAGGAGGGCGAGGAGGCTCTGGCGGACGGTCATGGGGCGGAATCGAGGGGCTGCCGGGCGGCGTATACGGAGTATGCATACGCGATATGCCCGACTTTCTGCTCGATTCCGTCCGGTCGCGCCCCCCGATCAGCTCTCCAGCAGCCGCTTCGCTTCGGCGAGGGCCGTCGGCTCGTCCGCGCCGCCGGCGATCATGTCGGCGATCTCGGCCTCGCGCGCGGCCCCCGTGAGGGCCTCGGTCCTCGTCCGCGTTCGCCCGCCGTCGACCTCCTTGGCGACGCGCAGGTGGCGCGCGGCCCGCGCGGCGATCGCCGGCAGGTGGGTGACGCAGAGCACCTGGTGGTGGCGCCCGAGCCGCTCCAGGTTCCGGGCGACCTCGGGGCCGAGCCGGCCCCCCACGCCCGCGTCGACCTCGTCGAAGACGAGCGTCGGCGTCGAGCGCCGCACGGCGAGCGCGCCGCGGAGCGCGAGGAAGATGCGAGCGGCCTCGCCCCCCGAGGCCACGCGGCGCAGCGGCTGCGGATCCTCGCCGGGGTTGGCGGCCAAGAGGAGCTCGACGGCCTCGGCGCCCGTGGGCCCGAACCGTCGGCGGTCGGCGTCGAGGCCGTCCCCGGACACGGCGTTGGGGGTCAGCGCCATCGAGAACTGCGCCCGCGCGAGCCCGAGGTCGGCGAGCCCCGCCTCGACGGCCCGCTGGAGCTTCTTCGCGAGGCCCTTCCGTGCCCTGGTGAGTCGGCGCGCGGACTCCTCCACCGCAGCGCGTGCCTCGGCGACCTCGGCCTCGAGCTCGTCGCGATCGACGGAGCCGCCGAGGGCCATCTCGAGCTCGTCGTCCAGCGCGCGGCGACGCTCCTCGAGCCCCGCGACGTCCGTTCCGTACTTGCGCGCGAGGCGCTCGAGCATCCCCAGCCGATCCTCGACCGCCTGCAGACGCGCCGGGTCGACGTCGACGCCGTCGAGGAACGCGGCGAGCTGGCGGGAGACCTCCTCCAGCAGCAGCGAGGCTTCGCGCAGTCCCTGGACCGGCTCCGCGAGCGGCGCGATCTTCTCCTCCCAGGCCTCGAGCGCGCGCTCGGCCCGACGCACGACGTCGAGCGCGGGGGCGTCGGCTTCCGTCAGCTCGTGCAGCGCCGCGCCGACGTCTGCGCCGACGTCGGCCGCGTGCCGCAGGAGCTCGCGCTCCGAGCGCAGCCCGTCGACCTCGTCCGCCGACGGGTCCGCCTCGGCGAGCTCCGCCGCCTGGAAGCGAACGAGGTCGAGTCGCTGGAGCCGCTCGGACTCGCCGGCCTCGAGGTCCTCGAGGCGCGCCGCGAGGTCGAGCCAGCGCTCCCGGCGCTCGCGGTAGCCGGCGACCGCGTCCTGAAGCCCGCCGAAGGCGTCGACCAGACGCAGCTGCTCGACCGGCTCGAACAGCCGCTGGTGCTCGTTCTGTCCATGGATCTCGACGAGCTGCGCAGCCAGCGCGCGCAGGAGCGACTGCGTCACCGGGCGGTGGTTCACGTGCGCGCGGCTCCGCCCGTCGCGGCCGATCGTCCGGGTGAGGATCAGCTCGAGCTCGTCGTCCCGGTCGCGCTCCTCCAGCGCCTCGGGCAGGTTCTCGGCGAGCCAGTCGGCCACGAGCTCGCCGTAGCCCTCCAGCGGGAGGACGAAGCGCCCCTCGACGCGCGCGCGCTCGGCGCCCTTGCGGACCATCGCCGCGCGGGCGCGACGTCCGAGGAGGAGCTCCAGGGCGTCGACCAGGAGGCTCTTGCCGGCGCCCGTCTCGCCCGTGACCGCGTTGAGTCCAGTTCCGAACTCGAGCCCCGCCCGTTCGAAGAGTGCGAGGTCCTGGAGAAGGAGTTCGACCAGCATCGTCCTGACGAAGATCGCACGGCGCCCGGGTCGGTTGCAACGCGGGCCCGAAGACCCCGCCCGAATTGTCCGTTGCGCCTCGGACGGACCGGGCTTCGAGGGGATGCCCACCCCGTCCCTCGCTGTGGAACCCAACATGCAGATCCGCCCCCGTCACCTCGTCATCGCCGCTGCCCTCGTCGGGGCCGCGGCGCTCGCCGACTCGCTGCTGTCCGAGCCCGAGCTTCCCTACGGCGGCCCGTTCGGCGCGGCCTACGCGGCGCCCTACGGGACCCAGTACGGCGTGCCGCAGGGAGCGTGGGGCACCGCCGCGCGCACCGACAGCTTCTGGAGCACGGGCTTCAGCGCCGGCAACCACGACGCCCAGTCCGGCGCCGGCTACGTCGGTGTCCCGGGCCACGGGCCCGTCGGGTACGGCATGTGAACGTCGACCTGACGGCGCGGGGCTCGTCGGAACGGACGACGCGGCTCGCGCATACTCGGGGAATGCTCCGAGTCGTGCCCCGCGCCGCCCTTCTGTCCGTCGTCGCCCTCCCGTTCGCGGTGCCCCGCGCCGAGGAGCCCGCAGATGCGCTCGAACGGCTGGTCGCGGAGGACTGGGAAGCGCGCGTCGCGGCGAACCCACTCTTCGCGACGTCCGTCGATCGCGACGAAGGGCGCGACCGGCTGCCCGACGTCTCCCCGGAGGCCCTCGCGAGGCGCGCAGCCGACGATGCAAAGCGACTCGAGCGTCTGCGAGCGATCGACGCGGACGCCCTCGACCGCGACGGGCGCGTGACGCACGCGATGCTCGTGCGCGACATCGCCGAGCGCGTCGACGCGTTCCGCTTCGGCGAGTGGATGATCCCGCTGAACGCCGACTCGGGCTTTCACTCTTCGTTCGCGCGGCTCGCTGACACGACCGAGCTGAAGAGCGCCGGGGACGTGCGCGCCTACCTGGCCCGGCTCCGCGCGTTTCCCGGCTACGTCGAGCAGCACATCGAGAACATGCGGGCCGGTCTCGAGTCCGGGATGACGCCGCCGCGCGTCACGCTCATCGGGATCGACGCGACCGTGGCGCCCTACGTCGGCGACGACGTCGACTCGAACCCGTTCCAGCGCGCGCTCCTGGACCTTCCGGATTCGATCGACGGCGAAGTCCGGGCCGAGCTGATCGAAGAGGGTCGAGCGGCCGTCCGGGACGCGATCATCCCCGGGTATCGCGAGTTCGCGCGCTTCCTGCGCGAGGAGTACATCCCGGGAGCGCGAACGACGCTGGGAGCCTCCGAGATGCCGGACGGCGACGCGTACTACGCGGCGCTCGTGAAGCAGTTCACGACCCTGGACCTCACGCCGAAGGAGGTGCACGAGCGCGGCGTGTCCGAGGTCTCGCGGATCCGCGCGGAGATGGAGGCGCTCGTCGAAGAGCTCGAGTTCGAGGGCAGCTTCGCGGAGTTCCTCGCGTTCCTCCGCACGGACGAGCGCTTCTACGCACGCACCCCCGACGAGCTGCTGGGCGCGGCCGCGCGCATCTGCAAGGACGTCGACGGGATGCTCCCCCGCTACTTCGGCGCGCTCCCGCGCCAGCCGTACGGCGTCGAGCCGGTGCCGGCGTCGATCGCGCCGAAGTACACGTCCGGGCGCTACGTCGGCGCGCCTCCCGACAGCACGCGCGCGGGCACGTACTGGGTCAACACCTACGACCTCGCGAGCCGGCCGCTGTACGCGCTCCCCGCGCTCTCGCTGCACGAGGCGGTGCCGGGCCACCACCTGCAGATCGCGCTGACCGCCGAGATGGACCACCTGCCGCCGTTCCGCCGCAACGGGTACATCAGCGCGTTCGGCGAGGGCTGGGCCCTCTACTGCGAGTGGCTGGGCGTCGAGATGGGCGTCTACGGCACTCCCTACGAGGAGTTCGGACGCATGACGTACGAGATGTGGCGCGCGTCGAGGCTCGTCGTCGACACCGGCATCCACGCGTTCGGCTGGAGCCGCGAGCGCGCGATCGAGTTCCTGGCGTCGAACACGGCGCTCTCGCTGCACGAGTGCACGACCGAGGTCGACCGCTACATCTCATGGCCGGGCCAGGCGCTCTCGTACAAGACCGGCGAGATCCTGATCCGCGAGCTGCGGATGGACGCGGAGCGCGAGCTCGGCGAGCGCTTCGACCTACGCGCGTTCCACGACGCGGTGCTGGAAAACGGCGCCGTTCCGCTCGACGTGCTCCGCACGCACGTGCGGACCTGGATCGCGGAATCGAAGCGCGGCGCGGACGCCGATGAGTCGTCCGCGCCGCGCTGAAGAGCCTCGATCAGAACGACCAGGTCGCGGAGAACGTCCAGCGGTAGCCGAAGAGGTCGGTCGAGCTGTTCAGCGGTGTCTCGTACGCGGCGCGCAGGCCGAAGGCCGTGGCCGGGCGGAACTCGCAGCCGAAGCCGGCCGTCAGCGTGTCCTCGCTGCCGCCGCCACCGAGGTTGGCGACGTCGGCGCCGTGCACCGGCAGAGGCCGGTTGTCGCCCTCGCTGACCGTGTCGTAGTAGTTCAGCTCGACGACCGGGCTGAAGAACTCGTTGACCCAGTAGTCGAGGTGACCGTGGAGGAAGAGGCGGTCGCTGTCGCCGAGATCGTCCTCGCTCCCGACGCCGAAGGTGTAGTTCGCCGTCGCACCGAGGTGCAGCCGATCGAAGCCCTTGTTGAAGGACGTCCAGATCCGGACCTCGTCGTCGTCCTGCAGCACCTCTTCATCGCCGATGCCGAGCTCGTAGCCGACGCCGACTGCGACGTGCGTGTCGGTCTCCCAGTTCTGCAGGAAGGCCCACTTCAGCCCCGCCGCGAGGTCGACGATCCCGTCGTCCTGCACCGCGTCGTCGTTGAAGTCCAGGTAGCCGTCCTTGTACGCGACGAACTGGAGGCTCTCGGTCAGCGCGAGACGCACCTGCACCGCGTAAGCCGTCGCGTATCCGCCGAGGACGTTCGTCGGGAAGTCGTGGCGGAGGAACCAGGCGCGGACGTCGCTCGTGACGAACGAGTCCTCGTGGTAGAAGGGCGACGTGATGGGCGCGACGGCCCGACGCTGCTGGGGCAGGTCGAGGTAGTCGGGGTTCGCGTCGCCGAAGAGGACGGTCGAGCCCTGCTGGGCAGAGGCAGAGGCGACCAGGAGAACGGGAAGGGCGGTTCGCGCTGCGCGCGCGGCGAGTGTTCGGTAGTCCATCGCTGCGTTGGGGGAAGGGCGGACGCCGCGTCGTTGCGGCGCCCTCGTCGGCAGGGACGTTACCGCCCCTGCCGGCCCCGAATCAGCAGCGTCTTGCCCCTACGAAACGTAGGCGGGCCGCCCTTCGCACCAGTGCGTAGATCAGGCAAATCGGTCGGTAATCACGACCTCGTCGAAGGGCAGCTGACCCGGCTTCGGCCACGGGTCCTTGGTGCCCTTGCCGATCGCGACCATCGCCCCCATCGCGTGATCGGCGGGCAGGTTGATCAGCTCAGCGACCTTCTCGTGGTCGAAACCGATCATCGGACACGACTCGTACCCCATCGCCTTCGCGGCGACCATGAGCGTCTGCATCGCCATACCGATCGACCGCTGGGCCTCGTCGCGCTGGAGCTGCTCGCGGCCCTCGTGGAACGGTCCCATCCAGTTGACGAGCAGCTCCGCGACCTCGGTCGGCGCGTTCCGCCAGTAGCGCTGCGGCTCCTTCTTCCAGGCGTCGACGTCCGCGGTCATCACGACGAGCATCGAGGCGTCCGTCATCTGCGCCTGATCGTTGCCATTGGCGCGGATCTCCTTGCGCAGCGCCTCGTCCTTCACGACGACGAAGCGCCAGTGCTGGATGTTGAAGCTGGTCGGGCTCTGCATCGCGGCCTCGAGGAGCTTTGCCTGCTCCTCGTCCGTCATGCGGTGGTCGGGATCGAAGTGCTTGACCGCGCGGCGGCCATAGATCGCGTCGAAGGTGTCCATGCCGCGAAGGGTACTCGCATCCCGATCCGCGCGGGGCCACTGGCTCAGCCGCGCAGCGATTCGATCGGACGAACGCGCAGGGCCCGGGCGCTCGCCGAAAGCCCCGCGAGCACGGCGAGCACTCCGGTGCCGATCGCCGCGAGCGGAACGCTGGCGAGGCTCGGCATCCCGCGCAGGTCGAGGCCGTAGTTCAAGAACGCCCAGGACAGGGCGAGCGCTCCGAGCCCGCCGATCAGCCCCGCGACGAACCCGAGCAACCCGTACTCGACGGCGAACAGCGTGGCGACGCCGCGACGCGTGACGCCGAGCGCCTTGAGCAGCGCCGCCTCCGCCCCGCGTCGCAGCGACGAGGCGGCGATCGCACCCGCGAGGATCGCGATCCCGGTCAGGATCGTGAACAGTCCGAGCCAGCGCACCGCCACGCCGATCCGGCGCAGCGTTCCGGCCACGCGCTCCATCAGCGGGCGGATGCGCAGCACGCCCACGTTCGGGTACGCGTCGACGACGCGCGACTGGAGCGCTCCCTCGCCCTCGGGGTCGAGCGTCGCGGCCGCGAGGCGCCAGCCGGGCGCACCCTCCATCGGACCCGGCTCGACGAGGAGGAAGAAGTTGATGCGGAAGCTCCCCCAGTCGATCTCTCGCAGGCTCGTGACCTCGAACGTCATCGGGAGCCCCTGGACGTCGAAGGTCAGCTCGCTCCCGAGTCCGACGCCGAGCGAGCGCGCGAACTCGAAGTCGAGGCTGATCTCGTCGACGTCGGGCTTCGACCAGAGCTCGCCTTCGATGATCTCACTGCCTTCGGGGAGCGTGTCCGACCAGGTGATCCGCTGCTCGCGCGTGAGCGTCCACTTCGTTCGCCCGCTGCCGTCGTCGAGGAGCTGGGACACGGGGACGCCGTCGATCGCGGCGAGCCGCGTCATCACGACGGGCGTCGACGCGACGTTGTCACCGCCCGCGTCCTCCAGGATCTCGCGGACGCCGTCCCACTGGTCCGGCTGGACGTCGACGAGGAACACGGTCGGCGCATCCGGCGGGGTTCCGTTGACGAGCTCGTCCTCGAGACGCGCGCCGACGAGCCCGAGAGTGACGACGACGAGCGTGCCGAGCCCCAGCGCGACGGCGGCGCCTGTCACGCCCGCGCCCGGACGCGCGAGCGCCGCGATCCCGTGCCGCAGCGTCGGACCCAGTCCGACCCGGGGAACGCGCGCCGCGAGCCGGGTCACGAGGGTCGACGCACCGGCGAGCAGCGCGACCAAGAGGGCGATGCCGCCCGTGAAGGCGAGGGCGGGGAGGAGCTCCCGCGCCTGGAGCCAGGCGAAGCCGAAGACGCCACCGACGAGCGCCGCGACCGAGGCGCTCCGGTTCGCGCGCGGCGCGGCGAGGGGCGCCGCTTCCGCTCGAAGCGCTCGGACGGGAGAGACGCGCCACACGGCGACGAGCGGCGGGATCGAGAAGACGACGGCCGTTCCGAGACCGAGCGAGAATCCGCGCAGCGCGGCCCCCCACCGCGGCGAGCCCGCGCCGCCCTCCATCAGCTCGGGCGCGAAGCGCGAGACGACGTACGGCGTCGCGAGCCCCGCGAACACTCCGATGACACACCCGAGCAGCGCGAGCGCGAGGACGTGCCCGAGGTACGCGACGAACACCTCGCGCGGTCGCATGCCGATGCTGCGCAGCGTCGCGATCGACGACGTGCGGCTGGAGAGCCACGCGCGCACGACCTGCGCGACGCCGATGCCGCCGAGCAGGAGCGAGAGCAGCGCGACGAGTCCGAGGTAGCGGCCGACGTTGTCGATGGCTCGCTCCATCCCGGGGTTCGGGCGGTCGAACGCCTTGATCGTCACGTACTCCGCGTTCGGCAGCTGCGCCTCGACCGCATTGGCGGCCCGGCGCGCGTCGTCCGCAGACGTGCCCGGCTGGAGGCGGACGAGGCGCTTGTACTTGATCCGGCTCCCGAACTTCACGAGCCCGGCGCGCTCGAGGCCGTCGAGTCCCACGAACACGCGCGGGCCGAGCGTCATCGCGAAGTCGACGCGGTCCGGCTCGTCGACGAGCGCGGCGACGACGTCGAAGTCCTCTCCTCCGATCTCGACGGCGTCGCCGACGCGGACGCCCAGCTGTGCGAGCAGCTCTGGTGCCGCGATGCACTGGTCCTCCGCCAGCGCGGCCGGCGCGTACCCCGGCGGATCGGTCACGACGTCGCCGTACATCGGGTACGCCGGCCCCGTCGCCTTGAGCTCGACGAGCACCGTCGGAGGGAGCTCTTCGGTCTGGCTGCCGCCGGTGAAACGGACCATCGCGCCGAGTTCGACGACGTCGGTGCGCTCGACGGCGCCGGCGGCGTCGAGCGCTCGATCGACGTCGTCGCCGAGCGGCCGCCGCGATTCGATGGACAGGTCGGCAGCCAGCAGTCGCCGCGCGTCGCGCTCGACGGAGGCCGAGATCGAGTCGATGAGAGCCGCCACGCCCGTCACCGCCGCGACGCCGAGGGCGAGGCAGGCGGTCATGAACGCGAGCCGCCCGCGGGCCCCGCGCGACTCGCGCTGGATCAGCGCCAGGATCGGGTGGGCCATCAGGCGGGCGCGCGCGTCGGCGCGGCGATCGGCTGCTCGACGACCTCCTCGATGCGTCCCGCGCGAAGGTGCACGGCGCGGGGTGCGCGGGCTGCGATCTCCGCGTCGTGGGTCACGAGGACGAGGGCCGTCCCGAACTCGGCACGGAGCTGCAGCAGCATCTCGAGAACCCGCTCGCCGGTGGCGCTGTCGAGGTTGCCCGTCGGCTCGTCCGCGAACAGAAGCTCGGGCCGCGGACCGAACGCGCGAGCGACGGCGACGCGCTGCTGCTCGCCGCCCGAAAGCTGGGACGGATAGTGGTGCCCGCGATCCGCCAGCCCGACCTCGGCGAGCAGCGCGTCGGCGCGCTCGGAGGCGCCCTCGACCCCGGTCAGCTCCATCGGCAGGAGGACGTTCTCCCGCGCGGTGAGGTTGCCGAGGAGCTGGAACGACTGGAACACGAACCCGATCCGCCCGCGCCGCAGCAGCGAGAGCTCGTCCTCCCGCATCGCCTCCAGCGGCTCGCCGTGGATCCGAACCGTGCCGTCCGAGGGCCGGTCGAGCCCGGCGAGCAGCCCGAGGAGCGTCGACTTCCCGCTCCCGGACGGCCCGACGATGGCGACGAGCTCACCGGCGTCGATCTCCAGATCGACGCCGTCGAGGACCGTGATGGTGCGATCGCCGGAGCGGAGGCGCTTGGTGAGGCCTTCGCAGACGAGGAGGGGCGGTTTGGTGGCGGGATGCATCGAAGTGGGCCGTGGCGGCGTCCTGCTGTTCGTCGAACGCACCAGCCGGGACGCGGGCCACGCTAACCCGACCTCGTCACCAGACTCGAGCCCCCTCCCACCCTTGACGTCGGTCGCTCAGGTACGAAGAGTCGCCGCCGACGCGATGAAACCCCGGATCGCACTCGCCCTCACTCTCGCATTCGCCGCGGCCGCCTGCGGCGGCGACTCGTCGGCGCCCGCTCCCCCCGCCGAGATCGGCGGCGGGATGGCGGAGATCGACCTTCCCGAGACCGAAACCGTGCAGGTGCCCGAAGGCAGTCCGACCGTCGTCTTCCTCGGCGACTCGCTCACCGCGGGCCTCCACCTGACCCCCGACCTCGCCTTCCCGGCCGAGCTCCAGCGCCGCCTCGTCGAGAGCGGCGATCCGTTCGAGCTCGTCAACGCGGGAGCGAGCGGAGACACCTCGCGCGGCGGCGTCACGCGGCTCCCCTGGCTCCTCCGCAACGCCGATCCGGACGTCGTCGTCGTCGAGCTGGGCGCGAACGACGGGCTGCGGGGCGTCAAGCTGTCCGCGACCGAGGACAACCTGCGCGAGATCCTCGCGGCGGTCCGCGACGCGGGCGCGCGGCCGCTGCTCGTGGGGATGAACGTCCCGGCCAACCTCGGCGAGTACGCCGACGACTTCGCGGCGCTCTACCCGCGCCTGGCCGAGGAGCTCGACGTCCCGCTCGTGGCGCGCTTCCTCGACGGCGTCGGGGGCGTCCCCGAGATGAACCTGGAGGACGGCATGCACCCGAACCCCGAGGGCCACGTCCGGCTCGCTGCGAACGTCGAGGACGCGCTGCGCGCGGTGCTCCGCTCGCTTCCCTGACGACGGGTGCGCACTCCGCTCGGCCGGCGCTGCGCTACCCTGGCCGCGTGTCCGGCGAGCACGACGACGATCTGGCCGCGCTTCTCCGCAAGCTGGCCTCCAGCGACCCCTTCGACCGCGAAGAGGCCGTCGCGCACCTCTGCAAGATGTCGACGGCCGCCCTCGTCGAGCTCAGCGAGCACCCGGTGGACGACGTGCGCGTCGGCGTGGCTCGCGCGATCGCGGGACGGCCCGACGCCGAGGTCCAACGGGTCGTGTCGACGCTCTCGAAGGATCGAGCGTCGGAGGTGCGCGAAGCCCTCGCGCGCGAGATCGCGAGCCGGCCGGAATGGCCGGTCGCGGACGAGGTGCTGGAGAGGCTCGCGCGCGACGACGACGAGGACGTCGGGGTTCCGATCGTGCCGCGCCTCGCCGCCCATCCGCGGTTCCAGAGGCTCCTCGTCGAGCTCGTTCACTCGAACGACGTCGAGTGGGAGGTCCGCCGCACCGCGATTCGCGAGATCAGCGGCTGCGCGGACAGGAGCTACGCGCTCCGCTGCCTGACGGAGCTGACGGGATCCCTCGCGAACGACTTCCTCGGGCGGGACTGCGGTCGCGCGGCCGAGTCGCTGCTCGGCTCGTTCGGCGAGGTGCCGAGCGACGCGCTGCCCGGCGGCGACGAGCTGCGACGCGCGCTTCGGGTCATCGGCCAGTGGGAGGACCTGGACGTTCCCCGCTTGCGGCGGCTCTTGGAGTCGCGTGCGCCGCTGGTCCCGGACGTCGACGCCCTCGGCCACTACGGCAAGCTGCTGACGCCCGAGGCCCAAAGGGGCGCACTCCCCCGAGCCTTCCACGCGGCCGACACGCTCGCCGCCGTCGAGCGCGTGCTCGACGGATCCGGGAGCCGCTCGGTCGTCCTGCTCGGACCGACAGGCGCCGGCAAGACCGCTGTCGTCCACGAGCTCGTGCATCGGCTGAGCGTGCGCAAGGACCGACCCTGGCACGTCCTCCGCGTCACGCCGAGCGAGATGCTCGTCGGCACCAAGTACCTCGGCGAGTGGCAGACGAAGGTCAACTCGCTCGTCAACCTGATCGCGTCGCCGCAGCGCGTCCTGCTCTACATCCCCCACATCTCCGAGCTGAGCGAGGTGGGGACGACGTCGCACAGCGACCAGATGAGCGTCGCGACGCTCCTCGCTCCCGACATCGAGTCCGGTCGCATCGCGGTGATCGGCGAGTCGACGCCCGAGGCCTGGTCCGAGGGGATGGGCTCCGAAGCGAACCTCCAGAAGCTCTTCGCTCGCATCGACGTCGCTCCGCTCACTCGCACGGCGACGCGGGAGGTCCTGGAGCTCGTCGCCGTCGAGGCGAGCGCCGAGGTCGAGCCGGAAGCGCTCGACGTCGCGCTCGACGTCGCCGACGTGTACCTCTCCGACATCGAGCTGCCGGGCCGCGCCGTCGGTCTCCTCCGCCGCATGCTCGCCGAGCGCGAGCGCGACGTCTATCGCCGCGCGGACGTCCTGCAGACGCTGCAGGACGCGACGGGTGTCCCGCCGGACTTCCTCGACGATGCGATGCCGCTGCGCGTCGACCTCCTGCGCGACTTCTTCGAGGCGCGCGTGATGGGTCAGCCCCAGGCGCTGGAGCGCGTCATCGACCTCGTGACGCTGATCAAGGCCGGGCTCGACGACCCGAACAAGCCGAGCGGGGTCCTCCTGTTCGTCGGCCCGACCGGAGTCGGCAAGACGGAGCTCTCCCGCGCGCTGAGCGAGCTGCTCTTCGGCGATCCGAAGAGGCTCCTGCGCTTCGACATGAGTGAGTACGCGTCGTACGAGAGCTACGAGCGCCTCATCGGCACGACGAAGCGCGAGGGAACGCTGACCGAGGCCGTGCGCAGGAACCCGTTCAGCGTCGTGCTCTTCGACGAGATCGAGAAGTCGCACCTCAACGTCTTCGACCTGTGCCTGCAGATCTTCGACGCCGGCCGCCTGACGGACGGCAAGGGGCGAACGGTCAGCTTCCGCAAGACGATCGTCGTCATGACCTCGAACCTCGGCGCAAAGGTCGAGACGGACGCCGCGATCGGATTCGACGGCGAGGCCCCGCCGCCGCCGAGCGCCGCCGACATCGAGCGCGAGGTGAGGAAGTTCTTCCGCCCCGAGTTCCTCGGCCGCGTCGACCGTATCGTTCAGTTCCATCCCCTCTCGACCGAGACAGCGGACCGTATCGCCCGGCGTGAGGTCGAGAAGGTCCTCTCGCGCGGCGGCCTCGTTCGTCGCAAGGTGTCGGTCGACGTCGACCCGTCCGTCTACGCGCTCCTCCTGCGGCGCGGGTACTCGGCCGCCCTCGGCGCGCGTCCGCTGAAGCAGGCCGTCGAGTCTCTCCTCCTGATGCCGATCGCGCGTATCCTCGCGACGGGCGACGCGCGGCCGGGCTCGTGCATCCAGCTACTCGCGGCCGGCGAGACGATCGAGGCGAAGCTCGTCCCGCCCGACGAGGACGAGCGCGGCACCGGGCCCGCCGAGCCGGTCACGCCCGAGCTAGAGCGACTGCGCGAGCGCGTCACCCTTCTGCGATCCGGCGCGGAGTCGATCGACGCGCGACGCACCGAGCTGATCGATCGCTCGAACAGCCCCGATTTCTGGGACGATCCTGCCGGAGCCCGCGCGACGCTCGATGCTCTCCACCGACTCGACCGACTCCTCGAAGAGCTGGATCGACTCGATCGCGACGTCGAGACGACGGCGAACAATCCGAACGCGCGCAGCGCCGCCCAGTTCCTGCGAAGGCACGACCTCGACGTCCGACGGCTCGAGATCCTCTACGACGCCGACGAGCTGGGAGACGCGTACGTCCGTATCACCGGCGTGCGCTCCGCCGACGGAGGGCTGGAGGGCGTCGAGCGTCTCGCGCGGATGTACACGGCCTGGGCCCGCCGGCGCCGGATGGAGAGCCGCGTGCTCGACGATCGCTCGGCGAGCCACGAGTCGGAGGACACGATCACGCTCGCACTCGAGGGGACCGGCGCCTTCGCGCTGCTCCGGAGCGAGACGGGACTGCACAAGTTCCGGCGCGACCGCGCCGGTGAGCGCTCGACGACGGAGCTCGTGCGCGTCGAGGTCCTCCCTGTCCTGGACGATCCGCCGGCGCTGTCCCGAAGCGAGCTACGCGTCGATGCGCGTCCGCTGCGCGACGCGGCGGGACGACTGGTGACGACGCTTCGCACCGAGGTGCACCTCCTGCACAGGCCGACGATGACGACGCTGCGCGCGCTCTCGCCCGAAGACGAGTCGGCTGCCGTCGACTCGTCGATCGGCCTGCTCGCCGCGTTGATCACGGCCATTCCCAAGGGCGATCTCGACGTGATCAGGCGCTACGGATTCGGACCGGCGTCCGTGATTCGAGACAGGCGTACGGGACGCGCAACGGGACGCGTCGACCGCGTACTCGGCGGTGAGCTCGATCTCGTCGCTGACGTCTGAACACGAGACGTCATCGCGCGCGCCTCGTTCGAGGACGCGGTTTCGGTTTTGTTGAAGGTCCGGGCGATGCCGGCCGAAACCGTTTCCATGTTCGCCCCCCTCCTTTGCGTGGCCGCGTTCGCCCCCGTCCTCCCGTCGCAAGAGACGAACGAGAAGGACCCGACGGACGCCGCCTTCGACCACTTCCGCGACCGCTACGAGCTCTACTCGACCATCGGTGATCTCGATCGAGACGAGTTCCGATCGCTCATCAGCCTCTCCGTCGCGGACTCCGACTTCAACGACGATGACGCGCCGCACCTGATCGGACTCGAGGCACTCGAGCGGCTCGATCTCTCGGGCGCGAAGATCACGGACCGCGCGCTGGAGTCGATCGGTCGACTTCCGATCGGGCTGCGCGCGCTCGACGTCTCGGACACTTCGATCACCGACGAAGGTCTCGTCTGGCTCGCCTTCCTCGAGTCCCTCGAGGCACTCGACGTCTCTGGGACGTCGGTCACGGATACAGCCGTCGTCCAGATGCCGCGCTTCAAGGGATCACTCATGAGCCTCACCCTTGGATCAGGCGTCAGCGACGAGGGCCTATTGGCCGTCCCCGAGCTGACGAGTCTCGAGCATCTCAGCGTGTCGGTCGACGGGATCTCGTCCGAGGGCGCCGCGGCGATCGCGGGGTCGGCTTCGCTCCGTCGACTGGAGCTGCGCGGCGAGAAGGTCTCACTGGGGATCCTCCGTGAGATCGCAGCGATGGACGGACTGGAGTCGCTCGCGCTGAGCGGGTTCAGCGGTCTCAAGGACCGTCACCTCGAGCCGCTCGAACGCATGCCGTCGCTGCGGTTCCTCGACGTCTCGGGAACCGGGATCAGCGACGAGGGGCTCGTCGTCATCGCTGCGATCCCACAGATCAGCGGACTCGTGCTGTCCGACACCGCCGTCACGGACGCAGGCATGAAGCACCTGGGCGACATGGTCTGGCACGAAGAAGGCGCAGAGGTCTCGCTGCGAACGGCGACCGAGCTGACGCACATCGAGCTGGCAAGGACCGCGATCACGGACCGCGGACTCGATCACCTGAACGCGCTCCCGATCGCCAGGCTCGACGTCAGCGAGACGCAGATCACGAACGCGGCGAAGAAGACGCTCGATCGCTGGAAGCTCGAGTCGATCGCGCTTCGCGGAACGTCCAAGCTGACCGACCTCTCGTTCGTCGTCGGACAGCCCGAGCTCCTGACGCTCGACGTGAGCCAGAAGCAGGGGATCAACTCGCAGGTGCGCCACCTCGACGAACACCCGAGCCTCCGCGTGCTCGACCTCTCCTACACGGACCTGCAGGACGCTGCGACGATGCCGCTGACGCGCCTCCGTCGCCTGAGGGAACTCAACGTCGCTGGGACGGCGGTCTCACTGGAAAACCTCGCGATCCTCGCGGAGCTCGGCAAGCTCGAGCTCGTCAACGTGCGCGACACGAACATCCTCGTGCACGGGGAAGAGCGCCGGGAGCTGCTCCCCGGCGTCAAGGTCTCGCGCAGCGAGTCCTTCCCGGACTTCGCCCGCTAATCGCCGCGAAGCGCGGCGCGCGTCTCGTCGACGGTCTCCTTGATCGACTCGAGCTCGGTCCGGACATGCGCGGGCAGGTTCGGCCGAAGGGCGCGCTCGAGCTCGCTCGAGGCGAGCGCCCAGCCCTCGCGTTCGATCATGTCGAGCGCGCGGATGACGTGGAGGATCGTCCCCTCCGGCGTCTGCTCCTCGGTCCAGCGCGCGGAGGTGACCTCCACCCAGGCCTGGCCGGCGTGCATCTCGCGGACGACGAGATCGACCTGGTAGCGTCCGTGCGGGCGCGCGCCTCCGAAGATCGCGTCCGTCACCGTCCCGCGCCGCGCGAAGAACCGCAGGCGCGGGGCGTCGTACTCCTCCTCCAGCCAGAGGAGCTGCTGGTCGTCCCAGGCCTCGACGCAGCGGTACGCCTCGGCGTCGAACCGCGTCAGGAACGGGTTCCAGTCCTCGACCTCGCGGCAGAACTGCACGTCGAGGGTGCGCGTCTCGCCGAGCCACAGCTCAGGCGACCGCATGAGGGCCACGGCCGGGCTCGGGGGGGTCGCGGAGGCCTCCACGGCCACGGGCAGGGGCGGCGCCGGGGTGGCGACGAGAAGCGTTGCAGCGAGCGGCGTGGTGAGGAGCTGGAGCATGGCGCGGGACCGTTCTGGGACCGCCGGTGCGATCGACCGAATCCCGCTCTTCCTTGAATCAGGTGGAAGGCGTGGCCCGGAGCAGCCAAAGGGCCGAGTTCCCGTAGATCCGCGGCTCGGCGTCGCTCGGAAGGCCGAGGTCGGCCGGCTCCAGGTCGCGCGGGTGCGTGTGCAGGACGAGCACGCCCCCGGGGACGACGGCCTCGTCGAGCACCCGCTGGACGGTCGCGAGGAGCGTGCGTCGGTCGCCGGCGGACCGCCAGAGCGGGTAGGGCGGGTCGACGAACGCCACGTCCGCCCAGCGCTCGCCGTTCGGCCGCCGCCAGGCGTCCGCCAGGAGGGCGTCGCCCGGCGCGTGCTCGACCTCGTCCGCGGCGAGCCCGAACGTCTCGCAGTTCCGGCGCAGGGCCTTCCGAGCCTTCGCCGACTGCTCGACGAACCGGACGCGAGCGGCGCCGCGCGAGAGCGCCTCCAGACCCAGGCCGCCGGAGCCGGAGAAGAGGTCGAGGACCTCGGCCCCGTCGAGCTCGTCCCCGAGGATGTTGAAGAGGCTCTCGCGCACACGACCGAGCATCGGCCGCGTCTCCTCCCCTTCGGGCGCGACGAGGCGACGCCCCTTGAAACGACCGGCGATGATCCGCACGCCGGAAGAGTAGCCGCGGAGCGTTGGAGTGGACCTGACGTCCTCCTAGGATCGCGGCGTGAGCGCCGCGTCCCCCACGAAGAGGCTGCACGTCAACGTCGACCACGTCGCGACGCTCCGCCAGGCTCGGCGCGAAGCGTTCCCCGATCTCGTTGCCTGGGCCAGACGCTGCGAGACGGCCGGCGCCCACGGCATCACGTGCCACCTTCGCAAGGACCGCCGCCACGTCCAGGACGCGGACGTGCACCGGCTGCGCGAGGCGGTGACGACGCTCCTGAACCTGGAGTGCAGCCTCGACCCTGAGATGCTCGGGATCGCGGAGAAGAGCCGCGCGGAGGCGTTCTGCGTGGTGCCCGAGAACCGCCTCGAGATCACCACGGAGGGCGGCCTCGACGTCCTCCGCGAGCGGGCGAGGCTCTCGGAGGCCGTCCCGCGGCTCGCAGAGGCAGGCGGGGTCGTCTCGATCTTCGTCGACCCGGACCGGCGCCAGCTCGACGCGGTCGCCGAGCTCGGCGCGCCCTTCGTCGAACTCCACACGGGCTCCTACGCGAACGCGCAGGGGGCGGTCCGAAAGGCCGAGCTGGAGCGGATCGTCGACGCCGCCGAACACGCCCGTTCGATCGGGATCCGCGTCAACGCCGGGCACGGGCTCGACTTCGAGAACGTGGGAGACGTCGCGGCCATCGACGCGGTCGAGGAGCTCAACATCGGCTTCGCGATGGTCGCGAGGGCCGTGTTCGAAGGGGTGGACGCGACCGTGCGGACGATGCTCCGCCTGATCGAAGAGGCGGGCGGTCGATGAGCGACCCCGCGGCGTTCGCGCGCGGTGCGATCACTTCGCTGCCGACCCCGTTCCGCGACGGCGTGATCGACCTCGTCGGGCTCGACCGCCTCGTCCAGCACCAGGCGCGTCACCCCGTCAGCGCGATCGTGGTCGGAGGCGCCACAGGAGAAGGCTGGTCCCTCGACGCGGACGAGGTCGGCCAGCTCGTCGCCCGCGCCTCGGAGACCGCGGCGGAACACTCGCGCTATCGCATCCACGTCGTCGCGGGGATCTGCGAGGCCGACAGCCAGCGCGCCGCCCGCCTCGCGCGCCACGCGGCACTCGCGGGCGCGGACGCTCTGCTCGTCGGCGCGCCGCCCTTCGTCCGCCCCTCCAAGACGGGGCTCGTCCGTCACGTTCGGACGATCGCGGACGGTCTGGCGGCGCCGCTCCCGATCGTGCTCGTGAACGAGCCGCCGCGGACCGGGTCGGACCTGACGCCCGCCGTCGTCGAGCGCATCTGCGAGTCGGTGGAGTCCGTCGTCGCGCACTGCGAGGGCATCGGCCGACCGTCGCGCGCGCGCGGCCTCGCCGAGGACCTCCCGGTGCCTCTGCTGGCGGGCGACGACCGACTGCTGGGGCCGTACCTGCGCGGCGGCGCGGTCGGCGCGATCACGACGATCGGCAACCTGGTGCCGGGCGAGGTCGTGCGCCTGGTCGAGGCGATCCGCAGCGAGGACTCGGAGTCGGACGCTGTCGAGCGGGGTCTGGCCCCGCTGGTCGACGCGCTCCGCGTCGCCTCGAACCCGGTTCCGATCAAGGCGGCGCTGGCGGCGCTGGACGCAATCGAGCCGGAGGTGCGTGCGCCGCTGGCGGAGCTGTCGGACCGCGAGCGCCGCGGGCTGGCGCGGGCGTTGACGCTTGCGCGCCTGCTGGTGCCTTCGTCCTGACGGGGCTCGGCAACCCACTGGCTTGGAGCGTCCGCGCCTCCTCGGCGGCGAAGCCGCC
>JBCCSK010000080.1:0-18913 GCA_039200205.1 Planctomycetota bacterium
CCGAGACGATGCCAAAGGAGCCGTTCTCGAAGTCCCACTGCCCGCCGATGGGGGTGCCGTCGTTCCAGTCGTCGGCGTTGATGTAGTCCTCGAACCCGTCGGGGATGTTCCCGGTCGAGGCGTCCTCGGGATAGTCGCCCGTCTGGACGGCGAAGAGGGTCGCGGCGTGGGCGGTTCGAAGGAACATCGACGGCGGAGGATACAGCCGCTCGCCCGCGCGCGCGAAGCCCGTCAGCCCCCCGACGCGTCGGCGGCGCCGTGGGGGCGACTCCTATCCCACCTTAGGGGCACATGGGGATCTCGACGGCGGAGCTGAAACGCGCGTTCGCCTGCGCGGAGCCGTCGCGGTACCAGAAGTGGCCGATCGCGGTCGAACCGGCGACGAGCGCCGGATCCATGCCGCTCTGGGCCCAGGCGTTGAAGTCGATCTCGAAGAGCCCGAGGCACGACCCGAACTGCGGCTGTCCTCCGGAGGGCACCGGCGGCGTGCGCATCACGAGTCCGGAGACGCAGAGGTTGCCGAACACGACGGGCACGTTCGTCTCCGCACCGACGCCGTAGAAGAAGATCGCGAACGACTGCGTGGGCGCATCCTCGAGCCGAATCCAGAATGGATCGCTGCTCGTCATGCTGCCGAGTCCCTCGGTCGTCAGGGTCGGCTCGCACGTCCCGAGAACCGGCTGCTCGCAGAACACGCGCGGCTCGCAGCGGTTGAAAGGAACCCCGCCGATGTCCGAGCGGGAGCCGTCGGGGTCGGGCGGCAGCGCCGGGTCGCCGATGTCGATCATCAGTGAGTTCGGCAGGAGCGACAGGTCGCCGTTCGGCAGGTCGACGAAGCCCGGGTCCACGTCGACGTTCCCGTCCGAGCCCGCGAGCGCGGGATCGCCGTTGGAGAACTTCACCTCGCCGGCGTCGAAGCCGCAGAAGTCACCGACACCGTTGAACGCGGCATAGGCGTTCCTCACGACGCCGAACCAGTTGGTCCCTGCCCGGATCCCGCACCCGCCGTTCGCGACCGCTGTCACTCGACTCAGATCGAAGGATCCGCTCCGTAGCTCGATGCCGTCGGCAGCATTCTCGTACGCGAGGAGAACGCTCACGAGACCGGGAGATGCGTCGAACAGCATGCCGCTCGATGCGCTCCACTTGGAGGCGCACCTCCGGATGACGACACGCGGGGTGCGCACGGCCAGCTGCGGCGTCGAACCACCGCCGCCGTAGTACAGCCGAAGCCTCTTGATGCTGGAGTCGTCCGTGGTCGAGGTCAGCGACACGCCCCGCCACCATCCGGGCGCCGGCGACGTCGCATCGCCATCGCCGTTCGTATCGCCGCCCCGTGAGTCGTCACGGAGGTCCGTGATGACGACTGCTCCGCCGAAGGGAGAGTCGATGTCCAGCCGACCGGCGATTCGGAAGTCGGCCCCGGGCCCCGTCTTGATCACGACGCGTGACGCGACCCGGAGCTCCGCGCCGGGAGCGACCTGCGCCCCCTGCCAGAGGACGACGGTGTCGTTGATCCCATTCTTGCGCTGGATGTGGACGTCCCCGGTGATCGCGAAGCCAACGACCTTGATCCAGTTCTTCCCGTTGAGCTTCGCCTTGTTGAACTCGAAGTCCTCGATGCTCTGGATCTCGACGTTCGTGATCGCCTCTCCGCCGCAGCCCTCGATCGTGTTGAACGAGATATTGGACACCTCGGTGTTCGCGCCGGCATCGATCCCGTTCCCGGCGAAGGACTCGATCAGACAGCTGCTGACCGTCACGGCCGCGGACTGGAGCCGAATCGCCGGCGAGCTCGGTCCCGCTCCGCCGTACGCCAGCCGCACCGTCGAGAGCCCGCTCCCGTCCGACGTATCGCGGAACGTGACGCCCCGCCAACCACCGGGGCTCGGGAAACTGACCCCGTCGCCGTTCGTGTCTCCCCCGATGAGGTCGTCCCGCTCGGACGTGAAGTGCACGTAGCGCTTCTCGTTGGCGCCGAAGTCGAACTCCCCGCGCGCGTCGAGCTCACCGAAGACGTCGACGAACGTGCCGGGCGCCATCTTGCAGCCCAGCTCTCCGTACAGCCGCAGCGTCGCGCCCAGCGGAACGGAGATGGGCGACGTGAAGTGCGCGCAGTCGAAGATCAGGTTCTCAGGTCGGATCTCGACGACGTCCGTCGGGTCGAGCGCCGCGCTCGTCACGCGAAGCTGATCCAGCCCGTTGAACGACGCTGTGAGGTTCTGGAATCCCGGAAGCGCCTGGATCGGCGCGGATCCGATCGCCGCACCGAAGTTCTGATCGAGGAGGATGCCGTCGAGCATCGGTCGCGCCGTCTCACTGACGTCGATTCCGTTGCCTCCACTGCGGAAGACCGTGACTCCGAAGAACTCTCCGTCGGTCCCGGAGAGCGTGAGCCCGGGACCGCCTCCGAATCCGGCGTAGGCGACCAGGAGCCCCGTGACGCGGCCGCTCGATGAGGTGGACTGGAACCGAATCCCCCCCCAGTCCCCCGGCAAGGCCGGAACGGCGCCGCCGTCGCCGTCACCGTCTCCACCGAGCAGATCGTCTCTCTCACTCGTGAAGGTGACGGGCTGGCTCTGCGTCCCGTTCAGCACGAGCGGCCCCCGTGCGTTCACGAACGCGCCAGGCGCCATCTTGACGATCGTCCCCCCTCCGATCGTGAGCTGGCTCGACGGCGGGATCACGAGAATGCCCGTCCGGTGGATGACGCCGTCGATGCCGTTCTGGGGCTGGATCGAGTAGGTCTCGCCAGCGGCGAGCTGCGTGACCACGTCGACCCAGTTCTTCCCGTTGTCCTCGGCGGCGAGCGTGTTGAAGCGTTCGACGGCGCGGAAGGAGCAGCGCGCGAAGGCCGTCCCCGTGCAGGCGTACACGGCGCACCCGCGCAGGAACGGCAGCGCACTGGAGCCGAGGTCGAAGCCCTGCCCCTCGCAGTCCTCGACCACACTTTCCTCGAAGGTCGATCCCTCGCCGCGAACGAGAACACCCGTCCCCTGGAGCGCTCCCGCGTACCGGACCTGGATCCCGCGGAAGAACGCGCCGTTCCCCGACACGTCGAGTCCCATCCAGTCGCCCGGCGCCGGGTTGCCGGAGCCGCTCATCTGCCCGACGGACGAGTCGTTGAGCGAGGTGAAGACGATGCTGCGCGGTCCGTTGCCGGCGCAGTTGACGGAGCCGAGGACGCGGAAGCCGCGGTTCGCCTCGAACTTGATGATCGCGCCGTCCTGGATCGTGAGCGACTCGCCGGCGTGGACCGTGATGCCCCCGCCGACCACGTGGTACTCGAACCCGTTCATCAGCGGGCCCGTGGTGGCGTCGGAGAGGGCACCGTTGATCTCCTCGACCTGCTGCGCGGTCGCGGGGAGGGCGGCGAGGACGAAGGCGACGACCAGGCCGGCGAGGCGGACGATCGGGGAGCGCGAGAGCATGGCGACGGGAGGAGGCGAGGGGCCGTGCCGGGAGGTCGCGACGAGCGATCCGAGAAGGGCGGCAGGGCCCGGACGCACGGGCTCCCGAGGGGCGGCCGATCGCGACCCGACGAATTGCGGGAATTCGGCCCGACCCCGCTCCCAGGTCACCTGGAGGCCGGTTCCTCAGCCCCCGGCGCCCTCGAAGGCGGCGAGGAGGGCGTCGGCCCGCGCCACGCTCGGATGGCCCTCTCCGAGCCCTGCCGCGAGCATCCCGCGCCCCTCGCGCACGTCGTCGCGGCCGCCGTCCGGGTCCCCGGCGACGTACCGATTCGCCCCGCGCGCGACGAGCCATTCGCCGAGCTCGGGGTGGCTGCCCCCGAACGCGGCGCGGCCCCCCTCGACGACCTGGTCGTGCCAGAGCGCCGCCTCGTCGCGCTCGCCGAGCGCCTCGAGGACCAGAGCGAGCTCGTACTGGGCCCGCAGCGTGTGGAGGTGGGTCTCGCCGAGGGCGATGCGCGCGGTCTCCTCCGCCTCCTCGACGAGCGGGAGCGCCTCGTCCGCGCGGCCGGTCTCGCGCAGGCCCGTCGCGACGGCGCCGAGGAACTGCGCCGTCATGTAGTGGTCCGGGCCCAGGACGCGCGTCGCTCGCTCCAGGCCTTCGATGCGCAGCAGCTCGGCGCTCTCCGTCTCGCCCATGTCGACGAGAACGTTCGCGAGCGAGCCCATCGACGCGAGCGTGTACGGGTGGTCGGCGCCGCGCACGCGGAGATTGGCCTCGTACGCCTGCTCGATCAGCGGGCGCGCCTCGGCGTGCCTCCTCGAAGCGATGTAGAGGTTCGCGAGGTGCTGCTGCGTGACGATCGTGAAACCGTCGTCGTCGCCGAAGGCGTCGCGGAGGCCCGCGAGCGCGTCGAGCAGGAGCTCCTCCGCGTCGTCGGTCCGGCCGTCCTCGGCGTAGTGCGCGCCGAGGTTGACCGTCGCCGCGAGCGTCTCGCGGTCGTTCGGCCCGAGAACCCGTCGGCGCACGTCGAGCGCCTCGACGTAGAGCGGCTCCGCGTCGGCACGCCGTCCCGCTTCCCCGTACGCGATCGCCAGGTCGGAGATCGCGCGCATCCGGACCGGGTCGTCCTCCTCCAGTCCGTCGCGAGCGAGGTCGACGGCGAGCTCGAGCTGCTCGATCGCCGGGGCGAGCTCACCGAGGCTCCGGTACGTGTCGCCGATCGTGTTGCGGACCGCGACCTCGACCGTCGCGTCGTCCTCGTAGCGATCTCCGATCGACCCCGCAGCCCGGTCGAGCGCCTCGCGCACCGTCAGGCCCCGGCCACCGAGCGCGCGAGGATCGGCCGCGCCCAGGATGTCCTGGCGAAGGAATCGGCTCGTCTCCTCGGCGACGCGCCGCGCGCGATCCGCTGCGTCCCGCGAGCGCGACACCTCGATCGCGTTGTACGTCGCCGCGATGGCGCCGACGACGAGCGAGAGGAGCACGAGTGCCGCCGCCCCGACCTGGATCCGGTTCCGCCCGACGAAGCGCGAGACGCGGTACGCGGCCGTCGGCGCGCCGGCGAGCACCGGCTCTCCCGAGAGATGCCGGCGAACGTCCGCGCTGAGCTCGGAGGCCGACGCGTAGCGACGATCGCGGTCCTTCTCGAGCGACTTCGAGACGATCCAGTCGAGGTCCGCGCGAAGCGCGCGCGCGAGCGACGTCGGGGTGCGCCTCCTCGCGGCCGCCACGCGGTCCGCCTCCTGCTCCCCCATCGTCCGGAGGCGCGCCGTGGGACGCGGCGGGATCTCCTCCCGCAGGATCCGATTCATCTCGGCGAAGCCGGACGCGCGCAGTCGATCGGAGTCGAACGGGAGCGCCCCGACGAGGAGCTCGTACAGGAGGACGCCGAGCGAGTAGACGTCGGACCGCGTGTCCACGTCGCGCTCCGCGAGGTCGGCCTGCTCGGGGCTCATCCACTCGGGCGTGCCGATGAGCTGACCTGCGCGGGTGAGCATCGACTCGCCGTCCCCGTCCTCGCGGGTGGCCTTCGCGATGCCGAAGTCGATCACCTTCGGCACGGGCCCGCCGGTCCCGCCGTCGAGGACCAGGACGTTCGAGGGCTTGAGGTCGCGGTGGACGACCCCCTTCTGGTGCGCGTGCTGCACCGCGTCGCACACCGTCGCGAAGAGCGCGAGGCGCGCGTCCACCGTCAGGCGCCGCGCGTCGCAGAACTCGTCGATCGGAACGCCGTCGACGAGCTCCATCGCGAAGAAGGGCCGGCCGTCGTCCGTGCTGCCCGCGTCGTGGATCGTCGCGATGTGCGGGTGGTCGAGGCGGGCGAGCGTCTGGCGCTCGGCCTCGAAGCGCGCGAGGACCTCGCGCGTTGCGGCCCCCGGCCTCAGCACCTTGACGGCGACCTCGCGCCGAAGCGGCTTCTCCTGCTCGGCGCGCAGGACCACGCCCATTCCGCCTCGGCCGAGCTCGCCCGCGATGCGGTACGGCCCGATGCGCTCGGGCACGTCGTCGTCGACGCTCCACGGCGGCGCCTCGAGGAACGAGTCCGTGGCTCCGCCGTCCGTCTCCAGGAGCGAGCGCAGCTCGTCGCGAAGCGCCGCGTCGTCGCCGGTCTCACGATCGACGAAGGCCGCGCGCTCCCCCGCGGGCAGCTCGAGCGCCTCGGCGAAGAGCCGCTCCTTTCGCAGCTCGTCGGGTTCGTCAGCGGCCATCGAGCGAGCGGCGCAGGACCGCGCGGGCGTACTTCCAGTGCAGGTCCACGGTCGACGGTGCCACGCCGAGCGCCGCGGCGGTCTCGTCGATCGAGAGCCCGGCGAAGTACCGCAGGTGAACGATCTCCGACTTGAGAGGGTCGGACGCCTCGAGGGCGTCGAGCGCCTCCGAGAGCGCAACGAGATCGACGGCGTCGTCGGACCCGTCGACGTCGATGGTGTCGAGGCTGCGCTCCCCGAGCGACGCCTCGCGCCGCTGCGCCCCCTTCCGCCGCGCTTCGTCGACGAGGTGGTGACGCATCGCCCGAGCCGCCGTAGCAAAGAAGTGCCGCCGGTCCCGCCAGTCCGTCTCCGCCTTGCCAGCGAGCTTCGCGTAGACCTCGTGTACGAGCGCCGTCGGCTGCAGGGTCTGCCCGGGAGGAAGGGCCGCCATGCGCGCCGCGGCCATCGAGCGGAGCTCCCCGTAGACGAGCTCGAGCACCTCGTCCGCAGCGGCGCGATCGCCGCGGGACGCCGCGCCGAGGAGCTCGGTCACACGCTCGGAGGAAGCCATCGAGGGCATCGTCCCGCGTCCGAACGGAGCGCGCAAGCGCGCGCCCCCGCGCCGCCGGTCCGAAGAGCGGCGACGCGGGGGCGCGAAGCGATACGAATCACTCGAACGTGATCGCCAGCGCGTGCGTGAAGTTCGACGTCGAGACGAGCGCGAAGTCGCGGAACCACGCCTGGAAGCGCCAAGTCTCGCCCGCCATGGCCGCCACCGATCCCGAGGGCTGCGGGAGGTTCGCGAGGGCGATGCGGAACTGGAACGAGCCGCTCGCTCCGGAGCTGAGCACGTTACCCGCGTACCGCCCGATCGAACCGCCGAGGCAGAGGACGCCCGCGCTGCCGCCGGGGCTGACGACGAGTCCGCTGTCGCGCGAGGCCAGGAAGTACCCGACCGTCGACGTCGGAAGCGACTCTGCGATGAGGAGCACGTCGTCGTCCGAGACGTCGACAGAGCCCTGCGCGCGGAGCGTTGCGGGGAGCGACGACGAGTTCGGCGCGGCGGGCGCGCACTCCGGCAGGCCGATGGCGAACGGGTCGCACACGACGTCGCCGACGGCGAAGCCGTCGACGCCGGCCTCGACGATCGACTGGGGGTTCCCGTCGTTCGCGGTGAACCGCACCTGCATCGTCCCGCCCGGCGCGACGCCGGCCTGCGCAAGCTCCTGGCTCGAGATGGTGACGTTCGCCCAGCTGGGGCCGGTCGAGACGTCGTGGCGACGGAGCTGCGTCCAGCTCGCCCCTCCGTTCACGCTCACCTCGACGACGAGCGCGTCCTCGGCCTCCTGGTTCGTGAGCGCGAGGTAGTACTGGTAGTCGAGGCGCGAGGCCGCGTTCGTGATCGAGATCGAGGGCGAGATCAGGCGAACGGTCCCGTCGTCGACGTCGGTGTTGCCCGACTGGTTCTGGGTGAGGTAGCAGCTGCCGCTCCCGTCACCGTCGCTGGACGGGTCGTACTGCCAGCCCGGATCATTGACCGGAACGCCGCGCTCCCACTGACCGGACGACGCGCCGAGGTTGGTCGTCTGCCAGCCGCTGTCGCTCTGGAAGTCGTCGGCGAAGGCGACGTCGAGCGCCCCGACGTCGGCCGTGTAGGGGCCGGATGCGCCCGCCTCGGGCGAGAAGACCTGGCCGCAGTCCACGGACTGGGCGCTCACGAAGAACTCCGGCGTCTCGCTGCACTCGAACGGGGGCAGCGTTCCGCTGAACACGCCCGCGCTGACGGGGACCATCGCCACCGACTGGAACATCGCCGCGGAATCGGCGCGCCAGTGGAGGGTCATCGTGCCGGGGACGATCGGTCCGAGCGCCCGCGCCTCGATGTTCGTCGGCATCGCTCGCTCGATGAGCGACGGCGGCGTCTCGACGTTGATCCCGGCCCCGCAGATCCCCTCGGGGTTCGCGAGGGCGGCCTGGAGCGCCGGGTGCACCATGCTCGTGCCCGAGTTCTGGCCGCCGGACGAGCCGCAGCCTCCGTGCGTGTGGATGCCGACCGCCTGGTCCATCTGGTCCCAGATGACGGGCGAGCCCGAGTTGCCGCCGGTCGTGTCGGCGGTGTACTGGACGACGGTGCCGCTGTTCGTGACGAGCGCACCGGCGTTGGTCTGCTGGACCTGATTGCGCTCGGGCGGCGTGTTGTCGGTGCCGTAGCCGGTGATCCGGATGTTGGCGCTCCCGACCGACGGCGGCGTGACGAGCGTGAAGCCCGGTCCCTGGACCTGGGACGCCGTCATCCCGGTCGTGCCGTTCGCGAACGTCCCGAAGTATGCCCAGTCGTTCCCGACGCCCTGTCCGCCGTTCGACTGCAGCGAGATCTGGTCGACCGGATACTGGTCGCTGGGCGGCGGGTTCTGGATCGACCCGTTGGAATTCGACGGCGGGACGTTGAACTGGACGACCGAGATGTTGCCCGTGCAGTGGCCGGCCGTCAGGAAGCAGCCCGCGCAGTCGTTGATGAGCCAGGCCGTGCAGCCAACGGGCAGGAGCCGACCGGACCGCGGATCGTTCGACGGAATGCGATCGTCGCTCGGACCGCAGATCGACTCGGTCGCCATCGACGCATAGCCCACGTCGATCGAGCCGACGACGACGCGGCTGTCGCCGGTCCCCGGACGCGCCCAGACCTCGACGACGACAGAGTCGCCGTTGAAGTACGCCGTCGAGTTGCCCCAGCGCTCGACCTCGACGACGTCCATCCGCTGGACCGCGCCGTCGAAGAGCGAGATGAGCCGGAGCTCGCCGCCGGTCCCCGAGAGCAGGTCGCCCGCGAGGAGGACGTCCTCGAAGTAGATGCGCATCCACTCGGCGCCTGCCTGCTCGACCGTGAACGTCGACACGACCTCCAGGTCGCGCGCGCCTGCCTGGGTCGGCGCGGGGATCGCGCCGGTGTCGTGGACATAGGAGAGGTTGAAGAAGGTCGGCGCTTCGACCTGTGCGCTGGCCGTGGCGGCGGCGACGACGAGAGTCGCGCTCAATGCCATGGAGCGGCCGAGCGCGGAGCGATGGAGATCGCGCATGCGATGCCTCGTGCTGGGGAAGGGACTGAACTGTCGCGGGGAGACCGACTCCAATTGCAGCACGTCGGTCGCAGATGCCACAAGGGCATCGCCGTGCACCGCCCCCATGTACGCGAAGCTGACAGGAGCGAACTCTCGATCTGCGACGAAACGTCGCGGATCGAGGTCAGTCGACGAGTCGCTGGCGCAGGTAGCCGGGCAGCATCTTCCGCCACGTGGGCCAGTCGTGATCCCACTCGTCGCCCCACTCGTCGACGTGGTTCGGGATGCCGCGCGATCCGAGCACGCGCGCCACGGCCCACGACTCGGCCGGATCTTCCCAGCGGCCCGTGCCGTGACTGATGAGGACGTGCCGCTCGCGAAGCTTGGCGAGCTGTGCATGGTCCTCGTCGAGGTTGGGCACGAAGTGCAGCGGCGAGGCGAGGTACCAGGCCTCGTCCATGTCACCCTCGATGAACTTCGAGAGCTCGTACGTCCCGGACATGCAGATCGCTTCGCTGAAGAGATCCGGATGCCTGCAGATCGCTGCGAGAGCGTTGTACGCGCCGATCGACGAACCCGTCGCGATCAGATCGATCGGCTCTCCGTCGGACACGCCGCAATCGCGGTGGATCAGGGGCACCAGCTCGTGCTCGATGAACGCGTCGAAGGCCGCCTGCGCGCGCGTCGCAACGGGAACGCGGTTGTTCTCCTCCAGCCAGACCATCCCCGGCACCGAGTCGACCGAGAAGAGCTTGATCGCGCCCTCCTCGAGGAGCGGCGCGAGGGCGTCGACGAGCAGGAACCGCTCGCACTCCTCCGCGTCCCCCGCCGCCGTCGGGAAGAACACGACGGGCGTTCCGACCTCGCCCCAGCGCACGACGTTGACGTCGCGGCCGAGTCGGCCCGAGTGCCAGGTCTCCTTGACGCGACTCACCGGCGCGCCTCCCCGACCGGGCGCTCGTCCGGCGCCGCCTTGGTCCTCGCGCCGGCCTGCGCCGTCTCCAGTCGCCAGTCCTGGATCGAGCCCCAGAACAGCTCGGTGAACTCCTCGACCTCGTTCTCGGGGAACAGCGCGACGACCTTTTCGTGGACAGCGTCGCGGGCCTCCTCCGAGCCGAAGAACTCCCACGCGACCTCGTCGAGCGGTCCGAGGTGCTCTTCGGAGAACTCCTCGAACGCCGCGGTATCGAAGCGCTCGGCCGCGATCGCCGCGTACTGGGAGAGCTTCTCCTCGAAGGTTCCAGGACCGTCGGCGACGTCGAAGAACGGCTGCCAGTCGAGGTTGACCCGGAAGCGCCGGTTCGTCGCGGCGTTGAAGATCGCCCAGCGGAGGTTCCCGAGGACCATCCACGGGAAGTGGCGGTTCAGCGACGTCACCTGCGAATCGGGGCAGGGGTTCGCGAAGTCGATCGGGGCCCACACGCCGTCCTGGTGGAGGCACTCGCACGAGTTGAAGTCCCAGCCGAAGAAGGCGTTGATCGTCAGGGTGACCGCGCGGAGGTGCTCGGCGTCGCGCGCCGGCAGGTGGTCGTGGTCGGTCGTGTAGCGCTCGTGGAGCGGCGCCGTGGGGTCGTACTCGACGATCCGCACGTCGGGTCCGATGCCGATGCACCGCACGAAGTGGTCGTGCGGCAGCACGCCCTTCTGCAGGTGCATCACGAACTTGCCGCTCTCCTCGTACGCGGACTTGAGCGCCTCGCCGTCGTCGATCTTGGTCACCCCGACCCAGCCGCCGCCGTCGTAGGGCTTCATGAAGTGCGGATAGCCGACGCTCGCCCCGAGCTCCTCAAGGTCGAAGAAGCGCGCGTACTGCTCCAGCGTCTTCTGCAGGTCGGGCTGGTCCTCGTACTCCTTCGGCGGCACGAGCCACGTGTCGGGGATCGGCATGCCGAGGCGCATCATCGCGCAGTACGACGTCTGCTTCTCCATCGACTGCACGGACCACGGATTGTTGAGGACGTAGAGGTCGTCCATCAGGACGCCCTTCTTGATCCACTCGCGCGTGTTCGCGTACCAGTGCGTCAGCCGGTCGAGGACGACGTCGTAGCGCACCTTGCCGCGCAGGTCGAAGGGCTCGATCGTGACGCGGTCGACCTCGAACCGCATGTCCTCGCCGCCCACGCGAAGGGTGGGGTTCCAGCTTCGCAGGACGCCCTCGAAGCAGCGCGGCCAGCAGATGTCCGCGCCCAGGGACAGTCCGATCCGTTTCGTCTCAGCCATTCACGTTCACTCGTACACCATCCAGAGCGGTCCGGGGAACAGCCACGACAGCCCGGTACGCAGGCGGTCGCGCCAGTTCTCCCAGTTGTGTCCATCCTGCGCCTCGACGAGGGTCGCCTCGGCGCCGGTCCGCTGGAGCATCGGAAGCAGCGACCTGTTGTAGACGATGAGGGACTCGTAGGTGCCGCAGGACAGGAAGACCCGATCCGCGGGCTTCGCCGGCCGCTTGCGGTAGCCGTTCACGAACTCGACGACCGGGTCGAAGAGCGGTCCGCGGGCGTGGTCGCCGATGTCGGTGAAGGCGAACGAGCCCGACTGGAGGAGCAGGCGACCGAACTTCCCGGGGTAGCGGAGCGACGCGTGGAGCGACGCGACGGCGCCGAAGCTCGCCCCCATCAGGGCGCGCGCCTCGGGCCCCTCCTCCAGAGAGAACTCCGACTCCATCAGGGGGACGAGCTCCTCGGCGACGAACTGGGCGTGCTTCGGATCCGCGGCGTACTCGTGAACCCGATCCGGCGACTGCGTGAAGCACGCGACGATCGCGGGGATCTCGTGCCGATCGATCAGGTTGTCGAGGACGGTCTTGAAGTTCGTGTAGCCGAGGTAGTCGAGACCGTCGTGGACGACGAGCAGCGGGTAGCGGCGCGTCTCTCGGTAGCGCGGCGGAAGGTAGATCGAGAGCGGACGCACGTCGCCGAAGACGTCGCTCTTGAGCTGCCGCTCGAGGACCTCGCCGTGCCGCTTCGCCCTGTCCTCCAGGGCCCACCAGGGCGCGACGTACCCGGGCCCGGTCACGACCGAGTTCATCCCGAACGGATCGCGTGCGACCGCGTCGTTGAGCGGGTCGCGGACGAGCCGCCTCTCGCCGAGGAGAGAGACCTCCAGCTTGTACTCGACGCGAGCGCACTCCTGGACCTCGTGCTCCAGCGTCCAGACGTCTTCATGCGTGCGGTGGAAGGCCTGGGCGGACTCGAGGCCGAAGATCCAGTGGTGCAGGCGCACCTCGTCCGCGGGCCCCTCGTAGACGAAGAGCGCGCGTCCGTCGCGCACGAAGGGCACCTCGACGTCCTCGAGCGCGCGCGCGCCGAGCCGGGCGATGCGCTCCTTGAGCTCGTCGATCGTTCGAACGTGGGTCTCGATCATCGCGCGCCCTCCAGCTCGCGCGCGTCGACGCGACCGTCGGCGCGGAGCACGCGGGCTTCGCCGTCGAGGTGCCACCCGGCCGACGCGCGCCGGACGTTCTCGCCGTCGTCGAGCGCAACGACGAGCGAAGGGGCGAAGCGCCGCGCTGCGAGCGCGACTCGGGCCCGATCGTCGAGGTGGAGGCGACTCGCAGCGTGCGGGAGGGCGACGATCCCCGGCGCGAGCCCGAAACCGGGCCCCAGGACCTCGGCGTCCCCCGCGCCGTGCGGCGGGTCGTCGTGGAAGAGCACGATCGTGTCCGTCAGCACCATGGCCCCGGCCGACCAGCCGACGACGTCCGCGGTCGGCTCGAGGTCGTCCGGCACACCGAACATGCGCATGCGGTTGTAGAGGATGCCAACGTGACCGCCGGCGACGAGCAGCGTTCCCGCTCGGTCGACGTGCTTCCGAATCCGCTCGCGTTCGCGCCTGACGACGTCGCGCGCGCGCACCTTCTCGAAGACCTCGTCGTCGAGCTCGGCGATCCGCGCTCGGTGGTGTCCGTCGAGCGCGGCGAGGGCTGCAAACGCGGGATCGAGAGCGGGCCCCACGAGGTCGTCCGGGTCTCCGGGATCCGTTCGCCCGAGCAGGTCGCGCAGGGCTTCGAGCTCGGCGGCGAGCCGCACCCGGTAGACCCGCGCGAGGTCGTTCATCCGGTCGTAGCGCGCGAACATCAGCCGCTTGAGCTCCTCGTCACGCTGGAAAGCATCCTCGGTCGCCGGCCAGAGGCCGAGGTTCGTCACCGGCTCTCCGACGTGCCCCTCGAGCGCTCCGGTCTCCGCCTCGCGCTCCTGCCAACCGGCCGAGACGAGCGCGTAGGGTCCCTTGGCGCCGATGCCGTCCAGCACGGAGCGCAGCGTCCGCCGAGAGTGCTGGGGGCCGAGCAGGGCGACGTGCCGCTGCTGGCCCTTCGACCTGTCCTTCGATCGTCTCATCACGCGTCGCAGTAGATCCTGACGTCCCGGGAGAGCGCGTCCGCGATGCGCAGCGTCTCGCCGAGGTCCATGTGCCGGGCGACGCACCAGCCGTCGCCGGTCACGACCTGGGTCCAGTCGCGGCGCGGCGACCCGACGGGCACGAGGTCGACGACGGGGATGTGCTCTCCCTCCTCCGCGAGGAGTCGATCGAGCCCCTCGACGCGCGTGATGCGCGAGCCGGCGCCCTCGGCGCGCTTGAAGACGAGCGCGGCGTTGAAGCGCTTCTCCAGCGACTGCTCCGTCCGGCCCGAGGTGATCGCCTCCGCCCAGAGCTGGAAGACGTCCGCATCGCAGGAGAGGTTCATCCCGTGCGAGAGCCTCCCCCCCGGGGCGCGCGCGCCGACCTCGCCGAAGATCGCCTCGCCGGTCCTGTCGGAGCGGTACCACTCCATGTGGGCCATCCCGGTGTCGTAGCCGAGGGCCTTCAGAGCGCGTCGTCCGAGATCGACACCCGGCGCGATCTCGGACTGGGTGATGTCCGCGAGGCAGACGGCCTGCGGGCTCATCCACGGGTTCTGACGCGCGACGAGCGGCTTCGGCCGGTACCACGCGACGTTCTCGAACAGCGTCTCGCCGTTCGCGACGATCGCGTCGTAGGTGAACTCGTCGCCCTCGATGAACTCCTCGACGCTGACTTCGGGGACGTGCCGCACCGCGCTCAGGACGTCGTCGAGCTCGGCGGGGTCGCGGACGACGTACGTGTCGGCCGACCCCGCGCCGTCGATCGGCTTCACGATCAGGGGCAGCCCGACCTTCTCGGCGGCCTCCCGGACCTCGGCTCCGCTCGTCGCGCGGTAGTGGTGCGGCGTCCGCAGTCCGGCGGCGTCGAGGACCGACTTCATCGTCTCCTTGTCGCGGAACGCTTTCGCCTGCTCGACGCGCAGCCCAGGAACGTCGAACGCCTCGCGCATCCGGGCGGCGAGCACGACGCCGACCTCCCAGAGGCACTCGACGCGGTGCGGCTGCACGCCCAGAGAGAGGAGCCAGTCGCGGGTCTTGGCGACGGTCTGCGCCTCGTCCCAGAGGTTCGAGACGGGCAGGTAGTCGTCGAGCGCGGCGCGGACGTCCGCGGGCATGGCGTCGGGCGCCTGGTCCCCCACGCCGAGCACGCGGACGCCGGGGAGCGCGTGCAGCGCCGTGGTGAAGTGGCCGTTGTCGGCCGGGAAGGCCGGCGAGATCAGGACGACGTTGAGGACCATGGCGGATCAGACGGACAGCTCGACCTGGAGCGTGCGGACCACGCGCTGCAGGCCCTCGCGGACGCGATCGGTGTCGGGGTCGCGAAGGATGACGTAGCCCTCGCCCTCGTAGCTCGAGGCTTTCGGCTGGCCGACGCGCGGGAGCTTCGCCTCGACGACGAGGTCGCCGAGCTCCTCGCGCGCACGGTCGATCCCGTGGACTCGCGCGACGCGGCCCGTGCCCTGACCGCGGAGGTACGCGGCGCCGGCGGCGTAGGGACGCTCGGGCGGGTCGAAGCGGTCGAAGATCGCGACCTCCGCCCACGCTCGGTAGAAGTCGCGGTCGTGTGCGTACGACATCAGCGTCGTGAACTGGGCGCCGGGCGGACGCGCAGCGACCTCCGAGATCGCGATCGTGTCGTCGGAGCGGCGGAACCACTCCATGTGCGTCATGCCGCTGACCATCCCGAGCGCGTCGAGCGCGCGCGGGCCCGCGTCGCGGATCGGAGAGAACTCGTCGCCGCTCACGTCGCGCGGCAGCAGCACGGTCCACTGGATCCAGTCGTTCTCCATCACCTGGAGCGGCGTGGGCGCGTACTCGGAGATCGAGTGGAAGACGTGGCTCCCGGCGACGGAGACGCTGTCGAACGAGAACTCGTCGCCCTGCACGAACTCCTCGAGCAGCAGCGGCCGCTCCGGCGTGGGCGGCACGCGCCGCAGCCACGACTCGAGCTCGTCGATCCGATCGACCCGGAACGTATCCTTCGCGCCGGCTCCGGCCGGCGGCTTCGCGACGAGCGGTAGCACCTCGGCGGCGAAGCCGAGCGCCTCGTGCGGACTGGACGCGAGGCAGAACCGCGCGCACGGGAGCTCGTGCGCGCGCAGGACGTCCTTCATGTGAGCCTTGTCGCGGAAGCGCCGCGCCTCGGCGGCGTCCATCCCGCGGATGCCGAGCTGCTCGCGCGCGAGGGCGAGCGGCACCTGCAGCGGCTCGAGGATCCCGACGAGGGCGTCCACGCGGCCGTCGAGGTCGCGCTGGGCGAGGCGGCGCACGGCGGAGGTGAGCGCGTCGGCGTCGTGGCAGTCCGCGACGGCCTCGTACCCCTCGACGTGCCCCTGCGTCCAGGCGTCGAGCCGGCCGGCGAACTGCTCGCTCGACTCCTGTCCGACCACGCCGACGCGCGTCCCCTCCAGCTCGATCGCGGCTCGCAGGAACCGGAGCGTGCTGGGGAGCGCGAAAGGGGCGACGAAGGCAATGTGCGCGGCCATCGACGGCGAGGATAGCGCCGGGCGGTCTCCCGTGTCGCCCGTACGGCGTGCAGGGCCCCGGCCGACTGCTGTAAGCTCGCCCCATGACATCGCCCCTGCGGATCGCGCTCGCCTCGGCCGAGTGCGTGCCCTTCGCCAAGACGGGCGGGCTCGCCGACGTGACCGGCGCGCTGGCCAGCGCGCTCTGGAAGCGCGGGCACGACGTGCGGCTGTTCGTGCCGTACTACCGCTCGATCGACGCGAGCGGACTGGAGACCCGCGACGGGCACGCGCCCTTCTCGCTGGAGTTTCCGGGGCGGAGCGTCGCGCTGGAGTCCAGGACGGCTCCGCTCCCCCATTCGGACGACGGGCGGCGGGGCCCCCTCCAGGTCGAGTTCATCAACGCGCCGGACCTCTTCGATCGCGAGTCGTTCTACACGGACGACGGGGACGAGCCGGTCCGCTGGGCCGGGTTCTGTCGCGGGGCGATCGAGCTTTGCCAGCGCACCGGCTGGGCGCCCGACGTCTTCCACGTCAACGACTGGCACACGTCGCTGATCCCGCTGCTGCTCCAGAGCCGCTACGCGTGGGACGAGCTCCTCCAGCCGACCCGGACCCTCCTGTCGATCCACAACCTCGGCTACCAGGGCGCGTTCCCCGCCGACGCGATCGACCCGATGGGCCTGTCCGACCAGCGGGACCTGTTCCACCAGGACCGACTGGCGCAGGGCGCGATCAACTTCCTGGAGACGGGGATCCTCTACTCCTCGTGGCTCTCGACGGTCTCCGACACCTACGCGCGCGAGATCCAGACCGAGGAGAACGGCGCGGGCCTCGACGGTCTGCTCGCACAGCGGAGCGACCACCTCGTCGGCATCGTCAACGGCATCGACCCCGAGGAGTGGAACCCGCGGACCGACCCGCACATCCCGGCGACGTTCGGGCCCGACGACCTCGCGGGCAAGCGGGTGTGCCGCGACGAGCTTCTGAACGAGATGGGCGTCGCGCCGAATCCGAGCGGCCCCGTGCTCGGGATCGTCTCCCGGATGACGTGGCAGAAGGGATTCGAGCTGTTCCCCGAGGTCCTCTCGATCGTGCTGCGGAACGAGGACGTGCGCCTCGTCGTGCTCGGCAGCGGCGACTCGTCGTACGAGAACTACTTCCGCTGGCTGCGCGAGAAGCTGCCGTCGAAGGTCGGGCTGAAGATAGGCTACGACAACGGCCTCTCACACCGGATCGAAGCCGGCTCGGACGTCTTCCTGATGCCGTCGCGCTACGAGCCGTGCGGGCTCAATCAGATGTACAGCCTGCGGTACGGCACCGTTCCGCTCGTCCGCGCGACGGGCGGTCTCGCCGACACCGTCGAGCGCTTCCGCTCCGCGTCGGAGACCGGCTCGGAGGATCAGGGAACGGGCTTCGTCTTCTACGACTTCTCGGCCGAGGGGCTCCACGGCGCGCTGTCCCACGCCCTCGACGTGTGGCGCGACCAGGACGCCTGGCGCCGACTGCAGCTGCGCGGCATGGGCCGCGACTTCTCGTGGGACGCGCAGGTGCGTCGCTACGAGGACCTGTACGCGGCCGTCATGGCCGAGATGCGCGACCACTGATCCCAAGCCAGAAGAGAGCGATGCACGTCGTCTTCGTCGAACCGAGCTTCCCCCGGAACCAGCGGGACTTCGTTCGCGCGCTGAAGGAGGTTGGGGCGGCCGTGACGGCGATCGGAGAGTCGCCGGCCTCCGCCCTCGACGACGAGCTGCGCCGCTGGCTCGACGGGTACGAGCAGGTGCCGTCCGTGACGAACGGCGACGCTCTGCTGGCCGCCGTCCGCCGCATCCAGGATCGTGGCTGGGTCGACAGGCTCGAAGCGACCGTCGAAGCGCACATCATGCCCTGCGCCTGGGTCCGCGAGCAGTGCTCGATCCCCGGAACGTCGACGCGAACGGCGTGGCTGTGCCGCGACAAGCCGGCGATGAAGGACGCCCTTCGCGACGCGGGGATCCCGACGGCGCAGAGCATCGGCACCTCCGACGTCGACGAGGCGCGCGCCTTCGCCGCCGAGGTCGGCTTCCCGGTGATCCTCAAGCCCCGCGACGGCGCGGGCGCGGCGGGCGCGGCGCGCGCGGACGACGAGTCGAGCCTGGAGGACGCGATCCGCGAGAGCGGGCTCGCTCAGGGAGCGGGCGTGGCCGTCGAGGAATTCATCGAAGGCCACGAGGGTTTCTGGGACACGCTCGCGCTGGGCGGCGACGTCGTCCACGAGTTCATCACCCACTACTACCCGGGCGTGCTGGAGGCGATGCGCGAGCGCTGGATCTCGCCGCAGATGGCGACGACCAACGAGGTCGACGACGAGCGCTACGACGAGGTCAAGGAGCTCGGACGACGCGTCGTGGCGACGCTCGGCATCGAGACGTCTGCGACCCACATGGAGTGGTTCTTCGGACCGAAGGGGCTGAAGTTCAGCGAGATCGGCTGCCGCCCGCCCGGCGTGCGCATGTGGGACGTGTACGCGGCCGCGAACGAGGTCGACATCTACCGCGAGTGGGCCGCACTCGTCGCGCACGGTCGCCCGGAGCAGCAGCTCTCGCGTCGCTACGCGGGCGGGATGGTCGCACTGCGACCCGACCGCGACGGTCGCATCAGCGGAGTGTCGGGCGTCGACGAGATGCAGCGGCGCCACGGCCAGTGCATCATCGACTCGCACTTCCCTCCCACGGGAACTCCGACGCAGGGGGTCGACGCGGGCTACATGGCGAACGCCTGGGTCCGCCTGCGCCACCCGAGCTTCGACGAGCTCCGCTCGATCCAGGACTGGATCGGGGAGAACGTCAAGCTGTACGCGGAAGGGTGATCGGGGCGGGCGGCCTCGACCCACTGGCTTGGACCGATCGGGGCCGGGGGCGACCGACCTGAACCCGGTTTGGACCGTCCGCGCTAGCGCGGAC
>JBCCSK010000081.1:0-18875 GCA_039200205.1 Planctomycetota bacterium
CGCGGCCGCCGCTTTGCCATATCAGCAGAGATCCCGTTGGATCGAAGGCGCGGACGATCGGCGCCCTGCCTCACGATTCCCCCTCCGCATCTAGGTCGATGACGTCCCGGGCCCAGAAGGTGATGCTCCCGTGAGAGGCCTCGCAGTCGCTCACCCACACGTTGAGGTCGCCGAGGTGACGCTTCCGCACGTCGTAGATCACCATGCCGGACGTGGGATGAGGGAAGTGGCCGTCTTCGATCACGAACTGCTGCGGTGACCAGAATCGGAGTCTCCGAACGAGCGAGTCCTTCTGGAGCTCCAGGTCGACGTACGGCTCGGACCCATCGAGCCCCATGTGATAGTGGAGCTCCTTGATCCAGTACTCGTGCGGGCGATCGATGATCGGGTGAATCGGATCGTCGTATTGCATGGCGCGTCAAGCCTAGGTCTAGCGTCCGGGCCGCGTCACTCTCGGCTGAGAATGAGGTCCGAGTAGAACGGACCCTCGTCGTGATGCGTCATGACGAAGGTCCAACCGAAGCTCACGTCGGAGACGAAGACGTCGTCCGACCAGGTGGCGACGGGGTGAGCGTAGGACTCCAGGGTCGCGGCGACGCCCCACTGCCGCGGATGCGAGTCACCGCTGTGGAGGTAGACCTTCGCGGGCAAGCGGGCCTGGAGCTCGGCGAGTGCCCTTCGCCCGGCGAGGTGCTCGCAGAATCCATGGGTGAACGTGTGCCAGTCCGTTCCGCCGTACGTCCACTTGCCAGTCTGGAGGAAGATCTGCTTCGAGAAGCGTTCTCTCCAGCTTCGCTGAATCGACCAGACGTCAGAGGACGCCAGCTCGACTGCATCTCGCAGTCCGAACCCGTACTCGGCGAGCTTCGTGATCCGATCCGACATGTCAGCTCGCGCTCTGGCGACCCGATCGCGTTCGCTACCGGAGCGGCACCGCGATCGCAGCGGAGGCAGGCGGTGAGCTGCGGAATTCCAGCCCGAGGTAGGGGAGCTGCGCAGCGGCGAACGTCGGAGTGAGAGCGAGGGCGGGAAGCGTGCGAAGCGTCATCGGTCGGGCAGAACCGCAGGGTCGTTGCGAGTGCCGTCGAATCTACCACGCACGCATCGACATGGATCTTGGATCGCTCCGCGCATGAGCGATGGTGGAACCTCGATCAGATCGAACATCCGGACTCGCGCGGCGACTCGCCCAGATCTGCTCCAACTCGCTACGGTCTGCTGCATGTCCACCCATCGACTCCGACTCTCCCTCCTCTTCCTCGGTGTGATCTCCTCGGGCTGCGCGACGAGCGACGCGACGATCCGAGACATCCGTCCGACCGGATCAGCCGCTCTTTCCGTGCCCGTTCAATCCAACGCGGACGAGGCCGAGCCCGCCACGGGCGAGGACGACGACGCGAAGGAGGGCCCGTCTCTCGACGAACTCCACGAGGCCGTGGAGGACGCCAGTGATTCCGTGCACAGCGCGCAGCAGAAAGTGCGCTACGCGGAGGCTGAAGAGGGGATCGCGCAGCTCGAAGCGCGGTCCACCGAGCTGGAGATCGAGGAATCGCTGCGCAGCGCAGCGACCACACGCGACACGGCGAAGCGCGCGCTCGAGTCGTTCGTCTCGGTGGCGTTGCCGCTCGAGGTCCGAGAGTCGGAGCTCGGCCTTGCCCAGACCGAGGAGCGCCTCCACGTCGCGGAGACGGACCTCGCTGGTATCCTCCAGATCTATTCGGAGGAGACGGAGGCGCGCGCGAAGGATGAGATCATCCGCCGCCACGAGAAGCAGGTCGAGGTCGCTCGCGCCCGGCTCGCGATCGCCCGCGACGAGCACGCGCATCGCGTCGAGCACGAGCTCACCGCGGAACAGGAGAAGCTCACCGAGTCTCTCGGCAAGGCCGAGGCGGCGCTCGTCCTCGCCGAGTCGAAGGCCGAGCAGAAGCGCCTGCGCCTCGCCTTCGATCTGCAGAAGGCGAAGGACGCGATCGACGATGCGAACCGTGCGAGCGAGCGGGCCCAGGCCAAGCTGGACCGTGCGAAGGAAAAGCTCGTCAAGGCCGCGAAGACGTCCTCCGACAAGGCGGAGGCGGGTCGGTGATCGGCGGCATCGCGGTCGTCCTCGCCGCAGCCGTCGCTCCGCCGCAGTCCCCATCGGACCCCGTTCTCGAGGCGCCGGCCGACGAGCAAGAGGGCGTTCCGCTGGTGATGTCGCGCGAGGACGCGACGCTCGCGATCGAGGGCGCCCTCGACTACCTGATCGAGCGGCAGAACGACGACGGATCTTGGGGCGACGATGCGCCGACGCTCATGGAGCTCGGCTTCGCGCTCAACTCGTTCCGCGCGTGGCGAATGGCAACTCAGGGCATCGTGTGCATGGCGCTGCTCGCCGGCCCCGAGACTCCGGACCGACGGGAGACGCTCGACGCGGCCGCGCACTGGCTCGCCACGGCCGAGATCCCTGCGCGCGACAGCGACTGGGACATCGACTACGTCTGGACGGCGCTGTACGGCTTCGTCGGCTGCGTCCATCTCCTGGAGGATCCGCGCTTCGCGGACGACGAGGACGTTCGTCGCCGCGCCAACGAATTCTTCGCGATCCTCGAGTCGCACCAGGCCGCGTCCGGCGGCTGGGCGTACTACGACGACCCGCCGTTCAACGTCCAGCCGACCTGGGCGACGAGCTTCTGCACGGCCCTCGTCCTCCCCGCGCTCGATCGCGCGGACGGCGTCGGTCTGGAGGTCGACGAGTCGATCGTCCAGCGGGCGACGCGTTACCTCGAGCTCTGCGTCGTCCCCGGTGGGGCGTACAGCTACGACCTCAGCCCCGTGACCCGCATCCGCGGCGTCGAGAGCATCAACCTGATCGAGGGCAGCCTCGGCCGGACGCAGGTCGGCAACTGGGCGCGACGCGAGCTCGGCGATCGACGCGTGACCGACGAGGTCGTGAGGGAAGGACTCGACGCGTTCTTCCGCGAGCACGGCTACCTCGACCACGTCCGACTGCGCCCGATCCCGCACGAGGGCTTCCACGCCAACGCGGGCTACTTCTACTTCTTCGCGCACTACTACGCGGCGAAGGCGATCTCGCTGCTCCCCGAGGACGAGCGCGCCGACTACCACGCTCGGCTGCGCCCGCACCTCATCAAGACCCAGCGCGAGAGCGGTGCGTCGAGCGACTTCCTCGACACGGAGTATCTCGTGAACGCGTCGACGGCGTTCCTGGTCCTCGCGCTGAACGAGGGGCTGCCGTCCAGGGAGCCGAAGGGCGAGCGATGAGCGAGTGAGGGGCGCGGACGGATCGCCGGTCACTCACCGTCGACCGTCACGACACCACGTTCGTCGCCGCCGTGCAGCGAGAGCTGCCACGCGAGACGCGCGCCGTGCTCACCCGTGTGCGTGATCACGACGAAGGGGCGAGGACCGCGCCCCAGCGGGTGCGTCCCATCGTCTGGGCCGAGGGGGCGATCCACGGCGAGCTGGAGCGCGGCCGTTCGACCGCGAATCTCGACGTCCTCTCCTCGAACGAGCTCGTCGTCCGTGGCGCGGAGCCCAAGCTCCTTCTGCACCAGCATGTCCCACCCGTGCACGGAGTCGGCGTTGCCGATCACGACGTACGAGCCGTCGGGACGAGCCTTTACGTCGACGTCCGCGATTGCCTCTGGTATCGGTCGGTGCGCGATCGCGAGCTGCTGCTGGACGAGTCGCGCGTGCGCCGCGTGGGCGTCGGCTTCGCCACGCGTGCCGTACACCACGAGGGGCCGTCCATGGAACCCGCTTCCGCCTGTTGGCCTGAGCAACGACCATGCTGGCTGTACCGGATCGAAGCTGAACGGCTTCGGGGCGCTCATCATCTCGTGTCCAGGCGAGAACTCGCGCGCTTCTGCTTCGACGGGGTACGGCAGGTAGATCTCGATCAACATCGACTTCGTGCACACGGAGACTGGCGCGAGAGCGCTCCCGATACTCGTGCAGTCACGGATGACGCCGCGAGTCGGCATCGGCCATGCGTAGCGCGTCACCCCGCAGAGCGGTAGGACCGAACCACCGGCCCTGACTTCCTCGCGCGGGTTCGACGGGCGCCGTCCCGGGACACTCCAGTCGCCGTAGTAGAAGTGGAGGTTCTGGATCGGCTCCAGTGACGCATTCCAGATCTGAACGGGAACGTCCATGAACGGTCCCCAACCCTTGGCATCGGCGTCGAGCGAGAACGCCGGCGGGCTCCAGGTATCGACGACGATCCGGTTCTGCGGTCTCCAGGCCGACAGCGTGAAGCCGTCGGGTGCATCGCGAACCAGCAGGGTGTTCTCTCCCGCGCGGAATTGCACCGGAACGCCGTAGCCGCCGCGGCGTTGGGGATCGCCCGCGCACGGAAGGCCGTTGACGTAGACCACCCGCGCCCCGTGCAGCGCGACGAACAGGATCTCGTCCTGCTCGAGCTCGAGCGTCGCGAAGGCCGTTCCGATCGGCTCTTCGACGAGGTGCCAGGCACGTTCGACCTGCGACCACGGGGTCCCCTCGACGGCTTCGGTGACGGCTCGGCCTTCGAGCACGTGCTCGACGACCTGTGGGTGGGGTGCGCCCTCGCTTCGCTCGGTCCACGGGTGGATCCACCACGCGCCCGGCATGCGAACGTAGTCGTCGTACGCCGGCGTCTGTGCCGCGATCGGAGCGAGCAGGAGAACTGCGTCGAGCAGAGCCACGGGGCAAAGGACGCGTCGAGGGCGAGCGCCTTCCTCGGAACCCGCGGCTCTTCAGATCGCGCCGGCACCTGGCGAAGTGCGACCGGGAAGTCACACCGTGATCACCGACCGCCCGTGATCCTCGCGTAGCGCCACGAGGCCTCGAGTGACAGCAGGCGGAGCGCCGTCGTTCCGACGTCGCTGCCGCCGTTCTTGGCCTGAGCCCACGATCCGTCTTTGCGTTGCCCGGCGAGCAGCATGTCCATCGTCAGCGCACGCCACGTCTTCCACGGCTTGCCGCCGACCTGGAAGAGCGCGTACGAGCCGAGGTGCAAGAGCTGCTCATCGACCTCGCCCCGCTCGACCGCACCGAGGATGCGCTGCGTCGCAGCGGTCACGCGGCCGTCCTTGGGATCGTTGCCCGAGAGCGCGTGCAGAAGCGTCGCCGCCGCTGCGTGGTGTGCGTCGGTCCAGTTGCCGCCGCCGGCTGCAGCGAACCACGGCACGCGGCTGACCGTTGCGTCGAGGATCCCTGCGGGCAGCTCGATGCCCGCGTCGCGCGCCGAAGCCAGTGCGAGCGACGACCAGAACGCGACCTCGGGGTCGACTCGATCGGGGGTCTGGAGCGAGCGGACGAGGGCATTGACGCCGGTCGCGAGCCCGCGGACCTCCGCCTGATCGAGCGTCGCTGCCTCGGAGAGCACGAGCACGTTCAGAGGGTCAGCGGCCTCGAGGCCGCTTGGGCCTTCAGCGCTCGCGACGACCGCCGACGAGAGGTGAGCGACGCCGCGCGAGACGACCTCTGCGTACGGCCCGAACTTCTGCGTGTTGCCGGCGCCGAGGAAGGCGAGGAGAGCGAGCGCGTCGCCCTCCGGATCGGACGGGGAGAAGGAGCCGCCGTCCAATTGCCGCGAGGCGAGCCACGCGAGGGCTCGCTCCAGGGCCTCTTGTTCGCCGGGGGCGCTCGCCGTCGTCTCGGTGCTCGCGGCTGCGCCGTCCGTCGACTGCGGAACGACGGCGAACGTCAGCGAGAGGGGCAGGAGCAGGGGGAGGATCATCGTCTTTCTCCGTGCAGGGACCTTGGGTTCGAGGATCCTGCGGAACCGGCGCTCGAGAGAGCTCATCGCGCCGGAGCCGCAGGTGAGGGAAGGGACAGCGACGCCCGCGGAGCGCCGCGCCGTCTCGAGCAGCGCTGCGCAGTAGGCGTCGGGCGCGATGGGCGGCCGTCCGCGCACGACCGCGTCGTCGACGAGGTCCTCCTGCGTCCGACGCACCGCGCGCTGGAGCCACCAGGCGGCGGGGTGGAACCACCAGATCGCGCCCAGGACGGCGACGACGAGTGCGGCGAACGGATCGCGGTGCCGCAGATGCGCGAGCTCGTGCGCGACGACGGCGCGTCGTGTCGCATCGTCCTTCGCGAGCGACGTGGGGAGGAGGACCGTCGGACGCAGGACGCCGAACGCGATCGGGAGGTCGAGCTGCGCGTGCGTGGCCGCGAGGACGCGCGGGGGGGCGCCGACGTCGATCGGTCTCGCGCCGCGCCTGAGCCGCGCGAGCGCGAACGCCTCGCGCGCGAGTGCGTACAGCCGCAGCAGAGCGCCGATCGCCCATACGCCGAGGACCAGGACGGCGATCGACGGGATGCGACCGGCGGGCGCAAGCTCCGTCTCGGGCGATGCGGGCGTCGAGGGGAGCGCGCCGGCGGCCGGAGTCGAGTCCGCGGTTCCTTCCAGCCCGAGCGAGCGCGGCGTGGAGGGCGTCACGGCGGCGACGCGCGGCGCGTCCGCGCGCGCCCACACCGACGTCGGCGCGGTCCAGCCCGCCGGAACGGCGAGCTTGAGCGCGAGGACGCCGAGCAGCGCGTAGCGCAGGCCCGGCGCGCGTCGGCCGAGCGCGTACCACGTGCCGGCGACGGCAGCCGCGACCAGAGCGGCCTGGAGGCTAGACTGCAGCGCAAGCCGGACGAGATCGGAGGCCGCGCTCATCGACCGCCCCCGTCGCGATGCCGGTCGAGGATCTCCTGCAGGCGCTCCAGCTCCTGGGGCGTCGGCGGCTTCGACTCGAACAGCGAGCGCACCAGGCTCACGCCGTCGCCATCGAACAGCCGGTCGGCGAGCTCTCGCACCTTCCGTCGGTGCGTCCGGCCGGGCCGGACCTTTGCGCGGTAGACGAAGGCCTTGCCGACCTTGTCCCCGGTTCGCTCGATGTAGCCGCGCCCCTCCAGCCGCGTCAGGAGCGTGAACGTCGCCCCGTGCGTCATGGGGCGGCGGCCCTGGAGCGCCTCGCGCACCGCGCGGGCAGTCGCAGGGCCGAGGGACCAGAGCGTGGCGAGTACGTCGAGCTCGGCGTCGGGGAGGTCGTCTGTCATCCGGGGATCCTCGCGATGGAGGCCCCAACGGCGGCCCCGAGGCCCCGTTCATTCAGACGCCCGTATTTTTTCCCCGGCCCCTATCGGGCGAACCGAGAGGGCCCTGCCCGTCAGTTCCGGCCGCCGGCGTCGGAGGTGAGGAGCTCCCTGAGCCGCTCCTGGAAGCCGACCCCCAGGCCGTCGTGCTCCAGGTTCTCCTGGAAGACCGCGGAGTCGACGCCTTCCGCTGCGACGTCCACATAGTCGGGCCGATCGGCAGCGGTCTCGTGGATGAACTGGGCGACGACCTGGCCCTGCGAGACGACGAACGCCCCGGGCATCTGGGCGGCGTCACCACGCAGCCAGCCGATCCCGTGACCCTGCTTCACACCGGCCTCCCAGCCGCGCTTCCAGATCGACCAGCCGAGGAGCTGGGCCGGCGTCCCGCGCCGGAGCGCGAACGCGCGGTAGAGGACGCGGTCCGGGTCGCTGATCCCGGTGACCTCGCTCAGCCCGTACTGGCCGAACATGCTGCAGGCCTCGTCCTCCGTGGACATGTGTACGAGAACGAGCCGGGTCCCGGCGGCGCGCAGCTGGTCGTTGATCGTCCCGAGGTCGGCCAGGGCCTGCCTGCAGAAGGTGCACCCGAAGTGCCGCAGGAAGACGAGGAACTGGGGCTGCTCCTTCGAGGCCTGGAGGAGGTCGGTGCCGTCCTCGTCCTTGTAGAGCGACAGCGCGAGATCCAGCGGCAGGACCGGCGGCGTCTGATCGACGCGATGGGCCTTCGACGCCGATCGCAAAATGAGCCCGAAGGGCACCCACCAGATCGGGCCGTAGGCGAGGACCGCGAGGCCGAGCGCCCAGGGCAGCTGGCCGCCGGAAGCGGCCACCGCGAAGACGACCGGAAGCAGGACCTTCGCGACCAGAGCCGCGACGACGAGCGGCCAGTGCCGGTACGGGTGGCGGGCGGCCAGGGCGAGCCCGAGGCCGAACGCAGCGATCGCGATCCCGAGACCCTGGAGGACGGCGGGGTAGCGCGGGACCTCCAGGCCGGCCCAGGCGAACGGCGCCGTGGGCGCGAACGCCAGGAGCACACCGCCGACCACGTCGACGATGGCAGCGAGGAGGAGGACGCGGACCGTCCAGCGGGGTGCGGGCGTATCGACCGACATACACGCCCGTTTCGCGGTCGAGAGCCCGCCGGATGCACTCCCGGCGCGCGCCTTCTGTCCGGGTTCCCTCAACCTCGAAAAGTCGGCACTTTGGGACGCACCCACGGCCGTTTCCGAAAATGCAGCCGGGGATCGGCGGACACGCCTCGACGTCGACCGGACGCAGGCGATCCACGGGCCCCGGCGAACTCGCACGAACTGGAGGGCGACGAGTTCCTCGCGCGTCCATCGACGAACGCGACCGACGTCAGCGGATGACGATGCGATCCTCCGAATCGCTCAGCTCGATCGATCCCAGGCGCTCGTCGCCATTGCGCCACTCCAGCCCGGCGGCACTCGCTGGGATCCAGACTCGCCTCGTCCGATGCGCAGCGATGGGGCGGGTGCGCGCAGGCCGAAGCCGAGTTTCCGGGACGGGCCGCGGAACGAGCCAGACCGTGACGTCGACGTCGAGCTGCGACTCGACCTCGACGTAGCGCCCGGCACCTCCCGCGAGCAGCCGCAGCTCGGACCGCGTCGCGACGAACCAGTCTCGGATCAGCGCGCTTCCCCGAATCGTCTCCGTGATGACGCCCGTCGCACGTTCACCCCGGACGTACACGCCGACCTGGTCGTCTGGAAAGCCGTCGACCGACAGCGACATGTGACCGGACACGAGTCGATCACCCCAGTGCTCTGGCTCTGGCGATTGGTCGCTCTCGCCACCGACTCTCCCCTGCACGACCCGCTCGATCGAGGCGAAGACGAGCGTCGCGCGCGGGACGACCGCAACCAGGCTGTCCTCCGCCTCATTGGCGGCTTCGAGTGGCACCGACCAGCGCACTGCACCCGGCGCTCCGACGAGACGGCCCGTCGTCGGCGCGCCGCCGAACGTCTCGATGGTCACCGGGCCCGTCTGTGCGAACGAGACGAACGCCGTGCCTGCGATCGAGAGACCTCTGGGCCGCGAGTGAAAGTCGAGGTCCATTCCAGCGGAGTCCAGGAGCTCCACTGCAAACACATCCGTCGCCGAGATGTCGAAGCGGAGCCCCTGTCGCTTCGTGTCCGCGACGACGAGCGGGCGCAGCGAGGCAATCTCCCGCCGACCATCGAGAGCGACGCCGAGCCAGTACGTTCCGCGGGGAAGCCGCATCGTCGCCGTCAGCTCTCCGCCGGGCTGGCGCGTCCAGGATCCGAGGGTCGCGGCGTTGGAAGGCCTGTCGCCGTTCGGCGTGATCGCGCCGAAACGAGTCGACCACTGGTCGCGTGCATAGAGCCCGATGTCCTCGGCCCTCGATACGATCAGCTCGACGTCGTCGGCCTCGACGTTCGTCAGCGTGACGTCGATCCGGGCCAGGTCGTCCTCCGTCTCGAGGTCATCGACGTGCCAACAGCGCGGCTCGACGCTGCGGAGCGCGTTGCGGTCGACGACACCGCGTGAGACGCCGTCGACGAAGACGCGGAATCGATCGCTGAAGACCGGTGCCACCGCAGCGACATGGGCTGGCCAGACGTCGCCGCCGGCGTGCCACTCGATTGGGATCGCAGAGGACTCGGGGCCGACCGCAACGCTCGTTCCGGGCTTCGAGTGGAGAACCACCCAGGATTGCTCCGATCGAAGGAGGACTCGACCGTCCTCGTCGACCTCGCCGGTCGCATGGAGGGGACCGAGCGTTCCGGTAGCGTTCCATCGAATTCCCCGTGCACGTGGGTCGGGGACGTGAAGTACGCCGTTCGCATTCGCAACGGCCGTGACGGGAACGTCGATGTCCTCAGCGTGACCGTCCGGGAACCGCACCTCCCCCGACGCCCACGCCGTGACCCGGATTCCATCGACGGTGGCGCATGGAACGCCCGCGATCCGCGCCTCGACGGTCTTCGGGTAGCCGAGATCGATCTCTATCCGCTCGGTCGATCGATCGGTGAGTCGGAAGGTCGACTCCCGAAAGGCCCGGGGTCGCCCGTTGCCGCGGAAGAAGAGCTCCATGTCCGTGTCCGACGGCAGCTCGACGGTCCGCGCCCAGCGACCGTTCCCCTCCACGAGATCGACTCGCGCGATCTCGGTGCTGTTGCGATCGAGCGCGCTGAGAGCGCAGAGGAAAGCAGGCGCCTCTCCGTCCTCAAGCAGCTCGGTGGGTGGGGCGCCGAGGACCTCGATCTCCAGTCGCGCGCGACCCGTCGGAGGGAGGTCGTCCGAGGGTCCTCGGATCGGATCCACGGAGGGGAACGTCGCCACGAGGAGCAGCGGCACGCCAAGACTCCGCACCAGGCGGCGCCTCGTCGGCTCGTGGGCATCGTTCGTGCGATGCGCGTGGTCGGTATCGAGGCGATGGAGCTCTGCCATGGACGGCCAACCTAGCGCACTCGTCCCAGCGAGGCTCCAGCCTTGCCTCCCGCGCCTACACTGACCTGCTAAGGGTTGACCGGTCCATCGACATCACTCGAACGTCACGCTGACGCTGTTCGTGAAGCTGCTCGAGAAGCCGAAGGAGGAGGGTTCGCGATTCCACCCAGCGAAGACGATCAGGGGAACACTGAGAGCGTGGGGAAGAGACCCTAGGCGACTCCCGGCTTCCGATCCCGCACGGTCGTCGTCGTGCGGGATCGGCAGGCACCGTCAGCCGTCGCTCGGCGGCGGCGGAAGCGGCTTGAAGATCCGCTTCGTCCCGGCGTTGGGGCCAGTGAGCATCTCGGACTCGAACTGGCCCGCTTCTGTGTTCCAGACGAACGCGCCGATATTCCCGCGCAGGTTCTCGTAGACCCACATGTTGTCCCAGGGGTACCCGATACGCGACAGCGTTCCCTGCTCGCCCGGGAGCGGAGTGCGATCGCCGTCTTCGTCCTCGATCCAGGGAACCACGGACCAGATGTCGGTTCCCAGCTGAGTGATCTCGGCCCCGATCTTCACCCCGTCCTTGATCGCGGAGCCGTCCTCCTTCCGGAGCTCGTAGTTGCCGCTCGGATTGGCGCCTATCTGGGGCGCCGCCGACGCGGGAGTGGGAGCGAACACCGCGCAGACGGCGGCGATGAGTGCGTAGAGAACGAAGGATCGACGTTGCATGGGGCCTCCGGGGCCAAGGAGTGAACTCGATCCAGACGGCGGCGCCGCCCGGGCGCAATTGCGCAGAACCACGCAAAAAGGGGGCGGGGAGATCGACCGCGCTACGCTCGCAGAGTGAGCGAGCTCGATCCTCGACGTGCATCGGAGTCGGGCGACGCGCCGATCGAACCGCCCGCTGCGCTCCTGGCTTTCCTCGAACTCTTCGAGCGCGGCGAGTACTGGGAGAGTCACGAGGCGCTCGAAGGCCCCTGGCGCGCGAACCGTTCAGCGCTCTACAAGGGCCTCATCCTCTACGCGAGCGCGTGGGTGCACTGGCAGCGCGGGAACGCCCACGGCGTGAAGGCGCAGCTCCAGAAGGCGCGCGAGCATCTCGCCGTCTACCCCGATCGCTACCTCGGGATCGACGTCGAGTCCGTTCGAGCGCACTGCGGCGAAGCGCAGGCTCGAGTCGCGAGGGGCGCGGGATGGGAGGCCGACGTGCGGCCTCGAGCGCTGCGCGTTGAGCCGTCGTGGATCCGCGGCGACGAGGCCGAGCTCATCTCCGAAGGCGAGCCGAAGCGACGAGGCCCGCCGCCAACCCTCAGCTGAGACAGACGTCACCTCGTCGCGGACCGTGTCGGTGGCTCCTGGGCGCCTACTGCGGGACGCCGAGCACCAGGTTGTTCTCCTCGGCGCACTCGACCTCGATACCGACACCGGCACCGTTGTCATCGACCACGATCCAGACCTCGCTGGGGACAGGGCCGCCCACGTCGATCGTGACATCGCGGAACGTGCCGGGGGGGAGCGTACTGGCGTCGACCGTCGCCGTTGCGATCGCACCGTCGGACGACGCAGGGTCCTGGTTGTACAGCGCCACTTCGATCACGGAACTGGCCGGCGTCGATCCGGCGTTGCCGATCCGAACGGTGACCGACTCCGGGCCCGCCGAGCGGATGAGCGACGCCGTGAAATCCGCAGCGAGGGACGGCATCGCGTCGGCGAGCGTGTTCTGGCGGAAGCTGTTGAACGGTTCGCCGCTGGGCGTGAGCCAGTTCGGCGCTTCGACGACCGGGATCGATAGATCGTCGCCCACGTTGGTGATGTGATACGTGTGCTGGTTCCAGACCCGCCGCGTCGCGACCCAGCGTTCCGCCGGATCGGTGAAGACGCGGATTCCACGCTGCGCGCCGTTGCGAATGTCGACGATCTCGGCGGCGCCGTCCGCATCGACGTCCGCGACGAGCGGGTACTCGCACCAGGTTCCAGAGGTCTTCGCCGATTGGAAGATCACCTGGTCGCCGTCGTTCGCAGGAGCGCCGCGGTAGACGAAGAGGAAGTCCTGATCGCCGTAGATCACCTCGGCCGCGCCGTCCCCATTGAAGTCGAAGAGCGAAGACCCCGTGACTCCAGAGCTCGAGTCGTTCGTTGGCGAGGACCAGAGAAGGCTCCCGTCGGTGTCGAAGACTGCGTAACGGAATGCTCCTGCCACGCCGACCTCCGGCTCGCCGTCGCTGTCGAAGTCCGCGATCGTCGGTGCGCCGCCTGCTCCGCCCGCGGGAATCGACACCGAATTTCCGCCGTTCCACATCGGATGGAATGTGCCGTCCGTGTCGTAGAGCCGAACCTGGCCTGAATTGACGACGACGACCTCTGCCTCCGGGTCTGCATCGAAATTCGCGACAGCGCTGTAGCCTTCACCCGACGCCGACCAGTCCGGGTGGGGTAGGGAGAAGCGCGTGTAGACGGTCGCACCGGCGATGATTTCGGGCGAGCCGTCCAGGTCGATGTCGGAGATGACCGAGATCGGGCCAAGCGCTCCCGCGTTCGTACCCTGCGCACCAGTGCCCGATGAGAGCACCGTGCCGTCTCCGGCCAGGACGACGCTCCCGACGACGATCTCGGGGAGCCCATCGCCGAAGAGGTCGGCGATGGCGATGCCCCCCCAGTTGATGGAGACGCCGATCGGATCGGTCTCCAGCCGGAGAGCTCCGTCGTGCTCGAAGATGTACAGAGTCTCTGCGATAGCGTTCGACGCGACGATCTCCGGGCTGCCGTCGCCGTCGAGATCTCCGATCGCAACGCTGCAGTGGGCCCTCAGCGAGAGCTGGTCGACGGTGAAGAACTCCGTTCCGTCGGTGCCGCGAAGCGCGCGCAGCGGGCCCGTTGGGAAGTTCCCTCCGTTGTTCGAGCTCGGGAACACGATCTCGGGAATCCCGTCACCATCGAGATCGCCGACGGCCGGCGTCGAGTGAACCGTGTCGAAGGCGGGCAGAACCGTAGGCGCCATCCACTCCCACTGCACGACGGGGTTGAAGTTCGCCGTCGAGGGGTCGTACACGCAGTCACCCGAAGGATCGAACACGTTGTTGCCTTCGTTGGCACCCTCGTCGATGACGTTGGTCGCATCCACAACGGCGAGGACGCGAGCGTCGCGGAACAGCGCGTCCCCCGTCACGTCGATCGAAACGTCGAGGCCAAGCTTGTCGTCGGAAGAGAACGTCGTCCGGCCCAGCTCGGCATCGCCCGCGTCGAGAACACCGTCGAGGTTCGCATCGTGGAACGCGACGACCACGACGTCGACGCCGGGCGGGAGAGGCTCGGGGGTTGCGTTGACGACCCTGGCCACGACAGATCCCGAGGTCACGAGCGTCAGCGGCACGACCTGAAGGCCGGCGACGTCGAGTGACTGAACGACGAGATCCGGGCGAAGCGGAGGCGGCTTCTTCTGGTCGTCGTCCGACGAGTCGTTGCAGGAGGTCGCGAGTGCTCCGAGCAGGGCGGGCACCATCCACAGCGTCTGGGCAGGCATGGTCATGGTGATGGCGAGGCTGCACCACACCGCCTGAACGCGCTACCCGTCGCACTTCGGGCAAGTCTCGAGCCACGCGGTCGCACGCGCGCCGAACGTCCCCTGTTGGCAACATTGCGCTCGAGTGCCTTGAGAGGCGATGAGTCAGACCAAGAGTCCGCCAGTCCGGCGGGCGGGCACGACGATGACACCGTCGTCCGGCTCGACGAGCTGAGAGCCGGGGCGGTGCTCGACGCGGTTCCCGAGCGCCTGCGCTACGTCGGCGACTAAGAGATCCTCGGCGAGATCGCGCGGGGCGGGATGGGTGTCGTCTACCGCGCGCGCCAGGCGTCGCTCAAGCGCGACGTCGCGGTCAAGATGATCCTCGGCGGAGAGCTCGCCGGCGACGAGATCGTCCAGCGGTTCCGCGCCGAGGCGGAGGCGGCGGCTCAGCTTCGGCATCCGGGGATCGTCGCGATCCACGAGATCGGTGAGCACCTGGGGCAGCCGTACTTCTCGATGGAGTTCGTCGAGGGGGAGAGCCTCGGGTCGATCGTCGATCGCGGTGCGCGGCCAGGCCGTCGAGCGGCGCGCTACGTCCGCGAGATCGCCGACGCCGTCCACTACGCCCACGAGCATGGCGTGCTGCACCGCGACCTGAAGCCGTCGAACGTCCTGATCGACGTCGAGGATCGAGCGCGCGTGACGGACTTCGGACTCGCGAAGCGGATCGAAGGCTCCGAGCTCCGAACGGTCACGGGCGCCGTGATGGGGACTCCCAGCTACATGTCGCCCGAGCAGGCGCTCGGCGACAACGAGCGGGTCGGGCCTCGGAGCGACGTCTATTCGATCGGCGCCGTGCTGTACGAGCTGCTCACCGGCGTCGTGCTCTTCCGCGCCGACACGCCTCTCCGGACGCTTCGTCTGGTCGTCGAGCACGAGCCGCCGTCACCGCGCGTTCTCAGCCCGGCCGTGCCGCAGGCGCTCGACGTCATCTGCATGAAGTGCCTCGCGAAGCAGCCGGAGCGGCGCTACGCGACCGCCGGTGCGCTCGCGGACGACCTGGGCCGCTTCCTCGACCGTGAGCCGATCGCTGCGCGCGGTGCCGCCTTTCCGGTTCGCCTCTGGGGCTGGGCGCGCAAGCACCCCTGGACGCTGGCCGCCGTGACGTGCTCGATCGGAGCGGCGCTCGCGGTCCTCGCCTACGCACTCTCGGCGGAGCTCGGGTACTGGCGACTCGCCGCCGAGGATCCAGCCGCGCACGAAGCTCGGCTTCTCGCCGCACGCGAGCAGCCGCTGCCCGGCGACCCCCTTCTGGAGATGTGGGTCTTCGTCGGACTCTTCTGGGCCGTCGGTCTCGGCTTCAGCAAGTCGGAGCGCGCGCTGCGCATGCGGCGGAATCCAGTCTGGCCCTGGTCGATGGCTGCACTTGGCCTGGTCGCGCTCGCCCTCGCCGCGATCGGTGCGAAGGAGCTGATCGATCAGCACGTCTGGCGCGACAGGTTCGAGGGCCCGTCGTTCGCCTACTTCTTCGAGATCGCGTCCACGTGGGCGTACCCCGCGCTGTTCTCGCTCATGGGACCTCTCGTCCTCGCTCGCGCCGTCTCACTCCACGACGTCCGTGCCTCGGGAGCGACCCTCGACCTCTCGGAGGAGCAGGAGGAGGAGCTGTCGGAGCTCCTGACCTCGGGAGGGAAGATCGGCTTCCGGAAGCGCCTTCGTCTCGCTCGCCAGCGCTACGTCGAATGGACCGGCGCCGACGCGCACCACGCGAGCCTCGTCCTCCGAGAGCTCTGGTCGCAGGAGCACGCGCTGCGGCCCGATCGGGTGCCGCCCCGGCGCGACTGGATCTCCAGGGCGCTGCTCGGCGCCGCCGTCTTCGTCGGCGAGATCGCGCTGATCGCGATACTGCTCGCGGCGGTCACCGGCAGCTGAGCGTCGTCCGGCCGCGGATTGCCGAACGGCCGAAGAGGCCGCGCTTGCGCGGTGCCTCGACGTCGTCGATGCTGCTCGATCGCCGTGCCGCACGCCTTCGACGATCAGCCGCCGGGTCGCCGCCGGGACGACTCCTCGAACCGCGTCAGCCGCGGCGTTCTGTTCGCCGACGTCTGCGACAGCACGGGCCTGTTCCGAAGGCTCGGTGACGCCGGTGGAAGGCGCGCTGTCGTCGCCGCCCTGGGCGTCGCCCGCGAGGTCGTCGTCGCCGGCTCGGGCCGGGTCATCGACGAGGTTGGCGACGAGATCTTCTGCGTCTTTCCCGACGGCACCGCCGCGGCCCGCGGGGCGATGGAGATCCAGCGCGGGATCAAGTCGGCCCGGCGGAGCGGAGACCTCCACGAGCGGATCCGCCTCCGAATCGGACTCGTGGAGGGCCTCGTGGGACTCGACGGAGAGCGTGTCTTCGGCGACACCGTTCACCTCGCGCAGCGCGTCGTGTCGTCGGCCAAGCCCGAGCAGGTCCTGACGACGAGCGAGACCGTCGACGCCGCAGCCGGCGAGCTCCAGCCGCTGGCCCACGTCGTCGCTCGGGTTCGTCTTCGCGGGCGGACGGACTGGGTCGACCTCGTCGAGCTGCACTGGGGCGGTGAGATGACGGTCATCGCGCCGGGCGTCATCTCGACGACGCATCTGCGGCACGATTCGCTCGCGGTGGACCTCTCCTGCGAGGGGCAGAGGATCGCCGTCGGTCCGGAGCGGCCGCGCGCGTCGATCGGTCGGGACTCCGCGTGCGAGCTCTCCGTGCGCGACGATCGAGTCTCGCGACTCCACGCTCGCGTTGAAATCGGAGCCGACGCCGTGCGCTGGGTCGACGTCTCGCGCAACGGGTCCTTCATCCGAAACGCGCGCGGCGACCTGGTTCGCGTGCGGCGAGATGAGGTTCCCCTCGAGGGGGAAGGGTCGATCCGCCTCGGGCCCGACGAGGATGCTCCGCGCGTCGACTTCGTCGTGCGACGCGCCTCGGGGAGCTCGACCGGGTGACCCTGCTCAGGCGTCGTCGCTCGCGTCGACGCGAATCGAAGCGCTCTGCGCCGACGAGGCGAGATGGGCGGCGATCGAATCGACGCTGCGATCCGCGACCTGGCCGAGCGGTCGTTCGACGAGCGTCGGGCGGAGACTCGGCGCGAGCATGAGCGCGACCCCCGTCAACGCGACGCAGGCGAGAACGGCGTGCGCCGTCCCGGCGGCGGCGCCGAGCATCTGATCGCTCGCGCCGCCCGCCAGTCGATTCCTGCCCGTGCGGACGCCGATCCCCACGGCGTGGATCGCGAGCCAGACGGCTCCGAAGCATGCGCAGAACACGCGGAGGCCGTCGCCCGCGCCCTCGCCTCCCGTCACGCCGAGGAAGATGAGCGCGAGGCGCGCGAGGAACACTCCGAAGGCCGCGCCGCCGACGAGGGCCAGGATGCCGGTCACGTGGAACGCCGTCCCACCGCGGGATCCGTGGAAGACGCCTGCGAGGACGAAGGCGGCGAGGAGGAGGTCGAGTGCCATGTCGATCCGGGCTGCTGCCCCGGGCCTCGAGTGGATCGGCTCTGGAGGGGCTGGAGCCCGACGCGATCTGCGCCATTTCTTCGGCCGTGGGGAGGGAGCGGTCCCCCGGTCGGTGACTTTCCGGGGATCCCCCGAAAAGCGCCCTGGGACCCGTACAGTCGATCGAAGGGGACGCCCGCGCGTCCAGCACTCCCACGATCACTGCGTCCTGCCCACCTCGTCCTCCGCATGCTCCTCCCCGGTCGCGCGGCCGCCGTCGCGCCTCTCTTCCTCGTCGCCGCAGCCGGCTCGGCGTCCGCGGCTCCCCAGGTCGACCAGGCCGTCGCCGCGCGCACCGTCTCGCTGGCGCCCGACCGCTCCGCCGTCCGCCATGTGGCCTCCGACGGCGCGCTCTGGGCGCGTGGCGCGAGCTACAAGGCCAGCGCCGGGGCGGAGGGGTTCACCTACGTTCCGTTCCTCGGCTCGGACGCGCCGCGCAGCTGGCCGGTCCGCTTCCGGCTTCGCTCCGCGACTATTGGCGGGCGTCCGCTCGCGCTTTCCGCGCCGGACGTTCGCAGGGACGGGGACCGCCTCGTCCTCGACCGCGGTTCGGTCGAGGTCCGCTACGACCTCGACGTCGACTCCGTCGAGCAGAGCTTCGCCCTCGAAGGGATCGCGGGTGAGCGGGACGAACTGCTCCTGTTCGTCGACGTCACGACCGACCTCCGGACGCGCGCCGAGGGTCGAAGCTTCCGCTTCGAAGGCCCGCGGGGCGGCGTCGGGTTCGGTGCCGCCGTCGCCCTCGACGGTGCCGGTCGCTCGCTCGAGATCGAGACGACGGTCCACGACGGCGGGCTCGTGTTCCGCGTTCCCGCCGACTTCGTCGCGTCGTCGATCGGCCCGGTCGTCGTCGACCCCGTGATCTCGACCTTTGCGATCGACACGTTCGCAGTCGAACTCACGGCGCCCGACGTCGCGTTCCAGTCGGTCTCGGGCGTGTATCTCGTCGCGTACGAGGAGAACTTCTCGGCGGTCGATGGAGACGTCTACTGGCGCGCGCTCGACGCAGCGTCGCTCGCGATCCTCGACGAAGGCTACCTCGACCTCGCCGGGACGCGTGCGGCGCGGCCGCGCGTGGCCTCGCTCACCCAGGACGACTCGTTCCTGTGCGTCTTCTCGCGCGAGAACGTCGGGGGACAGCCGGAGCTCATCGGCGTCTACCGCGACGCCGCTGCGGTCTCGCCGTGGAACCCGGAGTTCACGGTGGCGACCCCGGACCTGGTCTCCATCCCCGCGTTCCACGACGTCGGCGGCGAGAGGTTCACCGGCGCCGGGCCGGCGAACTACGCGGTCGTCTGGGAGCGCCGCCCGAGCGTCGCACCGCTCGACGGCTCGTCGATCGTGGCCCGCC
>JBCCSK010000082.1:0-18861 GCA_039200205.1 Planctomycetota bacterium
GACGCGTTCGACCCGCTCCAGGTCGCGGCGACCCTCGCGTTCGACGACGGACGACCGGACCTGTTCGTCGAGCGGCGGCTGGCCACGCACCCTTCGATGCGCTGTGCGCCGGCGGGCGAGGGCCTCGGCGCGTTCGCGCGCCGCTCGTTCGCCGTCGCCCCCTGGGCGAGCGACCAGTCGACGTCGAGCTCGTCGATCCGGCTCGGGTCCTCCTCCAGCTCGCGCGCGAGGCGAAGCGCTTCGCGCAGCGCCGACGGACCCGCGTCGAGGTCGATCGCAGGCGTCGCCTCGGATCGCGCCGTCGCCGTCCGGAGCTCGACCTCCAGCAGCGCGGGCCGCGTGAGCTCCGCCCCGATCTCCTCGCGCACCGCGTCCGCGAAAGCGGCTCGCTGCGACCAGTCCTCCAGCGTGGCGTCGAGCGCTCGGTGCCGCGGTCCCTCGAGGACGATGCGCAGCACGATCTCCTCCGGCAGGCGCACCGCGCCGCGCGCGTCGAGCGCGGCCTCGATCGAGCGGAGCGCTGCGAGTGCCACCGACTCCGGCTCGGACGTCGCGGGTGCATCGACGCCGCAGCGCAGGAACTCGACCGGCGCGAACGGCACGAAGCGCGGCGTCCCGACGAGTCCGCCGCGGTCGACCTCGACGACCAGCCCGCCCTTCGGCCCGGTCTCGCGCGCGTTGCGACCGACGAGGTTGCCGCAGTACCACGCCGGCGCGTCGGGCGTCGCGCGACCGCGGACGTGCACGTGGCCGAGCGCCCAGTACGCGAAGCCGGATGCGGCGAGCGTCGCGGGCGAGGCGGGCGCGTACGGCTCGTGACCGCCGGCGCCGCGCGCGCTGCTGACCTGGGTGTGGAGGAGCGCGACCGACGGCGCCGAACCAGGGCGCGGCGTCATGAGAGACGCGAGGTCGTCCGTCGTCCGCGCGGTCTCGTGTCCGCACGCGACGACGTGCGCGAGCACGCGCCCGTCGCGCTCGATCGTGACCGTCCGCGGCTCCGCACCGAGCGCGACGTCGACGTTCGGCAGGCGATCGAGCCCGAGCCGCGGCGCCACGAACCCCGGGCCCCCTGGATCGTGGTTCCCGGTCACGATCACGACGCGGACGCCCGCGTCGCCGAGGCGCCGGAGTTCGCGGCGGAGCACGCTGCGGGCGTCGACGCCGAGCCGGTCGTCGTCGTACGCGTCACCTGCGATGAGGACCGCGTCGATCCCGTCGGCGATCGCGAAGCGCGCCGCGTTCTCCAGCGCCTCGAACGTCGCGCTCCGGAGCCTCGCCCTCGTCTCCGCCCGACCGCCGTACGCGCTGTCGAGGTGGAGGTCGGCGAGGTGCAGGAAGCGGAACGTCACGTCCGCACGTTAGATCCGCGCCGCGCCCGAATCACGCGCCGATCGGAGCGGCTCACATGTCTTCGGCGACGTCGATCTCGAGCGTCGACTCGCGTGACCAGTCGAGATTCACCTCGATCGCATCGCGCCCCGCTGCCATGGCCATGAGTCGCTCCGTCGAGGTGGGGACACCCGTCCATCGAAGCGGAGCGCTCGGGTCCCATTCGATTCGGATCGACTCGTCCAAGCGACCGAGCGCGGGGAGGGCGCTCCTGTTTCCGATCCTCGTATGGCTGAGCTGCACGTGAACCATGAGCCAGTCCGGCGGGTTCGGGCCTTTCCACGTCAGCTGCAGGGTTCCGAAGGCCACTGAGCCATCGTCTCCAGGACGAATCGCGTCCAGAACGTCCATCCGACGGGATCCTGGCTGCAGAGCGCTGCCGCCGATGCTCGGGATGCAAACCAGGAGGACCTCCGGGAGCGGCTCGCCGACTGGAATCACGTAGCGGCCATCCTCGGAGACGGGGATGCGTTCGATCGTGGACGAGCGCATGACGTACGTCTCCGTCGAAGCGTAGAGCGGCCACAGGAAGATCTCGGGCGGTTCGAGTGCGCTGATCTCGATCCTTCCCTCGATCGGTGATTCGATGCTCCAGCGCTCGTCCCATGGAATCCGAACGGTGCCGCCCGATCGGATCGAGACGGCGTCCTCGTCCTCTATTGCGTAGCCCTGTGCCGCGAGCTGGGTCGCCCAGGCACGCGGGCCGACGAACACGCGTCCGCACGCGATCCCGGAGAACTTGATCTCTCGTGACGCGCTGTTTGCGACGGCAACAGCAGGCGCACCCGATTCGTGCAGAGCGATGATCGGTGGCGCCGTCGGCGGCACGTCGGTGACGACCAGCGTGCCGACGCTGGACGGGACCACGAACGTGGCCTCGTCGTCTTGGTGCAGGGTCGCTGCGTCGACCGAACCGAGTTCGATCAGCATGTCCCCGGTCAGCGAGTTCCCCGTCATCCGCAGCTCGGAGAGGCTCACGTCGCTGCCGTCCCAGGCGAAGGCTGGCAGGCGACCGTCCGCGTCGGGGGTCACCAGCTGCTGGCATCCGCTGGTCGACTGGCGCGTGAAGAGACGCGAGCGATAGGGATGCCCCGAAGCGTCGAGAACTCGAATGACCTTGCTCGGCTGCGGCTGGAGGATCACGTCCGACGCGGTCTCGGATCCGCCGCGCAGGACGGCGTTGACGTCGATGGCCTCCGGTCGATACCCGAGGTACGCCACGACGAGGCGTTCGGCACCGCGCCTGTGTCGATCGTGGTTCACGATCGGAAGGCGCCGCGAGGCGCCGCGGATCGGCAGCGCGTGGGCCCGGATCGAGTGCCACGCTCCACCTTCGACGATCACCTGCGTCTCGACCTGCGCGGGGCCCTCCAGGACCTTGCGCGTCTCCGCGTCGATCAGCCTGACGGCCGCCGACCGTCGCTCCACCGAGAGTTCGATGGAGCGCGACTCAGCCGGTGGCCACCAGGGTCCATGAGCGAGCCATGCGCGCTCGGAACGTGAGCGCAGCCATCCCGCCGTCTGCTCGGAGGAGACGATGTACCCGCTGACGGCGAGCTCGATCTCGAGCGGAGGGCGGCAACCATGCAATCGAAGGACTCCTTCCGCGTCGGTGCGGAGAGCCACCGAATCGAGCCGCATGTCGCTCGCGCCGTGGACGCGAACCTCGAAGTCCTCCAGCCGTTCGCCGCGCTCGTCCCGAACGATGATGTCGAGCGTCGGGAGATCGACCACGAGCGTCGGGATCTGTGCCGATCCCGGTTGGCACAGGACCGCGCGATCGACGGCGCCAACGCCGCGGTCCAGGGACGCGAGCATCGGTCCGATCGAGGGGAGGGTCGCGATTCCCTCGCCGTCACTCTCGGTGACGTGCACCTGGGCACGATCTGCTCTCGCCGAAGCGATGCGCCAGGCGACGCCGGTCGGAGGTGGGATCTCCCCCGAACGGGTGCGCAGTCGAACGCGACAGGCAGGTCGGGGACGCGCCGCGATCGTCGCTGAAGGACCGTTCGCGGATGCGCGAATCTGCGGCGGCTGCCCCGCTTCCCGTCGGGCCGGAGACGCAGCGAGTTCCGGTAGCGGGCGCGCACTCAACGCGGCTCGTTCGTAGCGATCGATGCCGTGGTCGAGGCCGTCTCCTGCGCTCGCGTGCCAGAGCCACGCCAGCGCCGCGACCAGCAGCAGTCCGAGCGCGAGCAGTCCGCGCTTCACGCGTCCCCTGAACGGGCGCGCACGAGGGCGTCGACCTCCTCGCGCAGCCGGTCGAGGATCTCGTCGTAGCCGAAGGCGCCGACGGTCTCCTCGCCGCGCTTCAGGTTCACGGTCTTCGGGCCGCACCAGAGGCCGAGGTCGGCGTCGTCGGTCTCGCCCGGGCCGTTCACGCGGCAGCCCATCACTGCGATCGTCAGGTCGTGCTCGGCCGCGTCCGCGGTGATCTTCTTCACGTCCTCGGCGAGGTCGATGAACTTCTCGTTCTCGACGCGGCTGCAGGACGGGCACGCGATGATGTTCAGGCCGTCGAAGAAGTTCGGCGGCACCGAGCGGAAGCGGCCGTTCTCGATGTCGGAGATGATCTCGCGCCCGACGCGGATCTCCTCGCCCTTGTCGTCGAAGGGCACGGTCAGCGAGACGCGGATCGTGTCGCCGATCCCGCGCGAGAGGAGCTGCTCGAACGCGATGCGGGTCTTGATGATCCCCTCGGGCGGCATGCCCGCCTCGGTGACGCCGAGGTGGAGCGGAACGTCCGGGCGAGCCTCGGCGAAGCGGGTGTTCGCCTCGATCACCAGCCGCGGGTCCGAATCCTTGATCGACACGACGTAGTCGGTGAAGTCGAGCGCGTCGAGCAGCGCGCAGTGCTGCGTCGCGCTGCCGACGATCGCGTCGACGTCGTCGTTCGGGAACCGCTCGCGGGCCTCCGGCGCGATCGAGCCCGCGTTCACGCCAATCCGAATGGCGCAGTCGTTCTTCCGCGCCACGTCGACGATCCACGCGACCTTCTCGGCGGTCGTCTTGTCGCGCTCGTGATGGTGGAGGTGCCCGGGGTTGTAGCGCAGCTTCTGGACGTGCGGCGCGACGACCGCGGCCATGCGGTAGTTCTCCTGGAGGTCGACGGAGAGCGGGACGTTCGCCGTCCCCGCGATCACCGCCAGCGCCTCGGCGTCCTTCGGCGAATCGACGGCGATCCGGACGAGGTCGGCGCCGGCGGCTTCGAGCAGCTCGACCTGTCGCCGCGTCGCGTCGATGTCCTGGGTCCGCGTCGCGGCCATGCTCTGGACCGCGATCGGGGCGTCCCCGCCGATGCGGACGGGACCGACGCGGACGGTTCGAGTCTTGCGCGGGGGGATCATCTGGCAGGGAGTTTAGGCCGCGATCACGGCGCTTCGGAGGGCGATCGGCCCAGCGCTGCGCGGGAATTCCGCGGAATCGTGCCACGGCCCGTCGGGGCCTCCCGGATACGGCGGTCCACAACGAAGACCAGGCCCCGGAGCGGCGGAGACGCGCGGATTCCCCCCCCTCACCGCGCTCCCGAAATCCGCTCCGGGTGCCTCCTTACGCGGACGGATCAACCCCCTCGACCCGTTCGCCACCAGCCCGGCCGGACCGCGCCCCGACCGGGCTGGGCCTATTGTCTCGCCGCTGCGACGCCTCGACGGAAAGTCGACGAAACGCGGTCGTTCTCGGAACCCGCGTACCCTTCATCGTGTCCCGGCCTGGACGACCGATGACCGACACCGAAGGCACGCCGAACGAGGACCCCCTCGACGACACCTGCCAGCGCCTCGACGCCTGGTTCCAGGGCGACAAGGACGCGCTCGACGAGCTCGTCAAGGAGCACTGGAACTGGATGCGCGGTCGGGCCAGGCGAGAGATGGGTGCGGCTGATCGCCGCGCACTCGAGAGCGTCGACGTGGTCCAGACGTCCCTCGCGCGGCTCCTGCGAAAGGGGCCCTCGTACGCGCCCCGGAGCCGCGCGGAGTTTCGCGCGCTGCTCGCCCGGGTCATCCGCTCCTCGCTCCTCGACGAGAGGGACCGCCGCCACGCCGCCAAACGCGGAGACGAGGCCGCCGTCCGCCTGCCGAGCCAGGGTCTCTCGCGGGTGGTCGTCGACGGACGCGGGCGGGACGTGACGATGCCCGCCGACGCCGCGGCCCGGAAGGAGCGCGCGCGGCGGATCGCCGACGCGCTGCGCACCCTCTCCGACGAGGACGCGGAGATCATGCAGCTCCGCCAGGTCGAGCAGCTCCACTTCAAGGACATCGCCGAGCGCCTGGGGCTCGAGTCGGCCGACGCCGCCCGGATGCGCTTCAACCGAGCCCTCCCGCGGGTCGCCCGCCGGCTCCAGGAGATGGGCCTCGACGGGGACGGATCGGTCTTCTAGCCGCCGGGGAGCGGCGGGGCGCCGCAGCCGGCCCCAACGCGTTAGACTCCTCGCGCTTTGAAGGCCAAGGTCCTCATCATCGGCGGGGGCGCGATGGGGACGTCCGTCGCCCTCAGCGCCGCTCGGCGCTGCGATCCGCTCACGGATCCCGTCATCCTCATCGAGAAGGGGCGGCTCGGGTCCGGCTCGTCCGGACGGACCGGAGCGGTCATCCACCAGGGCTACACCGAGCGCCCGCTGGCGGGCATGGCCCGCGACGCTCTCAAGGTCTATGCGTCGATGCCGAGCCAGTACGGACGCTCCGTCGGCTACCAGCGCACAGGCGTTCTCGTCGTCGCCGGCAGCGATTCGGGTGACGTCGCGCGCCTGGAGAAGGACGTCGCGATGCAGCGCTCGATCGGGATCGAGGTCGAGCTCGTCGACGCCCCGGAGATGCGCCGCATCGTGCCGGGGATCGAGGTGCACGACGACGCGCTGGGCTCGTACGAGCCGAACGGCGGCTTCGTCGATCCCAAGCGAACCATCGACACGCTCGCGGCACTCGCTCGCTCCCGCGGAGCCAGCACGCGAACCGGCGTCGAGAATCCGACGATCCTCGTCGAGAACGGCCGCGCCGTCGGCGTCTCGACGAGCGAGGGCGAGTTCCGCGCACCGAACATCGTCCTCGCGACCGGCCCCTGGACGGCCAAGATCCTCGAGGACCTCGGCGTCTCGCTGCCTCTCCGCGTCGTGCGGATCGAGGAGCACTTCGTGCACATGCCCGAGCCGCCGTCGCTCGAGGACGTCGAGGACTCGCGCGTCGACGACATCGAGACGCGCTTCCGCCCGGACCCGCTCGACCTGATGCCCGCCGCGCACCCGGTCATCCTCGATCGCGTCAACGGACTCCACCTGCGCTGCGAGCCGCACCTCAAGCGGACCCGCATCGGTCGCCTCGGCTTCGACGGACTGCCCGAGCTGGAGCGTCCGGAGAGCCTCGACGAGACGGTCGGCGACGAGATGCGCGACTGGGTCCGGCCGCGCCTCGAAGCGCGCATGCCGGTCTACTCCGACATGGCCGACGAAGGCGGCCAGGCCGCGTGGATCACCCTCACGCCGGACGAGCGCCCGCTCGTCGGACCGGTCGAGGAGATCCCGGGGCTGTACGTCGTCACCGGGTTCTCGGGCAACGACTTCCAGCTCGCGCCGAGCATCGGCGAAGGGCTCGCGCAGATGATCCTCGATCAGCCGGTGAGCGCGATCGACCCGAGCTATCTGTCGCTGCAGCGGTTCGGGGAGTAGGACGGGCAACTCCACCCGTGCCTGCGCGTTCAGGCACACCGCCGAGTGCTGCACTGGGTCGTCGACGACGACGCGGGCTCAACGGCGGCGGGGCTGGGCCGCTGTACGCGCTTCAGGCGAACGGGAACCTGCTCGCGATCTGGCCGCGGACCTACGCGACGATCCAGGGGTCGGCGCGGAGCATCGGCGACGGCGCGAGCGAGGTCCTCCGCGAGCGCACGGAGAGTCGTGTCTTCTGATTGCGGCTGCGGGGCGGTCGACGCAATGGACCACTGCTGTCGTCGCCCCACACTCTCCTTCAGCCGTTGTTCAGCACGATCCAGACGTTGATCGCGGTCGCGAATGCGAGCCAGACGGCATAGGGCACGATGCACCAACCCGCGGCACGATCGACGCGACCGTACGCGACGACCATCGCCACGAGGACGACGTCGAGCACCACGATGTCGACGAGAGCCAGGAGCGGGTTCGCCAGCGTGAAGAAGAAGAGCGACCAGCCGACGTTGAGCGCGAACTGCGCGGCGTAAAGGCGGAGGGCGGGACGTGCGCGGTCGGAGCCCGTCCGAGCGACGCGCCAGGTTCCGACAGCCAGCAGCGCCAGCACGACCGTCCACATCGGAGAGAACACCCACCCGGGCGGCTGGAACGGAGGCTTCTTCAGCTCTTCGTACCAGGGGCCCATGCCTAGCGAGGTCAGCCAGCCGCCGAAGCCGAGGAGAACGAAGGAGAGAACGCCGTAGCGGACGAGCAGGTCACGGCGTGCCGACGTTGTCGCTGCGCCGGGCGCGTCCGGGCTCGTCTCGGTCGAGAGAGGGAGGGTCGTGTCGGGCATCTCTCCGATGGTAGGTCCGTCGTCGAGAGAAGGAAGCGCGTCAGCCCGTCGCTCCACACGGCGGAGCGGCCTGTCATCTCGTGCCAGGGGACGCGTCGTCCGGCTTCCCCTGTATCGTCACCGTCTGCGATGACCTCGCGGTCAGCGCGTCGCCGACGGAGCGCTCTCGCTGACGGACGATTCCATGAAGACGAGCGCCACCCTGCTCCTCACCTCGTTCGCTGCGACTGCATGCGCGGGATCCGCGCTTCGTCCTATCGCGCCGCCGGAAGTCGCATCGACGCCCGTGCGCGTCCAGGAGAGCGCGCCGGAGCCGGTTGCCGTCGATGTGCAGGAAGCGGACGCGGAAGACGTCGACGCCGCGCGCCTCGAGGCCGGCGCACTCCCCCAGGCCGACTGGGGAATCGCCGCGGTGGTCAGGACCGCCGGGATTCCGTTCGACAGCGACAACGACACGGTGTCGAGCTTCGTCCCGATGATGTTCTACGAAGGCTCACGCTTCTTCGTTCGCGGGACGTCGGGCGGTGCGCACCTCTGGAAGGAGGACGATCGCGAGATCAACGCGCTGACGCGCCTCCGCTTCTTCGACATCCCCTCCGAGTTCCAGAACACGGTCCAGGGCGACACGGCGGACTTCGGCCTGCAGTACCGCGAGGGGTTCGACGACACGTGGTGGGAGGCGGAGTTCATGTCCGACGCGCGCGGGAACGTGCACGCCAACGTGCGCGCCGGGCTGACCCACGTGACGGACAAGTGGGTCGTGGAGCCCGGGATCCAGCTGCGGTACGGATCGCCCGACTTCGTCAGTCGCTACTACGCCGTGGAGCCGCTCACGGGACAGTCGGCGGACGGCGCGCTGATCCTCACTCCGGGCGTAACCGCGCGCTATCACCTGATCGGCGACCTCTACCTGGTCGGCTCGGCGGCCTACAGCTTCTTCGACCAGGAGATCCGCGATCTCGATGCGATCGACGACCCGGGAGCGTTCGAGACGTTCCTCGGCTTCGGGTTCTTCCAGGACCGCGGGAGTCCGCAGTTCCTCGGTCGACCCCGCGTCCGCGAGTTCGACGATCGCGCGATCGAGCTCGCGCCGCACCTTCGCCTCGCGCACGGCTGGGCGACGCCGTCGAACCTCGGCTCGATCCTGAGCGGCGACATCGAGGACGACGAGTTCGACAATCAGCTGACGTCGCTGTTCTACGGGTACCCGCTGACCGACCGCCTCTTCGGGCTGCCGCTCCAGATCTACCTCTCGCCCGGCGCGGCGTTCCACGACTCGTCCGAGGTCCAGGACGAGACGTTCGAGCTCGTCCTCAAGATCCACCTCTACTACACGTTCCGCTGGCCCATCCGGTGGCGCCTCGGCGTCGCGGAGGGCATCTCTTGGATCGAGGACGTCACCTTCATCGAGCGGCAGAGCATGCTCGAGAAGGGGTACCGCCCGAGCGAGCTGATGAACTACCTCGACTTCACGCTCGACCTGAACGTCGGCGACCTCTTCGGGGCAGAGAAGCTCGAGAGACTCTGGTTCGGAGTCTCGATCCACCACCGCTCGTCGATCTTCGAGTCGGCGTCACAGTTCGGACGGATCAAGGGCGGCAGCAACTACCCGTCGATCTATCTGCAGTGGGACCTCTTCTGACGAGATCAGGTGATGGAAGCGAGTTCAGTCAGGGTCTCGACCGGTGGGGATTCGGAGCGATTCTTCGGCGTTCGCGTGCTGACCGCGCTCGACCTCGGCGGCGCGCTCGACGTCGTCGAGGACGTGGCGGCGTGGGTGCTCGTGGGTGACGATGACGCGCGGTTCAACAGCGCGTGATTCGCCGTCACTGCTACGGTGCGTCCACCCCAGCCAGGGCACGCTCGAGCCTTGAAGACCGGATCCCCGAAGAGTCTCCTCGCGTTGGTCGCCGTCGCGGCCGTCCTCGTTGGGTGGATCGCGGTCGCTCTCCGCGGCGCGAATCGCATGGAGACCGAGGTCGTCCAGGAGGAACGCGTGCACGAATTGGACGTTCTTGCGGACGCGCCGGTCGTCTCGACCGAATCCGACCGTGAGCCCGCGAGTCGGCTCGAACGGGCCGAATCAACGGCTTCCGATCCCGGCGAGCCTCACGTCCTCGTGCTCGACGAGCACGGCCGGCCGATCCCGGACTTTCCCGTCGTCGCGAGCCGCGCACGTCAGCGCCCTGAGGTCGGCACCTCGGATCTTTGGCAGGGAGAGAGGACGACCGATGTCGACGGACGGCTGTTCCTCGGCGACGAGCTTGCGACGCGCCGCGTGGGGGCCGTCGAATCCGAGCATCTCTGGGTGGGGCGCGGTGACGGCTTCTCGGAGGAGAGCTGGACGCGAGTCTCCGGGACGACGACCGAGCTCGTCGTCCCGGACACGGCCCGCGTCGAAGTGGCGCTGCTCGATGGCAACCGTCGCCCCTGGGTCGGCCGAGCTCGCTTCTGCATTGCGGCAGAGATCGACCTCCCGTCGAGCCGTCGAGGCGCCGTCTACCGCCGCTTCGAGTCGACGGGCGGATCGGTCTACGTCGCCCGTGGAACGCCCTACACGGTCAAGGTGGACTCGCTCCGCGAGTGGAGGAGCTTCCAGCGGTCGTTCGAGCCCATCGGCTTTGACGAATCGCAGCGGCGCCATGTGCTCACCGTCGTCGATCGACGCTGCATCCTCGTCGGACGGCTGATCGATGGCGACGGAGAGCCACGCCGCGAGCTTCGCTTCAAGACACGCCCAAGCGGCTCTGCGACCACCGACGGGGCGGGCTACTTCCGGCTGCCGATCGCGGGCGATCTCGCCGAGCTCGGCGGGTCCACGCTCGAGCTCTACACCGATTTCGCGCGGGGCATGCACGCCGAGCCCGCGCGCATCGCTCTTCCGCCGGTCCTGTCGAACGGCGACGTCCACGTGGGCGATGTGGTGGCGCCAATCGTCCCGATCTTCGCCTCCGGCAGCCTCGTTCTTCCGGACGGTCGTCCGCTCGAGTTTCGGAATCTCCAGTTCCTGCGCCGAAGCGAGTCGGGAGCGTGGGAGCCAACGGGGCGGCGGGTGATGACCAGCACCGACGGGCGTTTCTCGTTCCTCGGTCGCGTCGAGGGTGATGAGCTCGCCCTCGACGTCGAGGAGCTTCCGAGCTCCTACGGCGGAGTCTTTGCGCTCGAAGGGGTCGTGCCCTTCACGCCCGGCGACGAGGACCTCGAGCTGCTGACGGTTCCAGCGAGCTCACTCTCCGCGACGATCGACTGGCCGCTCGAGGGGCGACCGCCGAGCCTGAGGCTCACGATCGACTACGACGACGGCAGGTCGGAGGAGCATCTGATCAGCTCTGGCAAGCTGCATATTCGCGCCGTGCGGCCGGGGCATGCCGACATCGCGGTGGCCACGAAACGGTCGACTCGCGTCCTCGCCGAGGTGCGCGGCGTCACGCTTCCTTCCGGAGCCGAGGCGGACCTGGGAGTGGTGAAGCTGGATGCGCTTCTCTGCCGGGAGGCGTTGAGCGAGGAACGGAAGCGCTGAAGGCGAAGGTCAGCCGTCAGTCCACGTCGACTCGAAGTTCCGTCGTCTCCCCGTCACGGATCGTGAGCGGCAGATCGATGGCGCGTGTGCCAACCGTGCCGACGACTCGGTAGTCGCCCGCGGGCAGCGGCACGGAGTCGTGCGACTCTCCCGCCGGCCAGCGGTTCGTCAGCTGAACCGACAGGTCCTTGCTCGGCGCGGCGCGCGCCAGCGGACGGCGCCCGCCGCGCATGTCGATCAGCTCGAGTTTCGCACTTCCGCCGCCGTCGGGCGGCGCGATGCGGACGCGACCGCCTGGACCGACGTGGAGCGCGGCATTCGTCGTTGCGCCCGAGTGGACCTCGACCTGGAGCTCGGCTCCTCCGTGGAGCGTCCCGAACTCCGAGGCGTGTCCGATCGTCTCCGGTCGTGCGACGATCCGATAGGTCCCGGCGGGAAGCTCGAAGCGGTACGGCGACGACGTGAAGCCGCTCGCGCCGACGAGAGCCATCCCGCTGCTCGGATCCTCGATGACGAGGAACGACCGATTGCTCACCTCGAACGGCTCCGCTTCGAGCCCATTGACGTCGTCCGAGCGCTCTCGATCCGGATGCGGCGTCACGGTCGCGTCGACCTCGAGCACACCGAGCGATCCGGCCTGGCGCGCTCGGAAAGTCTCGACGTGCCGCGTCACGCCTGCAGGAACGTGGATGTGACGGGGTCTGCCGTCGAACGTCGCACCGGCCTCCGAGCGTCCGACGACGGACACGAGGTAGTCGGCGCCGGCGACGACGTCGAAGGCCGCCGCTCCATCGCCGGTGGACGTGCCGCCCAGGATCGCGAGATGGTCGGCGTCGCGCGCGATCCACCGGCCCTCGAAGCGAGCGGCGGGGACGACCTGAATGGAGACGCTCGTGGCCCACGTCGCGGGGAGGCCGCCGCTCGCGCGGCGCCCCCGATGAATCCTGAGCGCCTCGGACCATGCAGCGCCGCGCTCGTCCTCCAGCGCGACGACGAGGTGCGGTCGCGTGTACGTGAGCTCGACGGGGTCGGGGCCGGTCGAGACGGGCGCCGTCGTGATCTCGACGTCGTAGATGCTCACGTGCACCCACGTGCTCGACCTCGTTCGAACGTGATAGGGTCCGGGGCGAAGTCCGGGGATCTCGAAGCTGCCGTCCGAGCGAGTGACGGTCGAGCCCTGGACGTTGCCGTCCACCTTGGTGAACGCGGCCGCCGCCTGAGCACCGGAGAACGAGTACTTCGTCGAGCCGACGGTGTTGGCGTGAGCAGCGCGGAGCGGTAGCCCGGCCGCCGGCGCGCCGTCGGCGTCGCGGACGGTTCCCCTGAGCACTCCGCCGCCGTGCAGCACGACGACGAGGTCCTGCGGCGGCTCGCTCAGGCTCCAGGCCTGGTCAGGGAGCGCCGCCGTGCCGATTCCCTCGGCGTGCGCGACGAGCATCCCCCGTACGAGTCCGTCGGTCTCGTCGACCTCGGATTCGGCGAGGTGCAGTTCGAACCACCCGCCGCGCATCGCGCGTGCGCCGAAACGACGGTGCAGGTCGGTGCGTCCGCTCTGCGTTCTCCAGCGGCGCAGCACGACGTAGGCGTCGACGCCGCCCCCGTCCTCGTCGACGACTCGACCGCGGATAGTCGTGCCGCGCTCGGCGCGCAGGAACGCCTTGCGCGCTTCTGCGTAGGGAGTTTCTCCCACGTACGAGACGCGCTGGGCGAAGCCGGGCTCCACGATGCGAGCGAGCAGCGTCGTGTCGGGCGGCGACTCCGCCGAACCCCGGTAGCTCCAGGTTCCCTTGCTGTCGGTCACACCGGCCTCGATTCGCGTCTCGTCCCCGCGTGGCCCGATGGCGAAGAGCTCGACCGCGCATGCGGCCTGGGGAAGGCGGACACGCTCGACGGCGACCTCCTGCTCGACGTGGACGTCGACGGGGCCCACTGGCGTGCCCGGTGGATTCGGGAGTGCCGCGGGCGCCTCGGCAGCGGATCGGACGGGCTGTCTCTGCTCGGCCGCCGCGTCACTGTCGCGCTCGAGCGACGCGTCCTGGGCCGGGACTGGATCGACGTCGAGCGTCGTCGGAGGATCCGGGCGCGTCGTCCACCAGAGCGCGGCGACGACGACGAGAGCGAGCAGTGTCGCGAGACGCACGGGGCTAAGAGTCGCCGCCCCGCAGGTCGTAGCACAGGAGCCGCGGCTTTCCCTTCGTCAGGAAGTCGCGCGAGTTCTGGCTCACGTACAGGAGGCCACGGCTGATGACCGGCGGCGTCCACGTCTCGTGCGCCGCGAACAGCCAGGTCCGCGAGAGCACGCGGCAGCCCTCCGGCGACAGGTCGAGCCACAGCAGGTGGCCGCGTTCGCCCAGGCAGAGGTACGCGCCGTCGACGCGCAGGAGCGAGCCCCGGTACACGCTCATCGGCCTGGGCTTCTTCGTGCCGTACAGCATGAACTCCTCCGGCCACTCGAGCGTCTCACGCCACACCTCCTTCCCCGTCGCGACCTCTTGGCACACGAGCGAGGCGTCCGGCTCGTTGCGGCCATCGAAGCCGTATAGGTAGCCGTCGTCGTGGATCGACGTGTTCCAGTGGGTGCCGAGCACCTTCGACGTCCACGCGACCTCGTATCCGCCGTCGTCCTTCAGGTCGAGCAGCGCGCCGCCCGTCTCGTAGCTGGCCGAGATGAACACCCGGTTCCCGATCAGCACCGGACTCGCCGCGTTGACCGACTCGTACGAGCGGCTGCGCCACGGGAACTCGAAGTCGACCTTGCCCGTCGCCGGGTCGAGCGCGATCAGGCCGCCGGTCGGCGGGCGGCTCTTGCCGCCGGCGAACACGAAGCAGCGGTCCTTGCCGTGGACCTCGCCGATCACCGGCGTCGAGTAGCCGGCCGCCCAGTCCGAGTCCGCGGTCCAATGGCTCTCGCCGGTCGCCTTGTCGAGCGCCAGCACGCACGGGCCGTCGGGGGCGCCGACGTGGACGATCAGCAGCTTCCCGTACAGGACGGGCGTCGACACCACGCCGAAGAAGTCCTGCGGCACGTCGTACTCGGCCGTCAGCTCGCGCTTCCACACGCGCTCGCCCGTGGCGAGGTCGAGGCACTGGAGCGTGCCCTGCACCCCGTAGGTGTAGACGCGATCGCCGTCGATCAACGGCGAGCAGCGCGGGCCGCGGCTGTAGCCGTAGCTGTCCCTGTAGTCCGACGGCGTGCGGACGCTCCAGAAGCGCCGGCCGGTCAGGGCGTTCAAGCACTCGACGACCTCTTCGTCGCCGACGCGGTGGAAGTAGACGAGGCGCTCGCCCTGGATCGAGGGTGCGGCGTAGCCGTCGCCGGTCTCCATCTCCCAGACGAGCGGCGGGCCCGACTCGCCGAAGTCCTTGACGAGGTTCGTCTCGGGGGAAACGGCGCGGCCGCCGGGACCGAGGAACTGCGTCCAGTCGCTGACGATGGCGTCGGCGGCGAGAGGCTTCGGCGCGGCGTGGAACGTCAGACCGGCCTGCGGCTCATCGCCATCCTGGGCCTGGGCCGCTCCGGCGAGGAGCAGCGCGAGGCACGCGTCACGGAGTCTTCTCATCGGTGTCCCTGTTCGTCGCAAGGAGGAAGAGGCAGTACGCGAAGCCGCCCCAGACGAGCCCGAGGACGACGACCATGTAGATCACGTTGGCGGTACTCACCGGCCGGACTCCTGGAGGCGATTCAGCTTTGCGTTGAGGAGGAAGAAGATGGTCAGCGCGACGCCCCACTGGAAGACCGCGGTTCCGAAGCTGTTGGGACGGAACGGGTTCCACCAGCCGTCGGGGTCGGCGACGGTGATCGACTGGTAGAGCCACCAGCCGAGCAGCACGAAGAGCTGGACGGGGATCAGCCAGAGGACGACGAAGCCGAACACCGGGCCGACCTTCCAGCCCGGCGCGGTGTTGATCCACTCGTCGATCAGGCGGCGTGCGCCGATCCGCCGCGCCGCGGTCGCGATGAAGAAGCCCGAGATGCTGAGGCCCAGGCCCCACACCCAGTCCTGGTTGGAGAAGAACGACGTCGAGAGTGCGCTCGGCAGTCCGAGCAGGAACGTGCAAGTGAACACGATCCCGACCGCGCGGCGCCGCGACATGCCGAAGTCGACGAAGTTCCGCACGCCGAGCTCCAGCACCGCGATCATCGAGCTGATCGCCGCGAAGCTGATCGCGAGGAAGAACAGCGGCAGGAAGAAGTACGGGCCGCCGGCGATCCTCTGAAGGAGCTCCGGCATCGTGATGAACGTCATCCCGGTCGAGGCCGGACCGGGCGTCGAGATCGTCGCGAGCGCCTCGTCGGCCGGCATGAGCGCGAACACCGTCGGGATGACCGCGATCGCCGCGAGGAGCGACGCCGAGTTGTTCCCGAGCCCGGTCATCACGGACGAGAACACGACGTTCTGGTCGCGTCGCGCGTACGCGGCGTAGGTCAGGATCAGGCCTGCGCCCGCTCCCGTCGACCACGCCGACTGCGACAGGCCCGCGAGCCAGATGCGATAGTCGGCGAGGTCCGACGCGCGGAACGTGAAGAGGAACGCGAGGCCCTCCGACGCGCCGGGGAGCGTCACCGCGCGAATCGCCGCCATCACGAGGATCGCGAACAGCGCCGGGATCAGGACGCGGTTCACGCGCTCGATCCCTCCCGACACGCCGCGCACGATCACGAGCGTCGCGAGCGAGAGCGCGATGAAGTGGAACAGGACCTGCTGACCGCGTCCGTTCGCGAGCCCGTCCCACACCTCGAGCGGCGGGCGGTTCAAGAGGTCGCCCGACAGCGACATCAGGAAGTACTTGATGCACCAGCCCGCGACGACGCTGTAGTAGAAGCCGATCGCCATCGCGCAGAAGCCGACGAACGCGCCGCGCCACGTCGAACCGGGCCCGACGAGCTCCTTGAACGCGCCGACCGTTCCGCGGCGCGCCGACTTGCCCATCGCGCTCTCGACGATCAGCAGCGGCACCGACCACGTCGCGAGGAAGATCAGCCAGGGGACGAGAAACGTCCCGCCGCCGCTGTTCGCGACGATGCGCGGGAAGCGCCAGATGTTGCCGGTCCCGATCGCCATGCCGAGCGCGGCGAGGATCAGCCCCCAGCGGGTCGAGAATCGGTCGTTCTGCTGCAAAGGGAGGACCTTAAGATGCCGTGCCTTCTCCCGCGAGCGAGAGCTGTATGTCGATGGTCGAACGGTGTGAACTGGCCCCGGGTTTCTCGGTGTCCCGCGTCCTGACCGGCCTGTGGCAGGTCGCGGACATGGAGCGCGACGGTCGCGAGCTCGACCCTGTGCAGGCCTCGCGAGCGATGGAGCCGTACGTCGCGGCCGGGCTCACGGCGTTCGACATGGCCGATCACTACGGATCGGCGGAGGTGATCGCCGGCGCGCTCCCGCGCGAGGGGCGCGACGTCCAGATGCTGACGAAGTGGGTGCCGAAGCCCGGAGCCGTCACGCGCGATGACGTGCGCGAGGCGATCGAGCTGTCGCTGGAGAGGCTCCAGGCGGATGCGATCGATCTGCTGCAGTTCCACGCGTGGAACTACCACGATCTCAGCTACCTCGACTGCCTCCAGCACCTCCAGGCGCTCCGCGACGAGGGGCTGATCCGCCACCTCGGGCTGACGAACTTCGACACCGCGCACCTGCGCGTCGTCGTCGAGAGCGGCATCGAGGTCGTGTCGAACCAGGTCAGCCACTCGCTGGTCGACCGCCGCGCGGCGGGCGCGATGGCGGAGTACTGCGAGGGACGCGGCGTGAAGATCCTCGCGTACGGGACGCTGCTCGGCGGGTTCCTGTCGGATCGCTGGCTCGATGCGCCCGAGCCTTCCGAGGGCGACCTCGCGACGTGGTCCCAGGCGAAGTACAAGCGCTTCATCGATGCCGCGGGCGGATGGGACGCGTTCCAGCGCGTGCTGCGCGCCGCGGCCGACGTCGCGAAGCCCCTCGGCGCCTCGATCGCGAACGTCGCGTCGCGCTTCATCCTCGACAGCCCGGGCGTGGGGGGCGTCATCGTCGGCGCACGCCTCGGCGAGAGCGAGCACGTCGACGACACGCTCCGCATGCTCGCGCTCGATCTCGACGACGAGGCGCGTGCGTCCATCGCCGCCGCGATCGAAGGGCTGACGCCCGTTCCCGGCGACTGCGGGGACGAGTACCGCAAGCCGCCGTTCCTCACCGCGTCCGGCGATCTGTCCCATCACCTGGAGACGTTCCCCGCCGCGTTCGCTCCGATCGAGGCCGGGCCGGACCGTACGCGCGTTTCGAGCGGCACCGAGTGGGAGCGGCTCGCCGGCTACTCGCGTGCCGTGCGCGACGGGCGGCGCATCCTCGTCTCGGGAACGACGGCGTCGCACGGCAATCGGACGATCGGCGGCGACGATCCCGCGGCCCAGACGCACTTCGTGCTGGACAAGATCGCCGCCGCCGTCGAGTCACTCGGAGGTCGGTGGGAGGACATCGTCCGCACGCGCGTCCTCGTGCGCGACGTCAGTCAGTGGGAGCCCGTCGCGCGCGCGCACGGCGAGCGCTTCGCGGACGTGCTCCCGGCGAACACGCTGGTCGAGGCGAAGCTCGTCGCGACAGACGCGCTCGTCGAGATCGAGGCCGAAGCGATGGTGCAGGAGCGATGACCGAGACGAGAGAGTTCGAGCTGTACGACCTCCGCGTCGAGGTCGTCGCGGGGCCCGGTCCGATGGTGTGCAATCACAAGGTCGGCGACTCGTTCACGCTGCGCGGCGAGAACCTGGAGTTCCCGCCCGGGCAGACGTTTCCGATCTACCCGCTCGCCGCGATCCTGCCGCTGCTCCCCGCGAAGCAGCGCCGGACGCACGAGAACGACTGGATGACGACCGACATGGAGATCGCGTGCCCCGACCCGCACTGCGGCGCCCGGTTTCGCATCAGCCGCATCGGCACGTCGACGTTCCGGCACCACGAGGTGACGTGCGTTCCGTGGACGCGCGTCGAGGACGATGAGCTCGACGGCTGAGATGGAGCGACTGCCCCTAGGCGACGACGGCTACACGACCGCGCGGCTGATCGTCGGCGGCTGGCAGCTCTCCGCGGGACACCGCGAGGACGCGGTTGACGAGGCCGAGCTGTTCGCGGGCCTCGCCTCCGCCGCGCGCGCCGGATGGACGACGTTCGACTGCGCCGATATCTACACCGGCGTCGAGGAGCTGTTCGGCCGCTTCCGCGCTGCGCACGCCGCGGACCTGCGTGCCGACGGGATCGAGCTCGGATTCCACACCAAGTACGTCCCCGACCTCGACGCGCTCGGCTCGCTCGATCGCGCCGCGGTCGTGGCGGTGATCGACCGCTCGCTCCCGCGGCTAGGCGTCGCGCGACTCGATCTCGTCCAGTTCTCCTGGTGGGACTACGCGGTGCCCGGCTACGTCGAGGTGGCGCAGTGGCTCACCGAGCTCCGCGACGCCGGCAAGATCCGCCACGTCGGCGCGACGAACTTCGACAC
>JBCCSK010000083.1:0-18732 GCA_039200205.1 Planctomycetota bacterium
GCCCGTAGAAGGCGCCGCCGCCCTCGTCGAGCTCGAGCTCGAGCTCGACCTTATGCGCCGCCTCCACGAGCGACTTGGTCGCGCGGTCCCACACGTCGTCCTCGCCGATCGTCTTCTCGGGCGGTCGCGTCGCGAGGTACGCCTTGTACTCGAATCCGAACGTCGTCAGGACCGTGTCGACGAGCCTGCACACGCCGGCGATCTCGTCGGCGAGCTGGTCGGGCGTGCAGAAGATGTGCGCGTCGTCCTGGGTGAACCCGCGGACGCGGAGCATGCCGTGCACGACGCCGGAGCGCTCGTAGCGATAGACCGTGCCGAGCTCGGCCCAGCGCAGCGGGAGCTCGCGGTAGCTGCGCCCGCGATCCTTGTAGATCAGGACGTGTCCCGGGCAGTTCATCGGCTTGACCCTGTACGGCAGCTCGTCGAGGTCCATCGGCGCGTACATCATCTCGCCGTAGTTCTCCAGGTGCCCGGAGATCGAGAACAGGTTCTCGCGCGAGACGTGCGGCGTGTAGACCGGCCTGTAGCCGCCGCGCGTGTGCAGCTCCCACCAGAACTGCTCGATCTCACGGCGCACGACGCCGAGGTTCGGGTGCCAGAACACGAAGCCGGCGCCGGCCTCCGGGTGGACGCTGAAGAGGTCGAGGTCGGTTCCGAGCTTGCGGTGGTCGCGCTGCTTGACCTCCTCCAGCCACTCGAGGTGGCCGTCGAGGTCCTCCTTCGACCAGAACGCCGTCCCGTAGATGCGCTGCATCATCGGGTTCTTCTCGTCGCCTCTCCAGTAGGCACCGGCGACGTGCTGGAGCTTGAAGTGGAACTCCCGTCCCTTGAATCCGTCGATATGCGGTCCCTGGCAAAGGTCGCCCCAGCGTACGTCCCCCTCGCCGTGGAAGTAGAAGGAGATCTCCTCGTCCTCGGGGATCAGGCCGAGGCCTTCCACCTTGTAGGTCTGACCCCACTCCTCGAGTCGCCGTCGCGCATCCTCGCGGGACAGCGTCTCCTTCTCGATCGCCGGAGAGCGCTTCGCGATCCGGCGCATCTCCTTCTCGATCGTCCGCAGGTCCTTGTCGGTCAGCGGCTCGGGCAGATCGAAGTCGTAGTAGAACCCGTGCTCGATCGCCGGTCCGAAGCCGAACTTGGCCTCGGGAATCAGCTTCTGCACGGCCGAGGCCATCAGGTGGGCCACGGAATGACGGAGCGTCGACAGGGGAAAGGGCCCCTCGACCTGAGGAGCCGGATCGGCCTGGATCATCGTTGTGCCCGCCCGGGGGCGGAGCTGGCGCGGGACTGTCGAGCGTCGGTCCTCCACCTGAGGGCCGCCGCGTCGGCGCCACTCCCACGGAGGCGACGCCGAGCTTTCGATCGGCGGAAGTGTAGGACACGCTGTCCGCCATGGACGTCCTGATCTACCTCTTCGATGGCATCACCGCCCTCGACGCCGTCGGCCCCTACGAGGTCCTGACGCGCCTCCCCGAAGCGCAGGTCCGGTTCGTCGGCGAGCGCGTCGGCCCCGCGCGGACCGACAACGGTGCGCTGGCGCTGATGTGCGACGTCGCGCGGGACGAGGTCGACCGGGCCGACATCCTGCTGATGCCCGGGGGATTCGGCACGAGGAGGCTGGAGGGGGACGCGGCGGTCCTCGACTGGGTTCGGCGGGTCGACGCGACGACGCGGACGACGATGTCGGTCTGCACCGGGTCGCTCGTCCTCGCCGCGGCAGGCCTGCTCCGGGACCGGCAGGCCACGACGCACTGGGCCTCGCTCGACCGCCTCGCCGAGCACGGAGCGCAGCCGACCAAGGAGCGCGTCGTCACGTCGGGCAAGTACGTGACGGCCGCCGGCGTATCGGCCGGGATCGACATGGCGCTCCGCTACGCGGCGGACTCGTTCGGGGACGAGCTCGCGCAGACGCTGCAGCTGGGGATCGAGTACGACCCCGATCCCCCGTTCGACTGTGGGACTCCGGAGAAGGCGCCCGAGCCGATCGTCAAGGCGATCCTCGATCGCTTCGCGGCGCGCAGCTGACACCGTCGAGCGCGGGCGTTTCTGCCCAGGCCTTCATTCAGCGGCGCGCCACAGCTTGACCTCGCACTCGAGCGCGACGCCCGACCGATCCGCGACGAGGTCGCGGACCTCTTCGATCAGCCCGAAGACCTCCGCAGCGCTCGCGCGCCCGCGGTTCACGAGGAAGTTCCCGTGTCGCTCGGAGATCACTGCGTCGCCGCGGCTCCGGCCCTTGCCCCCGGCCTCGTCGACGAGCTGGCCCGCCGTGCGTCCGTCGGACGTCTCGGGGTCGGGATTCTTGAACACGCAGCCGGCGCTCCACTCGGTCACGGGCTGGACGGCGTTCTTGCGGCGCAGGTACTCCTTGGAGTCCTCCTGCACCTCGAGCTTCGAGCGCGGGGTGAAGCGCAGCACCGCGCCGGCGACGATCGAACTCCCGAGCCTCCCGTCGCGGTAGTCGGGAGACCACTCGCTGCGTTCGAGGTCGCGGAAGGAGCCGCCCTCATCGACGACGCGAACGAGCTCGACGACGTCGCTCATCTGCCACAGCGAGCCGTCGGGGTCCTTGCCGCCGGCGTTCATCGCAATGCCGCCGCCGACCTGGCCCGGGACGCCCGACATCTTCTCGAGCCCCGAGTAGCCGAGGTCGCGCGCCGCGCGGCAGAGCTTGGGGAGCGGTGTCCCGGCCCACACGACGAGGCGCGGGTCGAGGGCGGGGTCGGGCGGCGCGGTCTCCGCCGAGGGCAGCTCGGCGTCGAGCGCGTCGGCGCCGCTGAGCTCGGTCGGCCGGAAGACGCGGTCCATCCGATCGGTCGTGATCACGACGCCGTCGAGACCGCGATCCTCGATGACGACGTTCGCACCTCCGCCGAGGATCCGCGGGGCGAAGCCGCGCTCGCGCGCCGCGACGATCGCGTCCCGGAGCTGCTCGGGATCCGCCGGCTCCAGCAGCCAGTCGACCGGGCCGCCGACGCGGATCGTCGTGCGGTCGCGGAGGTCAGCTCCGGCGAGCGAAGCGCACGGCCACTGCATCGATCAGCTCCCCCTGCACCGTGTCGATGTCGCCCGCGCCGAGGACGAGCGCGCACGACCGGCGGGCCAGCGCTCCGGCGAACTGTGCGCAGGCGTCCCGCGGCGGACCGCCGACGGAAGCGTCGACGCCGGCGCGCCGGAGCCGCGTGACAAGCGTCTCCGCGTCCGCACCCTCGATGCGATCGATGTGTCGGCGCGCGCCGTAGACGTCCGCGACGACGACGCGATCCGCGCCGCGCAGCGCCTCGACGAACCCTCCCATGCAGCGCGCCGTGCGGCTCGCCTGGTGCGGCTGGAACAGCACGTGCAAGCGGCGCCCCGGGAACGCGCGCCGGGCGGCCTCGAGCGTCACGCGGACCTCGGTCGGATGGTGCGCGTAGTCGTGGACGAGCGCGACGCCGCCGACATCGCCCCACGACTCGAAGCGTCGAGCCGTTCCGGGGTACTCGGCGACGCCCCGCGCAGCGCTCGCCGGGGGCACACCGGCCCCTCCGACAGCGAGAGCGACCGCCATCGCCGCGTCGTCGACGTTGAAGCGGCCCGGGACCGCGAGCTCGACCGGCGGCGTCGCCCAGCCAGGGCCGCGGACGCGGAAGCGGAATCGGCCGCGCGTCTCGCCGAGCAGGTCGACCTGGACCTCCTTGCCGAGGCGCCAGACGCGCGCGCGGCATGCGCTCGCGATAGCGTCGGGGACCTCGGGACCTAGGACGACGACGCCGTCGGGGTCGACGGCGTGCGCAAATCGACAGAATGCCCGCTCGAGCTCGTCGAGACTCCCGTAGCAGTCGAGGTGGTCCTCCTCCAGGTTCGTGACGATCGCACCCGTCGGCCGCAGGTGGAGGAACGAGCGGTCGTACTCGCAGGCCTCCAGCGCGAACCAGCCTCCCTCGTCGGGCGGAACGGCGTTCGTCCGAAGCGTCTGGTGCAGCCCGCCGACGAGCGCGCCCGCTGCGGGTCCGCCCGTCGACGCGAGCGAGCCGTGCAGCATCCAGGTGGTCGTCGTCTTGCCGTGCGTTCCCGCGACCGCGAGCGTGCGCCCGGCGGGGCTCAGCGCGCCGACGAGCTGTGCGTACTTGATCACCGGCAGGCCCCTTTCGCGTGCGCAAACGACCTGCGGGTCGTCGTCGTCCACGGCCGCGGAGCGGGCGACGAGCTCCGTCGTCGCAGGCAGGAGCTCCGCCTCGCTCTGCCCGACGACGAGCGGGACGCCCAGCGACTCGAGGACGGCCGTGAACGGCGAGGCCTCTCGATCGTGCCCGGTGACCGTGTGACCGCGTTTCGCCAGGAGGCGCGCAGCGCCCGAGACGCCTGCGCCGCCCGCGCCGAGCAGGTGGATATGCTGCGGGAGTCCCGCCGGGGCCGCGTCGCGCGTCGCCGGCGCCTTCTTCGTCGCTCGCTCCGTCACAGCAGCATCCAACCAAACCGCGAGGGTCGGACAAAGCGCCGTCCGACGAACCGCTCCTTCGCCGCATGTCCGATCGCGATCCCGTCGTCGTCCACACGGCGTCCGACCACTTCGAAGCGCGTCTGCTCGCCGGCCTTCTGGAAGCCGAGGGCATCACGGCGCGCGTCCCCGGATCCGAGCTGACCGACGAGTTCGGGATGGCCGCCAAGCTGAGCGGAGCCGCAGAGGTCGTCGTCCTGGAGCGCGATCTCGCGCGGGCCAAGGACATCGTCGAGGCCTGGAAGGCCGGCCCCGCGCCCGACGGGGAGCGCTGACCCGCCAGGCACGGCGCTTGCATGCGGGACGTTCAAGCCCCGCGCCGATTCGGTCGATGCCGCACGCGGACGGTGCCCGCCCCCGTCCTCTCCCTACCGCACTGCCCCAACGCCCCGCTCGAACGCCCATGCGCTCCGTGTTCCCGGCCGTCCTGGCCACGCTCGCCCTCGCGTCCTGCAGCGGCCCCTCGGTGTCCGTCGCACCCTTCATCGCGAACGTCGGCCTCCAGGGGGATCTCGCGATCACCGACGACGGCGGCAGCAACGCGGACTCGTCGTTCGACGACCTGGGGCTCGGCGACAACGAAGCCGTGTTCGGCGGGCTCGTGCGATTCGGCTTCGGCGGCGGCGAACTGTCCATTTCCGGGTACAGCGTGGGCTTCGAAGGCGAGGGCACCGTCGACGGCGACCTCGTCTATGAGGGCACGGTCATCTCGGCGAACACCGACGTGGCGACCGAGCTCGACCTCGACACCGCGCGCGCACTGTTCACGTGGGACATCATCCCCATCCGCGGCGTCGAGCTCGGCATCGGGATCGGGGCGACCCTCCTCGACCTGGAGATCAACATCCAGGAGCTCGGCAGCTCCAACCGGATCGACACGGACCAGCTCTTCCCCGTGCCGCTCATCGCGGTCCGCGCCGCCTGGACCTGGGGCCCGGTCGAGCTGCGCGCCGACGCCGGCGGGCTCGTCTTCGAGTACGACGACGCCGAGGCCGCCGTCTTCGACGTCGGCCTGTCCGGCGCGGTCGACTTCCTCGGGATCGGGGACCTCGTCGTCGGCTACAAGTTCATGGACATCGACGCCGAGTACGAGGACGACGCGACGTTCATCGACGCCGACCTGGAGCTGTCCGGCTGGTACGGCGGACTCAGGTTCGGCTTCTGACCGCCGCTCCCCGGCGCGCGAGCACGCTCAGCTCGCTCCACACGCGGCGCGCCGCGTCGTCCGGCACCGCCGAGCGAAGGTGGTGGCGCATGCGCTCACGCTCCTCGTCGCCTTCTCGGCCGAGGAAGCGAACGAGCTCTTCGCAGCGCCCGTGATCGAGGTCGCTCTCCTCCACGATGCGGACTCCGCCGCTCAGCTGCCGCGCGTTGCGGACCTGGTGCCGGTCCGTGTGGTGCGGGTACGGGACGACCCAGGCAGGCGCCTCCATGGCGCCGATCTCGGCCAGGGTCGACGCCCCTCCGCGGCACAGGACGCCGTCAGCGGCGACGAGCGCGAGCCTGACGTCGTCGAGGAATTCGACGGCCGCGTAACCTTCGAGGTCGTCGCCGCCCTCCGAGCGGCGACCCGGGCCCACCTGGTGGAGCACCTGGACCCCCGAGCCGAGCAGGAAGCTCACGTGACGGCGCACGAACGCGTTCAGTCCGAGCGCACCCTGGCTCCCGCCGAGCACGACGAGAAGCGGCCGGTCGGGCGCGAAGCCGAGTTCGTCCTTGGCCTCGTCGCGCGCGGCGTCGCGGTCGTCGGGCGGGACGAAGTGCGGTGCGACGGGCGGGCCGACGAGCTGGTGCTTCTCCCCCTCTCGGTCCGGCGGCAGCGTCTCGCGCCAGGCGTGAAGCACGCGCTGGCACAGGGGCGCTAGCGCGCGCGTCGCCTTGCCGGCGGTCGCGTTGATCTCCAGGAGGACGACGGGGATGCGGAGCGAGCGGGCGGCGAGGGCCGCCGGAGCCGTCGTGAATCCGCCGAGCCCGAGGAGCACCTGGGACCCGTGCCGCACCATCGAACGACGTGCGCGCAGGAAGGCCGGGACGAGGCGATGCGAGAGGCGACGCAGGCTCGGCGCGCCGCCGCCGTCCGGCTCGATCGGCAGGACGACGCGCTCCAGCTCCCGCGCCAGCGGATGGCGGTCGAGCTCGGCCAGGCAGCGAGCCTCGGCGCGTCGACCGGTGTGGAACCAGAGCAGATCGTCGAGCCGCAGCGCATCGGCCGCGTCTTCGCCCAGCGCGTCGCCGAGCGTGTCGAGCAGGTGCAGGCCGGGAACGACGTGTCCGCCCGTTCCTCCGCCCGCGATGGCGAGTCGCAGGCCGCCTTGCTCGACGGCCTTCCCTTGGGTCGCTTCGAGGGTCTTCGTCAGCATCGAGGGCGCGGGCATCGGACGCGTCAGCGGACGTCGACGACGTGCGTCAGCGCGTCGACGGGCTCGGGCTCGGACGCGAGAGCGTCGAGCGCGGGTCGCCTCGCATCCGCAACGCGCGGTGTTGCCGCAACAAGGGCGAGTGCGGGCGAGGGACGCTCCACGCGGACCGCGGGCACGGCGCGGTCCTCCGACGGTCCGTCGCACACGAGGCTCAACACGCACGGCTGGACGTGCAGGCCGATGGCCGCGGCGAGACAGACGAAGAGGCCGAGTCGAAAGGTTCGGGTCATCGGACGACGTACTCGGTCTTCTTGGAGCTGGAGGATCGATCGCGGCTGCGCGGCGCTTCGCTCGCGGACGCGACGTCGGTCGAGGGCGCGGGGGGCGTGACGCCGCCGGGGATCTCGTCGTTCCGCGGCATCACGATCCGCGTCCCTTCGACCACGCGGTCGGGGTCGAGGTCGGGGTTGAGCTTCTTCACGATGCCGATCGAACGCCTGTAGGTCCCGAAGCGCTTCTCCAGGACGACGCTGAGGGCGTCGCCGCGCTGGACGGTGTAGACCGAACGCCCCCCGGCGACGGTCTCGGGGGCGGACGCGCCGGACCTGGACGCTGCTTCGACCGCGGAGCGAGCGGGCAGCTTCAACGTCGTCCCCGCAATGATGGTGTCAGCGTCGGAGAGCCCGTTCAAGGTTGCGATCGCGCCGACCGCGCGCGCGTCGCCGAGCTCGTTGCGCGCGATGCGCTCCAGGGTGTCGCCGGACCGGATCGTGTAGGTCCGCGAGGGCGCTTCGCTCGCCTTCGGCTCGCTCACCCGCGTGTTCGAGCGGGCGGGGCGCTCGACCGGCTTCGGCGAAGACGACTTCGGAGCGCTGGTCTCGCTCAGCACAACGCGGCGATTTGACGCTCGCTCCGTCTTGCGGAGCGGGCGGTCGAGCGGCTGGAGAGGTCCGATCGGAGCGGTCATCGCCTTCTCGCCCCTCTCCGGGCGGAGCATGTCCTCGAGGTCTTTCGGCGGAGTCGGCGGTGCGGCGGTGTTCTCGGCGGTGAGCGAACCAGCGGACGCGGCCGGACCCCGCGGGGCGACGGGCTCGCGCGTCGTGACCCGCCGCGTCGTCGGCGCGAGTTCGTCGCGGCCGGCGATCGGCGGCCGCTCCCTGCTCGCGGGGCGAGCCGCGTTCCGCGGTGCGAGCGGCTCGGGCCCTCGTTCGTCGACGCGGGCGATCGGAACGTCCGCCTTGGCCTTCTCCGGCTCGGGCGAGTCGTCGTCCCAGAACGCCACCACCATCACGAGGGCGACGAGGAAGAGGAGCGTGACGAGGGCGTAGCGTTCGATCGGCTGCATGGGGGTCAGTAAGGATCCGGGGGAGCCGTGCTCCGCGCGGCGCCGAGCGCGAGCCCGACCGCGACGCACGAGGCGAGCAGGGAGCTGCCGCCGTCGGAGATGAAGGGAAGCGCCATGCCCTTGGGCGGCGCGAGGCCGGTCACGACCTGGAGGTGCACCATCGCCTGGAACGCGACCGAGATCGTCAGCCCGAAGGCCGCGAGAGCCGCGAACCGATCGCGGATCGCGAGGACGAGGCGGAACGAGAACCAGACGAACGCGCCGAACAGACCGACGACGACGAGCACGCCGATCAGGCCGAGCTCCTCGCCGACGAGGGCGAGCGCGTAGTCGGTCTGCATGTACTGCAGCCCGGCGTTGCGGAAGCCACCCCGGGCGTAGCCGACGCCGAGGAGGTCGCCCGACGCCATCGCCTCGGCCGCGCGCGTGACCTGCGGGTTCGAGGACTCGCCGGTCCAGACCGCGAAGCGCTCGGCGACGTGCGAGAAGGCGCTCAGCGCGATCAGCACGGCGATCGCTGCGACGACTCCGACCAGGGCGACGTGCTGGAGGCGCGCCCCGCCGACGAAGAGCGTCGCGCCGAAGCAGAGCAGGAACAGGAGCGCTCCGCCGAGGTCCGGTTCGCGGAGGATGAGCGTCCCCGCGATCAGTCCGACCGTGATCGTGGGCAGGAAACCGCGGCGCAGGCTCGCGACGTCGTCGCCGAGCAGCGCGCAGCGCCGCGCGACCCACAGGACGATTACGACGCGGGCGATCTCGGACGGCTGGATCGAAGGTCCCCTGCCGAAGAAGCGGAGCCAGCGGTGCGCGCCGTTGATCGGCTGCTCGAAGCCAGGGACGAAGACGAGGACGAGCGCGGCGATGACGAGCACGGTCGCGGCGGGGATCACCGGCTCGATCCGCCGCGGGCCGAGCGCCATGCCGAGGATCAGGATCGCCGCGCCGGCGAGTCGGAACACGAGCTGCTCGCGCGCCTGTTCCGCGAAGGCCTCCGCGGGCAGCGTCGTCGACGCGTGCGAGAGCTGGATGACCATGCCGAACGCGAGCAGCGCGAGCACGGTCAGGAGAAGCGCGTTGCGCGGCCCCGCCGGATGCACGGCGCGGCCGCGGTCTCCCGCGGCTTCGAGCCGGTCGAGGAGCCCCGTGAAGCGCCCCGCGCGCGTCGATGCGGCGGTCTCCATCAGCGGACCTTCATGAGCGCCAGGCTCGCCATCGCGCAGACCGCCGCGACGATCCACGCTCGGGTGACGATCTTCACCTCGTGCCACGGCTTCGATCCCGGGCGGAAGATCCCGCCCTTCGTCTGAAGGCCGTGGTGGATCGGCGCCATCGTGAACAGCCGCTTTCCGCCGGTGCGCTTGAACCAGATGCGCTGGAGCGCGCTGGAGCCGAGCTCGGCGAAGAAGACGAACCCGAGGAGCGGAAGGACGAGCTCCTGCTTGGCGACGACCGCCATCCAGGCCATCAGCCCGCCGATCGGCAGCGACCCCGAGTCCCCCATGAACACGTCCGCGGGGTGCGCGTTGAACCAGAGGAACCCGAGGCAGGAGCCGACGAGCGCCGCGCCGACGACGGTCATCTCGGCCGCCTCCGGGATGTACGGCAGGTCGAGGTAGAGCGTCCAGTCCGAGCGCCCCGTCACGTAGCAGAAGAACGCGAGGGCCGACCCGGAGAGGATGACGCAGCCCGCGAGCAGGCCGTCCATGCCGTCCGTGATGTTCGTCGCGTTCGACGTCCCGGCGATCACCAGCCAGCCGAAGGCGATGAACGCGAGCGTGCCGAGCAGCGTGTCGCCGAGCGGCACGACGACGTCCTTGAAGAACGGCGGGTGGACCGAGAGGAGCGAGTATCGACCCGCGGCGTGCGCGTACCACGCGAACCCGACCACGACGAACAGCACCGCGATCGTCTGTCCGCCGAGCTTCGCGCGCGCGGAGAGCCCGCTCGAGTGCTCGACGGCGAGCTTGAGGTAGTCGTCGACGAACCCCACGGCGGCGAGGCCGACGACGAGGAGCAGCCCAAGGACGACCTGGAGGTTTCCGAGGTCGCACCAGAGGAGCGCGCTGATCACGAGCGACGCCACGAGGAAGCTCCCGCCCATCGTGGTCGTCGCGTTCTTCCCCGACTCCTCTGCGAGCCGCGCGAGCTCGGCGGAGTCCGTCTTCGACGTGTTCTCCCCGACGCGGTTCCGGCGCAGCCACGCGATCGTCGGTCCGCCGAGGAGGACCGCCAGCGCCGCCGCGGTGAACGCCGCAGCGACCGCCCGGAACGAGATCGAGTCGGCCGCGAGCAGCGCCGGGAAGCGCTCGAAGAGCTCGAAGATCAAAGGGCGACCTCCGCCGCGGATCCGAGCGCGTCGACGATGCCCGTCGCGAGTCGGTCGAGGCCGGCGGCGCGGCTGGCCTTGAGCAGGATCGCGTCCCCGCGGCGCAGGGAGTCGGGGCCGCGCGTCAGGAGCTCGAGCGCCTCGTCGATCGTCGCGGCGTGGTCGGCGAAGAGGCCGGGGCTGCGCGCGCCTTCGAGGAATGCCGCGAGCGGCGTCCGCGGCCCGACGTCACCGACGCCGAGGACGAGGTCGACGCCGATCCGCCGCGCGTACGCGCCGGCCTCGCGATGGAGCCGCACGGAGTCGGCCCCGAGCTCGCCCATCTCGCCGACCGCGAGGATGCGGCGCGGACGCCCGGAGACGGTCCGCGGGAGGCGCAGTCGGGCGAGCACGTCGAGCGCAGCGCGCATCGAGTCGGGGTTGGCGTTGTACGAATCGTCGACGACGAGGACGCCGCCCGCGTGCAGCGGCTGGAGGCGATGCGGAGCGGGAGCGAGGTCCCCCACCGCGTCGAGCGCAGCGGCGACGTCGGCGCCGGAAGCGATCACGGCCCCGAGCGCGGCGAGGAGGTTCGCGACGGCGTGCTCGCCGAGAAGCGGGATCTCGACCGTCCGACCACGGAGCGAGGCGGGGAGCGCAGGCCCGTCGAGCGTGCAGCGCGTGCCCTCGCGGACGACGTTGACGTCGCGCGCGAAGAGGCTCGCGGACGGATCCCCTTCCGCGGACGTCGAGAGGACCCGAACGCCCTCGCGCACCCGGTCGAGGAGGAGCGGCGTGTGCGGGCAGTCGCGATTGACGACCGCGGTCGCCCCCGGCGTCAGATTCGGGTCCAGCGCCTCCAGCAGCGCCCCCTTCTCGCGCGCGATGCCCTCGACCGTCTCCAGCGCCTCGAGGTGCGCGCGTCCGATCATCGTGACGACGCCGACCCGGGGACGCGCGATCCGCGCCAGCGGAGCGATCTCGCCCGGGTGGTTCATGCCGATCTCCAGCACGAGCGCCTCCGTCGCCTCGTCCGCGAGGAAGATCGTGCGCGGCACGCCGATCTGGTTGTTGAACGAGGCCGGGCTCGCGACCGTGCGGCGCGAGGCCGAGAGGAGGTCGCGGAGCATCTCTTTGGTCGACGTCTTGCCGCACGAGCCCGTGATGCCGACCACCGGCACGTCGAGGCGCGACCGCACGAGCGCAGCGATCTGCCCCAGCGCGGCGGTCGCGTCGACCGCGGTCGCCACCACGACGTCGTGCTCCAGGCAGACCTTCGCGAGCTTCTCGCGCACTCCGGGCTCGTCGGTCGCGAGGACCGCGACCGCGCCGGCTGCGACCGCGTCGGCGGCGAACGCGGCGCCGTCGAAGCGAGGTCCGGCGATCCCGACGAACAGCGCGCCCGGCTCGATCGAGCGCGAGTCGGTCGACACCGCGGTCACGCGGACGTCGCGCGGCCTGATGCGTCCGGCCGACCACTGGACGGGAACGTGATCGAGGATCTCGTCGAGCGTGAACCGAATCACCGGCCGATCCTCCCGAGCGCGCGTGTCTTGGCGCGCTGTGCGGCGAGCGACGCCAGGGCCTCCCAGACGACGACCCGATCGTCGAAGGGAACCGCGCGGTCGCCGATCGTCTGCGTGTTCTCGTGCCCCTTCCCCGCGACGACGAGGACGTCACCGTCGCGCGCGATCGCGATCGCCTTCTCGATCGCGCGACGCCGATCGAGCTCGACGATGCGGCGGCCGTCCGCGGCGTCGACCCCGCGCGCGACCGCGTCCGCGATCTTCGAGGGCTCTACACTGCGCGGGTTGTCGCTCGTCACGATCGCGACGTCGGCGATCGAACCGACCGCCCGCCCCATCTCGGCGCGCTTGCCGCGATCGCGATCTCCGCCGCAGCCGAAGACGCACAGGAGCCGCCCCCGTCCGCGGCGATCGGCGTCCCTGCGAACCGTCGCGAGGACCCGAGCGAGCGCGTCGGGGCTGTGGGCGTAGTCGACGAACACGTCGAGCTCGTCGCCGTCGAAGCCGCGCGGCAGGTGGATCGACTCCAGCCGCCCGGGCGGGCAGGCGATGCGCGGGAGCGCCTCCACGAGCGGGATGGACGGCATGCCGAGCGCGCGCGCGAGGCCCACGGCGACGAGCGCGTTCTCGACGTTGTGGTCCTCGGAGAACGGAACGCGGACGCGGCGCGGCGCGAGGCCCGCACCGACCATCTCGAAGCGCACGCCGCGGTCGTCGAAGACGAGGTCGCGCGCGACGAGATCCGCGTCGCGCTCGACGTCGACGCGAAGGACGCGCAGGCCCCGATCCGCCGCGATCGCGCGCATCCCCTCGGCCGCGTCCGTGTGGCCGAAGATGACCGCCGTGCCGCCCGGCTCGACGTGGTCCCACAGCTTCGCCTTCGCGTCGAAGTAGGCCTCCATCGTGCCGTGGAAGTCGAGGTGCTCGCGCGTGAGGTTCGTGAACGCCGCCGCGCGCAGGCGCAGGCCGGCGAGCCGACCCTGCACGAGCGCGTGCGAGCTCGCCTCCATCACGGCGGCGTCGCCGCCGTTGACGCCGTGGCGCGCGAGGAGGCGCACGGTCTCCGTCACGTCCGGCGTCGTGTGGCCCGCGGACAGGTGGATGGGGCCCTCGGCGCCGAGGATCGTGTGCCCGGCCGTCCCGATGATCGCGCACGCGCGCTCCGCACGCCCGAGCAGCTGAGCGGTGAGGTGCGCGACCGACGTCTTCCCGTTCGTCCCCGTGACCGCGACGAGGTCGATCTCGGAGGCAGCGTCGCCGTGAACGGAGTTCGCGATCTCGCCCACGACGCTCGCAGCGCGCGGGTGCACCCAGGCGAGCGCTCCACGTCCGTGGATCCCGTTCGATCGGCACCGGGCCGCGAGCGCATCGACGGGCCGATCCGCCGGAAGGAGCACCGCGGCGGCGCCGCGGCGAATCGCCTCGGGAACGAACGTCGCACCGTCGACGCGCAGACCCGGGAGGCCGGCGAACAGATCGCCCGTCGCGACGCGTCCCGAGTGCAGGTGGACGTCCCCCGGCCGCACGTCGGCGCGCGGATCGTCGGGATCCACGGGCGAGGCGTCCTGGAGATCGAAGAGCAGTCCGCCGTGCTCGAGGACGAGCTCGCCGAGCGAACGTCCGCTCGCGGACGACGCGCTCTCGACGTCGATCGGCTCCGTCGCCGCGTCGGACATGGTCTCGGTCGTCATCGCGATCCCCCCTCGCTCGGGTCGTTCGCGGTCTTCGTCGACGCGGGACGCGCCCACGGGGCTTCGTCACCGAGCCACGATGTGTCGAGGTCGTCGACCGCGACGGAGGCTCGCCGCGTCTCGCGCGGGGCGAACAGGACGGGACGCGAGCCGAGGTCGCTCGGTCGCGACGCATCGAAGCCCGCGGCGACCGGCGTGTCGTCAGCCTCGACGTCGTGGACGCGCGAGAACCCGAACGCCTGGCGGAGGATCGCCATCGCCGTGGGCCCCGTCACGCGCGAGCCGTAGCGCTCGGCGCCGGTCGGATCGTCGGCGACCACGAGGACCATGACCTCCCGCGGGCCGTCCTCGGTCGCGACGCGTCCGAACGCGCACATCGACGACGTGTAGCAGCTCGAGCGGCGGTGCGGACGATTCACGCCGAGCAGCGCTGCGCGGCTCGCGGCGTCCCAGGCGCGACCGTCGCGCGCGCGCGCCGCGAGGGCCTCCAGCTCGACGTGGACGCAGAGCTCCGTCGCGACCTTCTCCGTCGTTCCCGTCTTCGTCCCGATCAGCTCGAACTCGGGGTTCATCGCGGCTGTCGCGACATGGCGGCCCGTGCCGAGCTCGGCGCCGAGGGCCATCATCGCGCGGACTTCCTCGCAGGCCCGTGCGCCAACGACGCGCACCGCGGGCTCCAGCGGAGCCTCCGCACGTCGCCCGTCGCGCTCGATCCCTCGCAGCAGGCGGAGGGGGCGGCGCTCGCCGCCCCGCAGGACGGTCGCCAGCGCGGTCGCGTGCTGCCAGAGCGTCACGCCGATCTCGTGGCCGAAGCCGATCGACGCGTGGGTGTGGTTGCGCTTCCACGTCCCGCGCTCCAGCGGCGGCACGCGTCCCGAGCGCTCCGGACCGAGTCCGGCGCCGGGGGCGGCGTCGTAGCCCAGCGCCACGATCCGCTCGCGAAGCGCCGGCGCGCCGAGCTCCAGGGCGATCTGGACGAGGACGGCGTTGCACGAGTGCGCGAGCGCCTCGGCGGACGTGATCCACTGGGCCTCGGGCGCACCCTCCGCCTCGCGGATCCTGCGACCGGGAAGGCGGAGCCCGCCCTGGTCGACGAACGTCTCGTAGGTCGACGCCGGCGTCGTGGTGCCCTCGTCGAGTGCGATCGCCATCACGATCGCCTTGAACGTCGATCCTGGCGTGAAGACGTGCAGGAGCGGGGCGAAACCCGAGTAGGCGTAGGCGGACCGTGCGTCCAGCGCCAGAACGTCGCCGGTGGCGACGTCGACCGCGATCGCCATCGCGAGCGCCGGTCGCTGCTGCTCCATCAAGAGGCCGAGCTCGGCGTGGACGACCTCCTGCAGATGGGCGTCGATCGTCGCCTCGACGCTCGGCGCGTCCACCGCGACCCCGGCGGACTCGAAGTACTCGGGGACCCCGCCGAGCGACTTCCACGCACGGCGACGGTCGCGCGCCAGGTGACGGGCGCGGTAGGAGTACGCGCGCCCGGAGACGCCGTCGAGGAGATCGGCCCAGTCCCCGTTCTCGAGCGCGGTGCGAGCGAGGAGCTCGATGCCGCTCCACGGCTTCGACTCGACGACGAGCGACGTGCGGTACGCGAGGAACGGATCCTCCGCGGACTCCCAGGGAAGGACGTGCGGACGCAGATCGCGGTCGCGGCGCGCCCAGCGCTCTGCGCGCGCCTGGTCGAGGACGCCCCAGTGGCCGAGGAGCGTGAAGGCGTCGTTCGGGCGCTCGACGGCCCCTTCGGCGTCCGGCGGTGCCGGCATGCCGTCGGGCCGCGTCGGGTGACGGCGAACGAGGCGCGGCACGAGCTGGAGCTGCCAGCTGGAGACGCCCTCTTCGAGCATCAGGTCGTGCAGCGCGTGCGCGCGGACGGGATCGACGTCCCGGGCAAGCACGCGGAAGCGCGTCGGCACGAGCTCGGCCCACACGGCGTCCCGCAGCTTCTCGCGCCGCTCGATCGGCATGGCGATCGTGACGGCCGCGCGCTCCTCGGACGTCATGCGCTCGAGCAGCTCGGAGTCTCCGACCAGCGCGACGAGGTCGTCGAGCAGCCGCCGCGTCCACGTCTCGGGCGGCGGCACGCGCTCGCGTCCCTCCGCGTCGAACTTGGAGCCGAGCTGCTCGCGCCGCACGTCGCGGCCGAGCGTCACGACCGGGTCGAGTGCGAGGGTCCAGCGGGTCGGGCCTGCGTCGCCAGCCGGCAGCGGCACGGGAACGAGGCCCTGGATCGGACCGCTCGGATCTCGTTCTCCGATCGCCCCCGTGTCGAGCCACGACCGGACGGCCGCGACGCCGTCCGCGTCGAACACGAGCAGCCGCGGATCCTCGGGGACGAGCCTGCCCGGGACGGAGCCCGAGACGAACCCGTAGGGCATCGTGCGTTCGAGGACGTCGCTGACTCCCGTGCCGCTGGCATCGTCCGACGTCAGGACGGCCGCGATGCGGCGAGCCATGTGATCGGGCGTGTGGGACCGCCACATCGAGCGCGGTGAGATCGTGACGTCGAACGTCTCGACCGATCGAGCCAGCGGAACGCCGTTCCGGTCGACGAGCGAGAACCGCGGCGTCGGCGATTCGCCTGCGACGAGCGAGTCCGGCTGAGCCCCGTGTGCGAACTCCTGGATCCAGACCGACCTCCCCGCCACCGCGAGGAGGACCACCGCGACGCCGACGAACGCCGCGGCGGGCCGAATGCCCGACGCAGCGCGCGGCGACACGGCGGAGGCCGGTTCGAACGGCACACCGCCGGAGTGGCGTTGCGGTCGCCCCCCCATTGGTTCGGTGAGCTCCCCCTCCCGGGAAGTTCGGTTCAGGTGTGTGCGGGATGGCGTTCCACCCGGCGAGTGCGGTGTGCCGGGGGGTCAGCCGTCAACGGCGAAGTCGTGCGGTGACTCGGCCGATCCGCCGAGTCTGTTCTGCGTCGAGGTCGAATTCAAATCGTTCCAGCTCGACTCGTAGACCGCTGCAGCGACGAGCGTTCCACTCGGCCTCTCGGCAGAGCCGATCGAGCTCGGCGGCGCATGCGAAGTTGTCGACCTGGACGAGGGACGTGGCCGTCCCGGCGGCGAGGGCTGCCGCGCTGAGGAAGAACGCGAGAGAGCGTCGAATCAAGCTTCGCCTCCTTGGGCGAGACGACGACGCGCGGAACGCAGCTTGGCGGACCGTGCGCGGGGATTGGAGCGGACCTCCTCGGCGCTCGCCTCGACCGGGCGGCGCGTCAAAAGGTCCCACTCGCCCGTCCTCGCGCCCTCCGCGAGGAACCTCTTGACGACCCCGTCCTCGCCGCTGTGGAACGACACAGCGAGAAGGAGTCCGTCCGGGGCGAGATGGCGTCGAGCGGCCGCGAGCCCGGCATCGAGCTCCTCGGCCTCTTCGTTCACGGCCCTGCGGAGGGCCTGGAACACGCGCGTGGCGGGATGGATCGCCCCGCGCCGGGTGCCCTCGCCGGAGCGGGAGCGAATGGGCCTCCCCAGGCTCAGAGCGACGATCTCGCTCAGAGCACGGGTCCGGCGGAACGGAGCCCTACGCCTGGAGTCGACGATGGCTCGGGCCACGCGGCGGGCACCCCTCTCGCCCCCCTCGTGGTAGAAGAGGTCGGCGAGGTCGCCCTCGTCCCACCTGTTCACGATGTCTGCGGCGGTCCGCTGCCTGCGCGGATCCATCCTCATATCGAGCGGGCCGTCCCAGCTGAACGAGAAGCCACGCTCCGGGCGGTCGAGCTGCAGAGAGCTCGCGCCCAGGTCCATCAGCATCGCGACCGGGGCTTCGTCGAGCGTGCCCAGGATGCCGTCGAGTTCCGACATCCTGGCGTGCTCGATGCGCGCGCGATCGGTGAAGGGCTCGAGGCGCTCCCGCGCGATGGTCAGGATCTCGGGATCCTGATCCACCCCTAGGAGGCGAAGGCGCGGGAAGCGCTCGAGCAGGAGTGCTGAGTGCCCCCCGGCACCCAGCGTCGCGTCCACGACGAGGCCCTGAGGAGAGCTGGCTCCGCGTCCACCCCCCAGCAGACGCAGAATCTCCTCGGCCAATACGGGGACGTGCACGGGACCGTCGCCACCGACGGATTCGTTCATCGTGGAGAAGACGCTCAGGCGGAGCGTGCGCGGCGCCTCGAAGGCGCTCGGGGAGGAGCCGGGGAACGTGCCCATCTCAGCCGATCCCCCCGTTTCCGCGGAAGATCGGGGACTTCTGCCCGCGCTCGCGCATCTCCCAGCGCTCCTTGGACCAGATCTCGGCGCGGCTGCTCATGCCGACGGCCACGACCTCGTCGGTGATGCCGGCGATCTCGCGGAACGACGCCGGCAGGATCAGCCGACCCGACGTGTCGAGCATGAACTCGGACACGAACTCGAAGAAGTCGCGCTGACTCTCGAGATCGCCGCTGCCCTCGGGAGCGAAGGCTCCGGTCCCGAAGCCCTCCATCTCGCGGTCGAAGCCCTCGTCGTTGAAGACCCAGATGCAGCGTCCGTGGGTCGGCTCCAGGCACATCACGCCGAAGGCGCGGTCCTCCTCGTCCCGATCGAGCGCGTCCTGGAATCGCTTGGCGAACGACATGCGGCCTTTCTTGTCGACGGTGTGGACGGACGGTCCGAGGAAGCGGCGGCGGCGCTGCGGGCTCACGCTCGAGCCCCCTGCGCCGTCGCGTGCCCTTCGATGCCATTCCGCGCCATTTGCTCAGTCTGCGACGCCCTCCACGGGCGAGCAAGGCGGCGGGGCAGCAAAGTCGTGGATTTTGTAACTCGCTGTCGGACAACGATTTAGCGCTCCACGCCGCCGCTGGACCGAAGCACCAGATGGAGCGTCACGAGCGCCCCGAAGGACCTCGACATACCAGATCTTGTGGTTCCGACCCCGCCGGGCGGATCGCGGTAAAACTCGAGCCGCTCGGGCTGGCGTCCGCGCACCGCCCGCTCACAGCCTGGGCAGAAGTCTCCGATTCTGCTGCCCAGGCCGTGAGCCCACCTTGCTGGCGCACCCGCGAACGCGGGTGCGCTGTTCGCGTGGGCAGTTCTTGCCCAC
>JBCCSK010000084.1:0-18660 GCA_039200205.1 Planctomycetota bacterium
CGACGGTCCACACGAACGACTCCGCGAGCACGATCACGCGGATGGTCGACCAGGGCGTCGAGCCGTACCTGGTCGCCTCGTCGATCGTGCTGATCATCGCCCAGCGCCTCGTGCGGACGATCTGCCCCCACTGCAAGACGGTGGAGCCGGTCGACGAGGAGTGGGCCGCCAAGCTCAAGAAGGTCGGCATGACGCCCGACGAGATCGGCGGCGAGATCGCCTACGGCCCCGGCTGCGACGAGTGTTTCCACTCGGGATACGCCGGTCGGACCGCGATCTACGAGTTCCTGCCCGTCACCGAGCGCATTCGGACGCTCGTGATGGAGGGCGCGGGCGCGACCGAGATCAAGCGTGAGCAAATCGGCCAGGGACACCAGACGCTCCGGTCCGATGGGCAGGCCAAGATTCGTCAGGGGATCACGACCCCGGACGAGGTCCTCCGCGTGACGCAGCTCGACGTCTGATTCGACCTACCGCCTTCCCATGCCCATCTACGAGTACAAGGCCTTCGCGCCCGGCGGCGCGGTCAAGTCGGGCATCGTCAATGCCGACACCGAGCGCGACGCGCGCGCCAAGCTGCGCAAGGACAAGCTGCTCGTCTCGAAGCTCAGCGAGACGCGCGGCGGCAAGCGCGTCAAGAAGAGCAAGGGCGACGGCGAGGCCAAGGGCAAGGGCGGCAGGCTCTCGCGCGTCCTGGAGGCGCGCAACCGCTCGCAGGGTCCCGGCCCGCGCGAGACGGACATCGTCGCGGGCATGACTCGGCAGCTCGCCACCCTGCTCGGCTCGGGCATCGCGCTGAACGAGTCCCTGACGGCGCTCGTCGATCAGGCCGAGCAGCGGCGGACGGAGACCTTGTTCCGCGAGATCCGCGAGGACATCCAGCAGGGTTCGAACCTGGCAGACTCGCTGCAGAAGCATCCGAACTGGTACTCGCCGCTGTACGTCAACATGGTTCGCGCCGGCCAGGCGGCCGGTAACCTCGACGTCGTCCTGACGCGCCTCGCGGACTACCTGCAGGGCCAGCGCGCGCTCAGGCGCAAGATCGTCGGCGCGCTCACCTACCCGGCGATGATGATCATCATCGGGCTGATCGTCGTCACGATCCTGATGGCGAAAGTCGTGCCCGAGATCACGAGCATGCTGCTGGAGCGCGACAAGGAGCTCCCCGCCTCGACCAAGGTGCTCGTCGGCGCGAGCGACTTCTTCAAGCAGTGGTGGTGGCTCGTCTTTCTCGTGATCGCCGGCGTGTCGTTCGCGTTCGAGCGGATCTACAGCAAGGGCGAGAACGGCCGGCTCGTGATCGACCGAACGCTCCTCCGCATCCCCGTGATCGGCGACCTGATGCGTCGCGCGGCGGTCTCGCGCTTCACGAAGACGCTCGCGACGCTCCTGCAGAGCGGCGTCCCCGTCATCCAGTCGCTGGAGATCACGCGCAACGTCGTTGGCAACCGCGTCGTCGCGGACGCGACCGACTTCATTCGCGAGCGCGTGATCGAGGGAACGGACATCGCAAGTCCCCTGAAGAAGAGCGGCGCATTCCCCTCCACCGTCGGCTACATGGTCGCCGTCGGCGAGCAGTCAGGTGAGCTCGAGCAGATGCTCGACCGGATCGCGCTCGCGTACGACGAGGAGATCGAAGTGGCCGCGGAGCGGTTCACGAGCCTCCTCGAACCGATCATGATCGTCTTCCTGGCCGGCATCGTCGGCTACATCGTCTTCGCGATCGTCCAGCCGATCCTCGAGATCAGCAACTGAACCCAAACGAGAACCCTGCGGTGCGAAGCAGCGCCGCCCCTTCCATGAAGATTCGCAGCAACACCGGACGCGGACTCCGCGCGGGCTTCTCGCTCGCCGAGCTCATGGTCGTCATCGTCATCATCGGGCTCCTGGCGACGTTCGTCGTGCCGAACGTCATGTCGAAGTTCACGACGGCGCAGCTCACCAAGGCGAAGGCCGACCTGAAGACGATCGCGGACGCCGTCGAGTCCTACCGGATGGACAACTCGGCGCGCTTCCCCGACGACCTCGAGGCGCTCGTGACCAAGGACGACCGCGGCACGAGCTATCTCAACAGCGACGTCGTTCCCAAGGACCCGTGGGGCAACGAGTACGTCTACGAACCGCCGAGCGGCGGCGACTCGCAGTTCTACATCTGGTGCTACGGCCGCGACGGCGTCCAGGGCGGCGAGGGCGAGGACCTCGACTTCAACAACCGCATGGTCACCAACGGCGAGATCTGAGCCGCGATGCGACCCGCTCCGAATCGACACCGCCGCGCGACCGACGCGGCTCGACGCGGCTTCACGCTCGTCGAGCTGATGGTCGTCGTCGGCGTCGTCGGGATCGGGATGGCGTTGGTGACGTCGAGCATCGACTCGCTCCTGCCGAAGGAGCGCCTCAACACCGGCGTCCGCGAGATGACCGCGGTCCTGCGCGACACGCGCTCCCAGGCGATCGGCCGCGGCCTCGAGTTCTTCATCGAGTACGACCTGACCGAAGAACGCTACCGGCGGGTCACGCCGTTCGTGCTCGGCGGCGGGCGCTTCGACCCGGAGAGCGACGAGGAGTCCGAGCGCGTGTTCGGCGAGTGGTCGAACCTCCCCGACGGCGTCGAGATCGAGTCCGTGGGGATGTCCGGCGAGGTCTACACGGACGAGCGCGTCTTCGCGCGCTTCGATCCGCGCGGCGCCGCGTCCGATCACCAGGTCGTCCTCAGCCAGCCGCAGTACGAGAACTACTACACGATCGAGGTGCTCGCGCTCACGGGCACGTTCAAGTTCCACCGCGGCATCTTCCTCCGCGAAGCGCCGAACGACGGAGACTTCGAGTGAGGAGGACTCCGCTCGCCAGCGCCTGCGCGGGCTTCACGCTCGCCGAGGCCGCGATCACGATCGCGATCGTCGCCTTCGTGGTCACGGTCATGCTCCAGGGGCTCGAGGGCGCGAAGACGAGCGCGGCCCACACGCGCTACCTGAAGACCGCGTACGAGCTCGGCAACGGGATGCTGGGCGAGATCACGGCCGGGCTCTGGAGCGAGGAGATCGAGTCCGGGATGACGGGCACGTTCGCCGACCTCGACGAGCCCGACTACGGCTGGGAGATCGCCCTCGGCGACGACATGTTCGAGGAGACGGGCGACCAGGACGATGAGCGGCCGTTCGACAACTACGCCGCGCGTCGCGACTGGGAGAGCGATCAGGACGACGACGAGGACGAAGACGAGGAGGACACCGAGCCCTTCGAGAAGGTGAAGCTCCGCGTTCGCTACCCGAAGCTCGGCGACTACCCGGACGAGCTCGTCCTCGAGCTGTGGGCCCCCTGGGACCAGGTCTACGGCGCCGACGAAGAGGAAGAGGCGTTCGGCTCAGAGGGCCAGGACGACGGAGCCGGCGGCAACCAGCCCCCCGTCGGCGGCGGAGGAGGAGGTGGCGGATGAAGCGTGCCGTCGAACGAGCTCGCGCGGGCTTCACGCTCGTCGAGGTGCTGCTGGTGACCCTCATCATGGGGATGATGTTCATGAGCATCTCCCGGCTGATGCAGGCCGCCCGCCGCACGCGGGACAAGATCCACAACTACCAGGAGATGCAGCTCGCGGGCCCGGCGGTCCTCGAGATGATGACGCGCGACCTGCGCGGAATCCTGACGACCGGCCGCGCCCGCGACACGTGGCTGGAGATCTTCGACCGCACCGTCAACGGCCAGGACGCCGACCGCATCGACTTCGTCACGACGACGGACAGTCTCGTCGTCCAGATGATCGACGCCGAGGAGGCGATGCGTGCCGACGTGAACGAGGTCGGCTACGTCCTGCGCCCGAATCCCGACAACGACGAGTTCCTGGAGATCTATCGCCGCGAGGACTTCGGCGTCGACACGGAGCCCCTGCGCGGCGGGCAGTACACGTTCCTGTCCGACCAGGTGAAAGGCCTGAACATCGAGGCCTTCCGCGAGGACGGACCGGACGAGGAGCCGCTCGACGAATGGGGCCCGCGCTCCAGCGACCCCGAGGCCGTCGGACTGCCCGCCTGGATCCGGATCTCGCTGACGGTCGAGCTGAAGCCGCGCATCGACCGAGAGTCGATGGACTTCTCGGGCGGCGATCGCCGGACGGTCACGTACGTGCGCAACCTGCGCTTCCCCGAGTCGCTGCGGGTCGAACAGGGCCAGATCGCGCGGCTGGGAATGCCTCCGTCGCCAGGAGCGGGCGGGGACGAGGACCCGAACGACCCGACCGATCCGAACGACCCGGACGACGAGAACACGCCGCCCGATCCCGACGACCGCGATCAAGACGACCGACGGGAGGAGGACGACGACAAGAGGGGCTGATCACCCGATCGGCGTCCCGATCGTCTCTCGCCCCCCCATCGCGCGCCGCAGCGGCTCCGGCACCGTCACGGTGCCGTCCGCGTTCTGGTGGTTCTCGACGATCGCGATGAGCATCCGCGTCGACGCCGCCACCGTGTTGTTCAGCGTGTGGCAGTGCCGCACCTTGCCGTCCTCGTCCCGGTAGCGAAGACCGAGCCGGCGCGCCTGGAAGTCGTGGAAGCGCGAAGCGCTGTGCGTCTCGCCGTAGCTCTCGCGCGACGGCATCCAGGTCTCGATGTCGAACTTCTGGACCTGGGGCTGCCCGAGGTCGCCGCCGCAGACGTTGACGACCCGGTACGGCAGCTCCAGCGCTTCGACGATCGCCTTGGAGTTCGCGAGGATCGACGCGTGGTGCTCGCGGCTCCGCGCCTCGTCGGCGACGTCGATCACGACCTGCTCGACCTTCTGGAACTGGTGGACGCGGTACAGGCCCTTGGTGTCCTTGCCGTACGTCCCCGCCTCGCGGCGGTAGCAGCTCGACTGGGCGACGAAGCGCAGCGGGAGGTCCACCCCGCTCAGGATCTCGTCCTGGTGGAGGGCCGTCACGGGCACTTCGGCCGTACCGACGAGGCACAGGTCGTCGCGATCGTCGCAGCGGTACGCCTGGTCCTCGCCGCCGGGGAAGTACCCCGTTCCGACCATCGTCTCGCTGCGGACGAGCGTCGGCACGGACAGCGGCGTGAACCCGCGCGCGACCATCTCGTCGAACGCGAAGCGCATCACCGCGTGCTCCAGCAGCGCCATATCGCCCTGGAGGACGTAGTTCCGGCTGCCCGCGAGCCGAGCGCCGCGGTGGATGTCGATCCAGCTGTGCGCCTCGCCCAGCTCGAGGTGGGAGCGCGGCTCGAAGTCGAACGCGCGCGGCTCGCCCCAGCGGTCGATCTCGACGTTGTCCTCGTCGCTCGCGCCTTCGGGCACCTCGTCCGCGGGGACGTTCGGGACGAGCAGCATGAGCGCCCTGAGCTGTTCGTCGACGTCCTTCTGGCGCGCCTCCATCGCCTGCAGCTCGGCCTTCTCGGCCTTTTGAGCCTCGACGAGCTTCGGCCGCTCGTCGGGAGACGCGCTGGCGATGCGCTTGCCAGCGGACTTCGACGAGGCGCGCGCCTCGTCGACCTTGCCGACGAGCTCGCGACGCTCCTCGTCGAGGCGCAGGATCGCGTCGACGTCGCAGTCGATGTGCTTCTTGGCCGCCCCGGCCTTCACGAGGTCGGGGTGGGCGACGATGAACTTGAGGTCGAGCAAGGGTCGAGCTGCGTTACTTCCAGGCGGACTCGATCTTGCCGAAGAGCTTGTTCTTGGCCTCGGCCAGCTGCACCTCGAACTCCTCGAAGGCGAGCGTCATCTCCTCGGACAGCGGCTTCCACATCGCGCCCCAGCCGTGGTTCTCGATCTCGTCCTGGCTCTGCGCCGGTCGCATGACCTCGGACGCCGACGCCCGTCGCGAGCCCTTCTTGCGCACGGAGGCCTCCGGCTGCGGCACGGCCTGGTAGATCCGCTCGTAGGCCGCCCCGCTGGCGTCGATGACGCGGACGCTCGTCCCCTCGACACGAACCCCGTCGGCCGTGGCCTCGGCGGCGAAGTCGAACGAGAACGGGGCACCGACCTCGATCTCGGCGTCCTCGCCCTCCCGCACGTCGTACACGCCCATTTGCTCGGTCGGCACCATGACGGCCTTCATCATCTGCATCTTCTTTCCGCTGCGGAGAAGGCCCCACACGAACTCCCAGCGCCCGGCCGGAACCTCGACCTTCTTGCCGCCGGCGACGTTGATGTAGGTGTTCTCGAAGTCGGGCCCCAGGCCGCGGATCACGAAGTAGTCCGGCTTGACGCCCTTCGTCTTCAGGCGCAGCGTGCCGGTCTTGAACGAGACGGGCTGCGCGGTCAGTCGCGTTCCGCCGTCCAGGGACTCCAGCCTGTGCCAGCCAGCCTTGCCGATCTGCGCGTACTCGCTCCACGGCATGGCGAGCTTTGCGCGCCCGACGCGAATCGAGTCGAACTCGAGCTCGGCGACCTCCGGCGTGAGCCCGACGTTGTAGATCGACTGCGGCGGCGACCCGTAGATCCCGTCCATGTTGTCGTCGACGATCGCGATGCTCTCGCCCCCGACCTCGCCGACCATCGAGCCCGCGGGCGCGTAGTAGAGCAGCCACGACGAGTCGAGCGGCTCCAGGTTGAGCTGCTGGCCCTGGTAGAAGTCCTGCTGGCGGCCGATGTCGGACAGCACCGACCAGGTCCGCTTGGACGCGCCGCTGCCCAGCTCGATCTCGACGACCTCCAGGCGACCGCGCGTGGGCCAGACCTGGTCGCCCTTGCCGTCACCGTCCGTGTCGATCAGCGCCTTGCTCGATCCCTCGCGGATGACGCGAGGCGACGACTCGACCCGATCGAATCCGGCGCTCGACGACACGGTGCCCAGCCGGATCGCCGGCCAGATCTGGTGGTGCATGTCGACGTAGTAGCTCGGACGGTCGGCCTTCTGCATGTCCTTGAGCCGCTCGTACGTCAGCTGGACCGTCGCCGACGGGCCGCGCAGCTCGGGGCCGGACACCGGCACTTCGTCGCCGCCGGCGCCACCGCCCTCGCCGCTCGCGCCGCCTCCGCCGAACCCGAGTCCCTCGAGGCTCTTCAGCCGCGGACCGACCTCGCGGTAGAAGCGGTCCTTCAGCTCGATCTCTTCGCGTCTCGCGAGCGCCTTCTGATAGGCGCGCGCGACGCGGTGGAGATCCGCCCGCTTACCGAAGTACGTCTCCTCGAGCGAGGTCGCCTCGCCCAGGTAGGCCTGGCTCGCGTAGAACTTGTCGCCGACCGCGTCGAAGGCCTTGCCGAGCTCGGCGTACTCGTCCCCCACGAGCGTAAGTCGAGCCGTGTCCTTCTCGGCCTGCGCGCTGAGCTGGGACTTGCGGACGTTCTGGTAGCGCGTGTAGATGCGCAGCCGCTCCTTCTTCGCGTTCGAGTCCGCGTACGCGAAGTAGCGCTCCATGATGTCCGGGAAGTCGGACTCATACACGCGCTTCCACGTCGTCCGGAGAGCGTCGAAGCGCTCGTACAGGACCTCGTTCGGCGCGCGGTCGAGGAGCTCGGCGTGGTCGACGATCCAGTGGGTCGCCTCCTCCTCATGGTCGCCGAGCAGCTCGTCGAGCTTCGAGTCGATCCCGAGCTTCCTCGCGGCGTCGAAGTCGTCGCGGAACTTGGTGAACCGATCCTGGGCATCGGCGAGCGCCGACGTCAGGACGAAACATGCGATGGAGGCGAACGCGAAGGAGAGAAGTCGTGCCATGGCCGTCGTAGGTGCCGCGCGGTGCGACGCAGGAGGACGAGCGACCAGTCTAGCCGCAGGCGCCGTGAGGCGGGCCTGCCGGGGGGCAGCGATCAGCGCCTGCCGCTGCGGGCCGAGGCCTTCTTCAGGAACGCCTTCTCGCTGCGGCTGAGCGAGCCGATCCCCTCGCGGTTGATCTTGTCGAGCAGCGCGTCGAGGCGCTGCTGGTCCCCGATCTGGCGCTCGGTCTGCGCGACTGCGCGCTTTCGCTCGAGAACGGCGAGCGGATCGCGCCACAGCCAGCGCTGCCGCGCCGCGACGAAGCCGTACAGCGCTCCGCCGAGGTGCACGAAGTGCGCGACGCGCCCCTCCGGCAGGCCGCCCGACAGCTCTCGGATGAGCGGGTACACGTCGAAGGCAACGAGCACGGCCGCCAGCACCCACAGCTTCACCGGGATGAACAGGAACAGCACCTGCGCATGCGGCCGCAGCGTCGCAGCGGCGACCGTGACCCCCAGAACGGCCCCCGACGCGCCGATCGCCGTCGACGTGCGACCGAGCATCAGCATGAACGCGAGGTGAAGCACCGCGCCCGCGACCGCCGCGATGAGGTAGTGCGTGATGAACCGGCGACTGCCGATGATCCCCTCCAGCATCGTGCCGAAGAAGTACAGCATCAGCATGTTGAAGAAGAGGTGCCCGAGCCCGTTCATGTCGTGCACGAACGCGTAGGTCACCCACTGCCAGACCGCCGGGATGAACGACCGCCACATGTCCGGATCGATCGCGAGGAAGTCGATGATCCGGTTCTGGAGCGGGATCGACCCGAGCCCCACGACCACGAAGAACACGAACACGGTGACGTTCGCGATCAGGAGCCGCTTCACCCACGGCGTGAGCGGCGGCAGCGCGAGCTGCATCTGCGGCCTGCCGTAGCCGTCGTCGTAGCTGGTCACTGGCCCCCCTCTCTTGGCCTCAGGTCGTCGCCGCGATCCCCTGGCGCGCGGCGGACGACTTCAGTGTATTGGCGAGCAGCATCGCAATCGTCATCGGCCCGATGCCGCCGGGGACCGGAGTCACCGCGGAAGCGCGCGCCGCGACGGACTCGTAGTCGACGTCGCCGACGAGCTTGCCGTCGTCGCCGCGGTTGATCCCGACGTCGAGGACGACGGCGCCCGGCCGGACCCAGTCGCCCTGGACGAGCCGCGGGACGCCGACGGCCGCCACGACGATGTCGGCCGCCCGGCAGTGCGCGGCGAGGTCGCGCGTCCGGCTGTGGCACACCGTGACGGTCGCGTTCCGCGCGAGGGCGAGGTGGGCGAAGGGCTTTCCGACGAGCTGCGAGCGTCCGATGACGACGACGTCCTTGCCCTGGAGCGTGATCCCGTGCCGGTCGAGGATCTCGATGCACCCCGCCGGGGTGCACGGAACGAGCCCGTCGTGGCCGAGCACGAGCCGAGCCACGTTCTCGCGGGTGAGCCCGTCGACGTCCTTCTCCGGCGCGATCCTCTCGATCACGGGGTCCGAGTCGAGGCCCTTCGGCAGCGGCAGCTGGACGAGGATCCCGTCGACCGTGTCGTCCGCGTTCAGGGCCTCGACGGTTGCCTCGACCTCGGCCTGGGGCGTGTCCGCACCGAGCCGCACCGTGTCGACGACGAAGCCCGCCTCGGTGGCGGCGCGGTCCTTCGACCGAACGTAGACCTGACTCGCGGGGTCGTCGCCGACGAGGACGACGGTCAGCCCCGGCGCACGGCCCCCGGCCTCGCGGAGCCGCTCGACGCCGCGCGCGACCTCGTCGCGCACGGCGCGGGCCGTCGCCTTGCCGTCGAGGACCCGGGCCGGTCCCTGTGCCGTCGTCTCGCTGGTCGCGCTCTCTCCGGTCATGCCGGCTCGAGCGTACGCCGCGGACGGAGGTAGAGGAACCATCCGACCAGGGAGAGCGCGATGAAGCCGAGCACGAGGTAGTAGTACGTCCAGAGGGACTCCAGGACGCCGCTCGTGAAGCCGTAGCTGTGCAGCCCGACGCCGAGCTGGTTCACGTGCCACCACGAGAAGGCGACGATCGCGCCGCCCAGCACCGACAGCACGGCCACGCCGAAGTCGCGGATGTAGCCGCCCATGCGGGCGTGGAGGATGACGAGCTCGTAGAGAACGATCATCAGAGCGCCGTTCTCCTTCGGGTCCCAGCCCCAGAAGCGGCCCCACGAGTCGTTCGCCCAGACGCCGCCGAGGATCGTGCCCACGACCGAGAACAGAAGCCCGAAGCAGAGCACGCCGTAGATGAGCCGGCCGAAGCGGCGGAACCACTCGGACCGCTCGCGCGAGAGCTCAGGGCCGCTGTTCTTGACCGCGCGGAACAGGCGCATGACGAGCCAGACGTGGGCGAGGGCGGCGGCGAGGAGTCCCGCCGAGTAGCCCATCGTCACCGTCGTGACGTGCGTCGCGAGCCAGAAGTTCGTGTTGAGGACCGCGACGAGCCCGCCCATCGTGTCGCCGGCGGTGGCGGCCTCGACGGCCTCGTAGTTCATCGCGAGGAACATCCCGCCGGCACCGAGCACCGTCGCGATCGCGAGCGCGACGCGCTCCTTCGTCAGGAGCTCGGCGACGAGGCACACGACGACGGCGATCGACGTGATGAAGAGGATCGTCTCGTAGAGCGTCGCGACGGGCGGACGCTCCAGCAGCAGGCAGCGGATCGTCACGCCGGTGACGACGAGCAGCCCGCCGATCGTCGTCGCCCCGAAGGTGACGTACGTGGGCCACTGCTTCGAGGGCACCATCCACGAGAACGCGGTGACGACGAAGCCGAGCAGGAAGAAGATCAGCGCGCGCAGGAAGAACTTCCCGTCGTAGTACGAGATCTCCAGCGGGATCTTCTCGAACTGGCCGCGTGCGCCGGCGGTCTCCTCGGCGACCTTCGAGGCCTCCAGGAGCAGCGGGGCGACGGCGTCGACGCTGCCGCTCCCGTCCCAGACGCGCGAGAAGCTGTGCATCAGGCGAAGCTCGCTCTCGCCGACGGCCGCGGCCTCCGGCGTGATCGCGAGGTTGGCGACGTCGCCTGCGGAACGCCACTGGTCCTCGCCGCCGTCTTCCGGCGGCACGAAGGCCAGCGAGAACGGTGCGCGCCGGATCGCCGCCGACAGAGCGGATTCGACCTCGCGCACCTCTTCGATGAACGCGTCCTGCTCGTCCGCGAGCCTCGCCTCTTGGCCCCAGTCGACCATCGTGCCCCAGCGCTCCAGGACGAAGGTCATCGGGAACGACTTGCCGTTCGCACCCTCGGGGAAGAGCTGCAGGAGGCGCTCGGAGGGCTCGTCGCCGATCGAGGCCTGGAGCGTGGAGAACGTCGACTGGACGATCTCGAACTCCATGATGTTGTTCCGCAGCTCGAGCAGCTGGGTCTCGACGCGAGTCCGCGCGTTGCGGTCCTTCGAGTTGATCCGCTGCGCTTCGGCCTCCATCGTGTCGCGCGCTGGCTCGAGCTGGTCGTAGCTGTAGCGGTCGCGGCGCTTGCGGCCTTCGAAGCGCAGCCCGAGCTCCTCCAGTACGGCGTTGTCGTCGACGAGGAAGATCTCGTAGGTGCGCGCCTGCTCGGGGAAGAGCATCGCGTCGAGGTACCACTCCGTCGGCGTGAGCTCCTCCGGAGCCGTCGGCAGTCCGGTGCCCTCGACGAGATCCCACTTCCGCTTGCCGTTCGTGTTCAGCATGCGGAAGCCGGCGACGGTCGACATCGGCTTCACGCGGCCCCGGTGCTGGACCGGGATCCGCGCGAAGGCCTCGACGACCTCCTTCGGCCACGGCTTCGTGCGCGGGTTCTGGACCTCGGCGCGGTCGACCTCGCGCTGCGCGGTCGCGTCGGTCGCGAAGAGGAAGCAGGCCGCGAACAGCGCGGCGAACAGTCTGTGGGCGAGCGTGCTCATGCTGCGGCCTTGGGCGATGCCCCCTCGGTAGCGACGGTCTTCTTGGCCTTCGCGCTGCGGCGCTTCTCCTTCCCCACGAAGCCGATCAGGCGCGCGAGGAACGTCCAGACGAGGCCGATCGCGATGATCGTCACGGCGATCCACGGGACGCGGTCGCTCGGGTTGCGCGACACCGCGAGGACGCTGTAGGGCTCACCAGGCATGCCGTTCTGGGGCCCGTAGCTCGCCTGGTAGATCACGAGCCCCTTCTCGCGGAGGGGCTTGTTCATCTCGATCCGCACCGGGTGCTCGCTGCCGTCGGGGTCGATCCGGACGACGTCGCTGGAGTACGCCCGCGCCATCGCCATGCCGGGGTGGTCCTCCTTGGTGAACTTCACGAGCCGCAGGCGGAACGGCATCGGGTGCACCGTGTGGCGCAGCTCGACCGCCCAGTTCTTGCCGCCGGCTTCGACGACCCAGGGAAACTGCTCGACCCCGAAGAGGAACGACTTCTGCACCGACGTCCCCTGCTCGGTGATCGCGGTCGCGTAGAGGCCCGCGATGTTGCGCTCCTCTTCCTTGTCGCGCGGCTTCTCGCTCAGGAAGAGGTCCTCGTACACGGGCGCGGTCGGGACGATCCCAGCCGCCCGGCGAGGCTCGCAGTTCTCGAGGAAGTTGCCGAGCACGAGGTCGAACGGCAGGTCCGCGCGCCTGAACGTCCGCGTGTCGGGACCCGCCAGGTCGGCGAACTGCTCCTCGGGGATGATGTACTCCTGGATCCCGGCGGTCGCGTCGGCGTCCCAGATGGCCACCTCCCAGCCGGCGTACTCCTGGAACTCGTCGCCCTCCTCACCCTCGTGCAAAATGATCCGCCCGTAGTCGGCGACGGCGTGCTCGAGCAGGCCGCCGAGCATCATCACCGCGATGCCGACGTGCGCGATGATCACGCCGATCGTCGCCTTGGACTTGCGGATCCGCACGAGCCCCCCGATCAGGAGGTTCAGGGTGAGGAGACCCATCGTGATGTACCCGCCCGGCAGGAGCAGCTTCAGCGGCCCCGCCTTCGCGGCCACGACCCAGGACTCGAAGTACTCGACCTGGACCTGATGGATGCCCTTCTCGACCTGCTCGAGAGTGCCGAGCCAGGTGAGCAGGAAGAGGTTGACGAGGCACGCGATCGCCAGCCAGAACGAGCCGAGCTGGGCGAGGATGGCCTCGGGGAGGGTGTTGGGTTTCTTTGCCATGGCACCGGTCGGTCCGGCGTGTGTGCGGGGGGGGCGCGGCGCGGCCGCCTAGCGCTTCGCGAGGTTCGCGAGCAGCTCGAAGAAGTCGACGCGGAGCGCGTCGACCGCCGCGCTCGGACCCGTCGCCTTCACCGTCACGATCAGGCCGTCGTCCTCGACGAGGGCGGCGAGCATGCGCTGGTCGGGTTTCGGCGCCGGATCGCGCATTCCCTTGAGCGTGCCCTCGCCCTCGAAGACGTAGGCCTCGCGTCCGAGCATCGGAGCGCGCGGAAGCGCCTCCAGACCGGCGGCGTCGAGCTCATCGAGCCCGAGCTGACCGGCCCAGCGGTTGATGTTCGGCAGCGCGCCGCCGCGGGCGAGGGAGACGTACATCTCGACGCCGTCGCGGCGGAAGGTCACCTCGCGGAAGGGGCTCGAAGCCGCCTCTTCGGCCCAGCCGGCCGGAGCCGACCAGGTGAGCGGTGACGGGCGCGCTTCGCCGCTGGACGCCGCGGGCGGAGCCTGCGGGGGGCCGCCGGGGCCGTGCGGGTCGGCGGTGTCACCGCCGCCGCGAGCCCTGTTCATCGCCTCGGGCGTCAGGGCGATCGACTGGACGAACCCCTTGAACGACTCGCGCTCCTTCGAGACCGTCTCGCGCGGCCCGGTCATCTTGAGGAACATCGTTCCGCCGCCACGCGAGAGCACCGCGCCGTAGAGAGCTCCGTCCTCGATCTTCGGTCCGCCCATTCCCTGGTAGGAGCCCTCGAACTCGACGTAGGTGGCGTCGCCGCCGAACATCGAGATCTTCGGGTAGGACGCGACCTCGGCGGGCGTGGCCGCCTCGAGGCCGACCTGGGCACGCCACCGGTTGAGGTTGGCGTCGAGCCCTCCCCCGTCGCCGCCGAGGAACGACAGCGTGATCTCGGCGAGGGGGTCCTTCGTCGAGCGCAGGTTCACGATGCGGAACTGCGTCGGCGGGAGCTCCTCCCAGCCCTCGGGAACTTCGTAGGCGAAGAGGTTCGACGGGTCGCCCTGGGGCGCGGCCGCCGCGGGCCGCTCGCCGCTCTGCATGCGGAGCCGCGAACGGAGGTCGGCCCCGGGCAGGGCCGGCTTGGAGGGACCGGCGGCGAGTCTCGTCTTGTCGATCGTGACCTCGTCCCCCGGCCCGCCGCAGCCGGCGAGCAGGGCGACGAGGGCGGTCACGCCGAATCCCAGGAGCGGGCCCTGGCGCCCGGAGGCGCCCCTCGGGGACTCCGCGGCTCCCTGCCGCGCGTCCCATTGTGCGTCATGGAGAGTCACGGTCCTGTTTTCGGCCAGGGGCGCGAATTACCAGCGTCGATCGAGCACGAAATCGCTGAGGGCGCGCAGCGCGGCCCGCGAGGAGCCCTCCGGCAGCCGCACGAGGCGCGATCGGGCCCGATCGACGAGCTCCTCCGCCCGCCCGCGGGCCCGGGCGATTCCCGGCCCGAGGTCGCAGACCTCGCGCAGCCGCTGGAGGCGGCCGCCCGGGGCGTCGGCGAGGCCTGGGAGCGTGTATGCATCGCGGATCGCCGCGCGCGTGCTCGCGTCGGCCTCACGGTAGACGTGCAGGACTGCGAGGGTCACCTTCCCGTCCTCGACGTCCGTGCCGGTGCTCTTCCCGACCTCCGCCTCGTCCGCGGAGAGGTCGAGCAGGTCGTCGATGATCTGGAACGCCAGCCCGATCTCGCGTCCGAAGGCGCGCATCTCGGCCCCGTCGAACTCCGACCCGTCCGGGTAGCGGAACCCGAGCTCGCAGGCCGCCCCGTAGAGCGCGCCCGTCTTCGCCGTGGCGATGCGCTCGTACGACTCGAGCGGCATCTCGAAGTCGTAGCGCCCGGCGGCCTGTTCGATCTCGCCCGCGCAGATCTCCTGGGTGATCTGCGAGAGGAGCTGACTGACGAGCGGCGAGCGGAGCGTCGTCGAGAGGTGGAAGGCGCGGGCGTAGAGGAAGTCGCCGAGCAGGACGGCGACCTGGTTGTCCCAGCGGCGATTGACGCTCGCGACGCGGCGGCGCTTGTCCGCGCCGTCCAGAACGTCGTCGTGGACGAGCGTGGCGAGGTGGATCAGCTCGACGATCGCCGCGACGATCGGAAGCTCGGACGCGTCGGCAGCGCGCTGCGAGCGGGCGCGCGCACACAGCAGCACGAGGGCTCCGCGCAGCTGCTTTCCGCGGAACCGGCCGATGTGGTCGGTCATGTCGGAGACCGCCGCCACCTCCGACGCGAGGGCCTCGCCCACGACCTCTCGCATGGCGCCGAGCTCGCCGGCGATCGGGGCCACGAGGGCCTGAAGCTGGGTTTCCTTCGGAGTCATCGGTGCGAGCGTCGCGCACGACCGGCGCGCGGCCGTGGCCTACCGCTCCTGTGCCGCAAGACGTAGCGCACGATCGTAGTCCGTGGCCGTATTGACGTTCACCAGTCGCCGCGCGGACTTTTCTCCGGCGGTGAGCCGGACGAGACCCCGTCGGCGACCGAACGCCGCGGTCGGCTCGAACATCGCGACGACGCGCCGCTCACCGGCCTCGAAGGCGCGCCGGGCTGCCGCGCGGCAGTCCGCGCGGTAGAGCGCGCACAGGGGCTGATCGCGGCCGTCGACCACCCACATCGCCGCGTCGGGCCGGGGCGAGGCGCCCGGCTCCGCCGGGAAAGCGGCCTCGACGAGCGGTCGCAGCTCGTCGGGCCCCGCGAGAGGCATGTCGCAGGCGAGCGCGACGATCGCATCGGCCTCCAGCTCGGCCGCGCGGTCCAGCGCCGCGACGATCGCGGCCAGCGGCCCCTGGTCGGGCGCGGCGTCGGGAAACCGGTCCCAGGCGATGTTGGGGATCCGACCCGGCGCTCCTTCGGCGATCTCGACCGTCTCGCAGAGCGGCTCCAGGGCACGGGCCGCGCGCTCGACGAACGTCCCCAGTCGACCATCGGGCAGGGGCCATGGGAGGAGCGCCTTGTCGCGCCCCATCCGCTCGCTCCTTCCACCCGCGAGGACGACGCCCAGCAGACGGGGAGCGTTCAGCTCACGCTCTCGCCGTCCTTCGCCTCGACCGCCTTGGGCTCGTCGTCCTCGTCGGTCGCGGAGTCCAGCCCCTTGCGGAACTGGGTGATGCTGGTCCCCATCGCTCGCGCGAGCTCGGGGAGCTTGCGGGCCCCGAAGAGGAGGACCACGACGAGGAGGATCGGCCACCACTCGGCGGGCCCCGGAAGGGCGAGGAGCGGTTCGGTGCGGTCGGCGCTGTAGGAAAGCATCGTGGCGGTGGCGGGCGTTGCCGCGAGCTCCATTGTAGGCGATGCCCCCTGCCGCGACAGCCTTCTAGCCGTCGAGGTCGACGCTCCGGCCAACCACTGCGACCGATTCCCGGGCGCTGTCGGCCCCGTACAGGAATGCGACGTCGGCCCCGTTGGCGTCACCGAGGAGGTCCGTCAACTGCTCCTGAAGGGTCCCCAGAGAAGCTGCAAAGAGGTCCCGGAACGTCCCGCGGTCGATCGGGGCACCGGTGCGGGGATCGAAGAGAGCCGCGTCGAGTCGGGCCGCGGCGCTCATGAAGGCGTCCGCGACCGCGGTGGCCGCGACCGCACGCTCGTCGTCGGACGCGACGAGCCCATCGACGCGCGCCTGGACGCTCGCCGCGAGGTCCGCGAAGCGCCCGCGGACGATGTCCCCGAGCTCGGGTGCGTCGCCCTCGGCCGAGCGCGTGCTCGCCAGCGTCTCGCGGGCCGCTTCGAGCGCGTTGGTGAGGCCGCGCTGGACGTCCGCCGGATCGAGCGTCCCGTCCGCGAGCCCGGCGCGCAGGCGGGCGAACGCCGACTCCAGGCTCTCGCCGATGTCCCGAAACGCCTGCTGCTCGGACGCGGGCGCGTCGGCCGCGGCGGCCTCGATGCGACGGAAGAGCGCATCGGAGAGCCCGTCGAGGCGCGCGAGGTGCGAGGCCGCCTCGGGCGACGACGCCCCGCGAGCCGCGCGCGCGGCCTGAGCGGCCTCGGCGCGCGCGGGCGACGGGGTCGACGCGGCGCGCGTGACCTGGGCGGCGGCGGGCTGCGAGAGAAAGCGCTGGCTCGAGATCTCCATGGCCCGGTTATCGGTCCGGACGGCGTGCGATCGAGCGGAAGTTCGTGCCCGCACTTCTTTCCCGATCCAGGGCGCCCTGGGGCGCCCCCAGGCCCACCCCTCCGAGACACCCGGAAGCGAATGCGCGCGAAGAGAGTTCCGTCCGGCCGCAGGGAACCGGCGAATAGCGCGCCGTGGAAGTCGCGTACTACTGCTGGGCCTGCGGCGAGGAGATCGTGATCCCCATCGACCCGACGATGGGAACGCGGCAGGACTACGTGGAGGACTGCCCGGTCTGCTGCCGCCCGAACGAGATCCACGTCGAGCTCGACCCCGAGCGAGGCGAGGTGCGCTGCTGGAACGATCCGGTCGGATAGCGCATCGTGCGCGGCCGATGAACGACACGGCGAAGAAGGTCTGTGCGATCGTCCGGCGGCTCTCCAAGACGGTCGACGGGATGACGTTCGCCGCCCCCACGACGCACGTCTACAACCCCCTCGACTACGCGTGGGCGCCGGCCAAGGCGTACGTCGAGCGCTTCGCCCACCGCAAGCCGCGCGCGCTGCTGCTCGGCATGAACCCGGGTCCCTACGGGATGGCCCAGACGGGCGTGCCGTTCGGCGAGATCGAGGCCGTCCGCGACTGGATGGGGATCGAGGAGGCGGTCGGCAGCCCGAGCGTCCCCCACCCGAAGCGGCCGGTCTCGGGCTTCGAATGCGAGCGGAGCGAGGTCTCCGGGCGCCGGCTCTGGGGCTGGGCCCAGGAGCGCTTCGGCACGCCCGAGGCGTTCTTCGAGCGGATGTTCGTGTGGAACTACTGCCCGCTCGTCTTCATGGAGGAGTCGGGCAAGAACCGCACTCCGGACAAGCTCGCCGCGGACGAGCGCGACGCGCTCTTCGAGGCCTGCGACGGGTCGCTGCGCGAGGTCGTCGACGCGCTGGAGCCCGACGCGGTCATCGGGGTCGGCAAGTTCGCGGAGACGCGGGCGAAGGCGGCGCTGGCGGGGCGCGAGATCCCGATCGGGACCGTGCTGCACCCCTCGCCGGCGAGTCCGATCGCGAACCGCGGCTGGGCCCCGCAGGCCGAGCGCCAGCTGGAGGCGCTCGGCGTTCTCTGAGGGTCAGAAGACCAGCGCGACGAGGGTCCCGAGCAGCACGAGCGACGCAACGGCGATGAAGCCCTTGAGCATCTCGGGGCAGCGCCGGTTCACGAAGAACAGCGCGGTCGGGAAGACGTACATCAGCTGGGTGATCCCGCTGAAGACCAGCGGTGCGAAGAGCGGCGTCTCCCCGCTGATCACGCCGGTCTGGAACGCCCCGACGATCATCCCCTGGAACGCGACGAACATGCCGACGCCGATCAGGGCACCGACGAGCGGGCCCCGGTCGACGTCGACCTCCGCGTAGCGCTCGCGGTAGCTGAGCGGCTCGGCACCATCGACGGCGCCGTGCTCGTCGTCGGTGCCGTCGCCGGACATCAGACGGCCAGCCCGGCGTCCTTCAGCCGTTCTTCCATCAGCTCGCCGAGGCGCGCGGGGCTCGGACTCATCGTGACGCCGGCCTTCTCCAGCGCCGCGATCTTCTCCTTCGCGGTGCCCTTGCCGCCGGCGATGATCGCGCCCGCGTGGCCCATGCGCTTGCCGGGAGGCGCCGTGCTGCCGGCGATGAAGCCGACGACCGGCTTCTTGACGTTCGCGGCGATGTACTCGGCGGCCTCTTCCTCGGCGGAGCCGCCGATCTCGCCGATCATGATCATCGCGTCGGTGCCGTCGTCGTTGTTGAACGCCTCCAGCACGTCGATGAAGTTCGTTCCGTTGACGGGGTCACCGCCGATGCCGATGCAGCTCGACTGGCCG
>JBCCSK010000085.1:0-18521 GCA_039200205.1 Planctomycetota bacterium
CGCGTACGCTCCAAACCGGGTTCAGGTCGCACTCCCACGATCAGCGTCGGAACGCGTCCGAGTCGACGATCGCCTTCACGAGTGCTCGTGCGCTGTAGCCCTCGTTCGCGACCCGCTCCGCGATCGCTTCCAGCGTCTCCTCATCGCGGTAGCTCACGTCGCGTCCGAGCGCGTACGCGAAGACGTGCTCGACGACCGAGCCGATGAATGCGTCCGATGCGGGCCCGGCCAGGTACTCCTTCAGCCCGACCACGCCGTCGACGCGCGTGCCGTCGGGGAGCTCGACTCTCGCGTCGATCGGCTTCCCGCGGCGCTCGTCCTCGATCAGGCCGACCGCGCTGTAGCGCTCGAACGCGATCCCGTACGCATCGAAGCTCGCGTGGCAGTCGCGGCACGACGCGCTGTCGCGGTGCAGCGCGATCTGCTCCTTGAGCGTCAGCCCCTGCATCTCCGGAGCCTCCGCGTCGAGATCGGGGACGTTCGGCGGCGGGGGAGGCGGGGGATCGCCGAGCAGGCGCTCCTTCAGCCAGACCGCTCGCTTGATCGGGTGCGGCTCCAGCCCGTCGCTGTGTCCCGCGAGGAACGCGCCCTGGGACAGGAGACCACCGCGGCCCTTCTCGCGCGGAACCTCGACCGCTCGGACGTGCGGACCGACGACTCCTTCGATCCCGTAGAACTCCGCGAGGTTCTGGTTGAGCATCGCGAAGTCGGAGTCGACGAGCGTGAACAGGCTCAGGTCCTCCGCGAACACGCGGTGGACGAACGCCAGCGTCTCCTCGCGCATGTCGCGCTTCACGAATCGCGTGAACGCGGGGAATCGGTCCGCGTCGATCGTCATCGTCTCGAAGCGATCGAGCCGCAGCCACTCGTGCGCGAACTGCTCGACGAAGCGCCGCGCGCGCGGATCGTCGAGCATCCGGTCGACCTGCGCTTCGAGATCCCGGTTCAGCGTTCCGAACAGCGCTGCGTTACGCAGCGCGTCGTCCGGCGGACCGTTCCAGAGGAAGTACGAGAGGCGGTTCGCGAGCGCTTCCTGCGTCAGCGGTTCGTCCGGCGCGTCGGACCGGTCCGCCTCGACGAGGTACAGGAAGCGCGGCGAGCAGAGGACCGCGACGAGCGGCTCGACGAGCGACTCCTCGAAGCCATCGAACTCGTCCCGGATCTCGCGCCAGTAGTCGAGGTACAGGTCGACGTCGTCTCGGACGCCGGGATCGCGGAACGCTCGTGCCGCAAAGGCCGTCAGGATCGCGCGGGCGTGCTCCTCCTCGTCGTCACTCGCGAGCTTCGGGTCGAAGATCGCCGTGTGGGACGCGGGCGGCCACACGGGGTGGTACGGGGCTTCGACCTCGATCGATTCGACGAGCAGGGGCGGACCGGGGCTCCGGCGGTCCTTGACGAGCGAGTCGTTCCAGAGGCCGAGGAGCAGGAACCCCGACAGGATCTCGGTGTCGCCGGAGTCGGGCTCGGGGATCGGCAGGTCCTCCAGCCGGCCGAGGAACGCGTACGTCCCGGGCGCGTTCACGACCGCCGGTTCGCCGAACGTCCTGTAGTCCATGCCGTCGTCGGTTCGCGTGCCGGCGAACACGCGCAGCACCGGATCGACGTCGGCGTAGCGAGCCTCGAGGTCGGCGGCCTTCTCACCGAGCTCGCGGACGAGCTCGTGGTCTGCGTCGAGCGGAGTCAGCACGAGCTCGCGGAAGCCGGGGAAGAACGGCCCCCCGACCTTCACGTGCTGTTTGCCCGCACGCATGTACGCGGCGCCGACGTTCGAGACGATCAGCGGCCGCACGAGGTCGTCCTCGCTCGCCACCGGCCGTGAGTCGAGCGTCTTGCCGGCGTAGGTGATGCGAACGGACGGCATCTCCGCGGCAGGGACGGGCGGATGGACGAGGTCCACGCGGTAGTAGCCCTCGACGGGAACGCTGAACCTCACGCGCGCGTTGGACGGCTCGGTGACGTCCTCGGCCACGACGACGTCGCCCATCATCACGACGTTGCCGCGCTGATCGCTCGCATCGGCGCGGGCGACGAGCGCGTTCGCCGGGAGCTTCAGCGCGCCATCGTCCGCGAGCGACGCCACGGGCGCGTCGTCCTCGAGCTGGAGCAGCACGGGCTCGCGCGAGCGCCACACCGCTCCGCGCCGCGCGGTCACGCGCATCATGACGTCGCCGCGCTCGGGGAAGACGCGCTGCATCTCGAGCTTCACGTTCGGCGACGGCCCCTGCCATGCTCCGGGCGCAACCTCCTTGTGGGGGACCGCACCGTAGAGGGCGAGGCCGTCCTCCGTCACGCGGAAGCGATTCTGCTGGGACCCGCGCAGTCCGACGCTGATCTTCTTGGCGACCACGTCGAGGCGCTCCAGGTCCTTCGGCTTCCCTCCGGTGCCCGCGATCTCGACGACGAAGTCGTCGGTGTTCAGTGGAACCGACTGGTAGCCGCCCGTCCGACCGGCGACGCGGCCCCTGCCGATGTCCTCGCCGAACCGCACGCGGTAGCGCGTCGACTCCGGCCGCGGGCCCAGCGCGATCGCCTCGGCCAGCGCGGCGCGCGCGATCTCCTCGTAGGTCTCGATGTGCAGCGCCGAGGCCTGCAGCACCTCGCCGTTGTTCGTGAAGCCCGTCTTCGAGCGCGCGTCGCCGGGGAGGGCGCTCCCGAAGTCGATGTCGAGGTGCAGGAGCTCCTGCAGCGTGTGCGTGTACTGCGCGCGGTTCAGACGGCGGAGGACCGGTCCGACCTCGCCCTCGTTCGCGCGGGCGGCAGCCTCCAGCCCCGCGTCGATCCACTCGACGATGGCGCGACGCTCGTCGTCCGCGAGCTGGCGGTCGTGCTTCGACGGCGGCATCTCGCCGTGCCGGACGAGGTCGACCACGTACGACCACGCCTCGTCGTCGCCGCCGGTGATGAAGTCGGGGTCGAGCTCGTCGAGGCGGAAGCCGGCCTTCTGCTGGTCCGGACCGTGACACGGAATGCAGGTCTCGCGGACGATCGGTTCGATCGTCTTCGCGAAGACGTCGTCCTCGGGCGCCGGGGCGTGGACGATCGGCGAGCGACCGGCCGCGACCGAGACGACGATGCCGGCGAGAGCGAGGAACGATCCGCTGGAGACGTGCATGGCGGCGACCCGTCAGTCCCCCGAGACGTGGAAGGTGAACGAGGCCCAGAACGACTCCCACTCGTACTCGTCGGTTTGGGGCCGCGTCATGTGGACGAGACGCAGGGTCATCGGACCCGCCTTCGCGACGGGAACGACGGCGCGGCCGTCTGCGTCCGTCCAGGTCTGCCCGCTGAAGTCGCCGCCGTTGCCGGGGTGGTCCCAGCAGAGGTTGGCGCGCTGGAGCGGCTTGCCTTCGTAGAGGACGCGAGCGGCGAGGGTGCCGCCGACCTTCGCGCTGAGCGGGTCGCCGATCGGAACGATCTCGAGCGTGTGACCGAGGGGGAGCGCAGGCTCATCCGGCGCGTCGCCGACCTGGACGATCGACTTCACGTACTTGCTGTACTGCTCGACCGCGTCACGGTCGAGGTCGCCGCGGTCCATCCGATCGGCGAGGACGTGCGGCATGCCGTCGTGCAGCAGGTAGTCGTTGAACTTCGCGGCCTCCAGCTCGAGCACGCGAGGCTTCGTCGTGGCCCCGAGCGTCCACGTGCCCGCGGCCGTCGGCGTGAAGGTCGCGAGCGTCCGATCGTTCGCGCGATCCCGTTCCAGCGCGACCTCCGCACGCGCGCCGCCGGGCCCTGCGGCCACGGTCGTCATACGCGCGGGGTCGATCGAGCTGGAGCTGTTCGGGAAGTCCATCCCGACCGCGACCACCGATTCCACGGGCTCGTTCGGCGCCCCGCGCTCGACGGGCGGAACGAGCCACATGTCGTGGGCGAGGGCGGGGAGAGCGAGGGCTGCGAGGCCCCCCAGCACGATCAGTCGCTTCATGGGAGAGGAGTCGGATGAGACCCGCTACGGAGGCTAGGCGGAGAACGCCTCCGGGGCAATCGGCGCACGGTCCCGGACGTGCTACACATTGACACCCCCGCTCGAACGGAGACCGACGTGACGAATCCTCTCGCCCAGCGCCTCATCTCGCTCGCGGAACGCTACGCAGCCACAGCGCCCTCGGACATCGTCGACGAGTCCGAGCCGATCCTCGTGCGGATCCCGGGGCGCGACCGGCCTCTCGCCATGGCCGTGTTCGAGGACGAGGAGTCGGGAGGGGACGGACTGATGCTCTTCCTCGACGACGACGCGGCGGAGAAGGCGCTGCGGACGTTCCGGGACGACGGGCCAGAGCCCGTGGGCGCGCATATCGCCATGCTGCGCTTCACGCCCCCGCGCGAGCTCGCGGCTCCGTTCAAGAAGGTCCTTCAGGCAGGCGGGCACAAGAACCGGCCAGGGCGACTCGCGCCGGTCTTTGCCGTGAATGCCGGCGACGAGGAATGGCGGCCGATCCAGCGCGGCGAGGCGCGCCCGATGGCGCTCGCACTCTTCGCGCTGCTCGAGTGGATCGACGCGACCGGCGGATCCGACCTCGACGATCTCAGCGGCGACGAGACCATCGAGCTGAGCGTGTCGAGTGACGAGATCGAGAGGCCGGACGACCCTGCGGTCAAGTGGGAGATCGTCGAGGTGCCGACGACCGAAGGCCGGCCCAACCTCCGCCTGGTGAGCGACGAAGAGGATCCGTCCGGCGACTCGGAGTCGAGGGGCGTCGGCGAGGTCGTCGACCTCGCGGTGACACGCCTGGTCGACGGTCTCTCCGAGGACGACAGGCTCGCCGCCTTCGAGACCTACTTCGGCGACGCGCTCGCCTCGGTGGCACTCGACGGAGAGGGAGTCGCCGCACCCGCAATGCGCTCGTTCTGCGTTTGGGCGGCGCTCGATCCAGCGGCATCCGGCGGCCGTTCGAGCCTCGTCGATGCGGCGCTCGCGAATCCCGCCGGGGTGGCCGAACGCGAGCGCGGTGCGCTGGAGGCGCTCCAACAGAGCGACCCCGCGCTCGTCCGGTTCCAGGTGGAAGACGACGACAGCGTGCTCGGCGTCGACCTGGGGACCCGACAGGAGCACGCTCTCTCCGACGACTACGTCGAGCTGGAGGGCGTGGTCGCGCCGGTGCGAATGCTGACCGTCGAAGGCGTCACGCTCCCGATCATGATCGGGCCGCCGCTCGTTCACGACCTCGGCGAGGCCTACCGCGAGTTCTTCGGCGAAGAGATCACGCGCGAAGTCCTGCGGCGGATGGAGCCCAGGATGGGCGAGCTCTGGCAGGCGTTCCTGGACCTCGCGCGCGGCGAGATGGGGATGCCGTTCGACGACGACGACGTGGAGCTCGACGACGACGAGATCGACGCGACGATCTTCGAGATGTGGCTCGACGAGGCGCACCCCGACCTCGACGGCTACTCACCGCGCCAGGCGGTCCGCGTCGTCGAGCTGCGGCCGAAGGTGTCGGAGGCGATCAAGAACCTCGGGCCGCTCGAGTACGGAGACCGGAGCGTCGAGCCGCCGCGACAGGAGATGCTCGAAGAGCTGGGGCTCGACGGCTGAAGCCTCAGTGGCTAGCGACTCGAGGGCTCGGATGGAGGTCCGTCACGCCCCGTTCGCACTGCGCCGCGCACCGACCGCCGCAGCGTGCCCGCTCAGCCGCTCCTCCTTAGCGAGCGTCTCGACGTCCCCGGCCGTCGCGTTCACGTCGTCGAGCGCGAGCCAGGTTCGGATCCGGAGGAAGCTGAAGACGCTCAGGCCGCCCGAGTAGCGCGCGGCGCCGCCCGTCGGCAGCACGTGGTTCGGCCCGACTCCGTAGTCGCCGAACACCTCCGCCGACATCTCGCCGAGGAACGCCGCGCCGAAGTGCTTCAGGCGGTTCTTCGCCGCCCCGGGATCCGCGACGCAGAGCTGGAGGTGCTCGGGCGCGAGGGCGTCGACCGCGTCGAGCGCCACGTCGAGCGTTTCCGCGACGACGGCGAACCCCGAGGCGAGCGCTTCCCGCGCGACCGGCGCGGTGTCGAGTGTCTCCAGTCGGGCGGCAAGCCGCTCTTCGACCCGCTCGACGAGCGATGCGTCCGTCGTGACGAGCGCGGGGCGCGCGTCGGGGTCGTGCTCCGCCTGGGCGAGGAGGTCCGCTGCGACGAGGTCCGCGTCAGCGGTCCCGTCCGCCAGCACGACGAGCTCGGACGGGCCGGCGGGGAGGTCGATCCCGACGTCGCCGTAGACGATCTGCTTCGCCGCCGTCACCCAGCGGTTGCCCGGTCCGACGATGACGTCGACGCGCTCGGGCACGCCGTAGGCCAGCGCCGCGACCGCCTGCGCGCCGCCCGCGCAAACGAGGGCGTCCGCGCCGGCGATCGCCGCCGCCGCGCGCACGATCGGCTGCGGGTTCGGCGAGGCCACCACGACGCGCTCGACGCCCGCGGCGCGCGCGGTCACCGCGGTCATCAGCACGGACGAGGGAAGCGGGTAGCGTCCGCCCGGGGCGTAGCAGCCGGCCGCTGCCACCGGGACGACGTCGTGACCCGCGCGGCCGCCGGGCACGTCGACGTCGAGGGGTCGAAGGGCCTCGCGCTGCGCCAGGGCGAAGCGCTCGATGCGCTCGGCGGTGCGCTCCAGCAGGGCCCGCCGGTCCGGCTCGAGCGCGTCGCGCGCTTCGACGAGCGCGGCGCGGTCGAGCACGAGCGGCGCTCCAGGCGCGAGGCCGTCGAGCTTCTCCGCGTACGTGCGCAGCGCCGCCTCGCCGCCCGTCCTGACGGCGTCGACGATCTCGCGAGCGCGGGCGCGCGTCTCCTCGTCGATCGGCGTCGGCGCAGCGGCACGGACGTCGTCGGGCCCGATGACCCGCAGGAGGGAGCCGCTCACGACTTCTGCACCTTCGCGTTGCCGGGCCGACGCGTGACCTTGTTTGCGCGCTGGTCCAGGACGGACTCCACGTCTGCGAAGGTCACGCCTGCGCGCGCCATCGCGACCGCGGCGAAGTAGATGACGTCCGCGGCCTCGTGCGCGACCTCGGCGGGCGTCTTCGCCTCGGCGAGCTCGACCGCCTCCTCGGACAGCTTGGAGGCGAGAAGGTCGTCGTCGTCGAAGAGCCGCTTGGTGTACGAGCCCTCGGGCGCTGACTCGCGTCGCGCTGCCAGGGTTTCTTCCAGCGCGGCCAGGCCTCCGCCCTCGCCCCAGCACGTCTTCGTTCCGACGTGGCAGAAGCCGACGCCGGACTGGCGCACCACGAAGCGCAGCGCGTCGCGATCGCAGTCGACGTCGATCCGCACGAGATCCTGGGTCGCGCCCGACGTGGCGCCCTTGACCCACAGGCCGCGCCTGCGGCTTTCGTACGCGCCGACGCCGTGTTCGATCGCGTGCTCGAGGCTCCGGCGGCTCGACCAGCACATGCCGAGCGCGCGGTTCGATTCGTCGACGACGACGGTCGCGATGAGTCCGTCGGCGCGCTCGGTCGCGAGCGGCGCGGCGAACGCGTCGACGAGCGGAAGCGCGCCGGTGTAGAGGGCCATGCCGACCTGCGCGTCCGCGCCCATCGCGTCGAGCGCGGCGAGCTCCTCGCTGGTCGTCACTCCGCCCGCGATCGTCACGCGCGCGTCACCCGCCGCCTCGACGAGCTCGCGGACCTGATCGAGCGCCGTGCCGCCCATGCGTCCCTCGCGCTCGACGAAGGTCACGAGGAACCCGCCGACGTACTCCCGCAGCTCGCGGATCCGATCGAGGACGCTCGCGCCCGTTCGCGTTCGCCAGCCCTCGACGACCACCTCGCCGTCGCGCGCGTCGACGGCCGCGATGACGCGCTCGCGCGGCAACTCGCGGAGGATCTCCGGTCGAGCGGCCGTGCCGAGGATGATCTTGGCGGCGCCGCGGTCGAGCCAGCGCACGGCCGTCTCCACGTCGCGGATGCCGCCGCCGACGCGGATCGGCGCGCGCGCGCACAGCGCGGCGATCAGCTCCTCGTTCGAGCCTTCGCCGCGGGCCGCGTCGAGGTCGATCACGGCCGTCTCGCCGACGCGGGCGAAGCGTTCGAGGAGAGGCCGGGGGTCGCCCGCGTCGAGCGCGCGCTCCTCGCCGCCGACGAGCTGGACGGTCGTGCCGCCCTCGAGGTCGATGCTGGGGACGATCATCTGTCTTGGTTCGCGATACGGACGTCGAGGCCGTCGGCGGACAGCTCGCGCTTGACCGCGCCCACCGTCGTCTCGCCGTCGTGAAAGATCGAGGCGGCTAGCACCGCCGTCGCGCCCGTATCGAGCGCGCTCTTCATGTGCGCGGAGTTCTTCGCCCCGCCGCTCGCGATGATCGGGACGTCGGTCGCACCCGCGAGTGCGGCGAGCAGCTCGAGGTCGTAGCCCTCGCCGGTGCCGTCGCGGTCCCAGCTCGTCGCCAGGATCTCGCCGGCGCCGCGGTCGGCGGCCTCCCGCGCCCACGCGATCGCGTCGCGGCCGGTGCGCTCCTGTCCGCTGTGCACGACGACCTCCCAGCCGCCGTCGAAACGCGCCGCGTCGAGGGCGAGGATCGTGCACTGCGCGCCGAGGCGATCGTGGATGTCGGTCAACAGCTCCGGCCGCACGAGCGCCGCCGTATTGACGGCGACCTTGTCCGCGCCCGCATCGAGCAGCCGCGCGGCGTCGTCGATGGTGCGCACGCCACCGCCGACGGTGAGGGGGATCCCGAGCACGGCCCGCACCGCGGCGACGGTCTCGGTCGCGTTCGCGCGGCCCTCGGGCGTCGCGGACACGTCGAGCAGGCACAGCTCGTCCGCGCCCTGGCGCTCGTACTCGGCGGCGCGTTCGATCGGGTCGCCCGCGTCGCGCAGGCCCTGGAAGCGCACGCCCTTGACGACGCGCCCGTCCTTGACGTCCAGGCACGGGATGACGCGAATGGCGACCATCACGCCACCTCCTGTGTGCGCTCGACGCCCGCGGCGGCGAGCCAGCGTCCGAGGAGCGCTGCGCCCCATGCGCCCGAGAGCTCGGGGTGGAACTGGCAGGCGAGCACCGCGCCGCGCTCGACGGCCGACACGAAGCGTGCTCCCTCCGCCGTGTGGGCGACGCGCCAGCCGTCGCGCGTCAGCGCCTCGGCATCGGCGAGGTGGAAGGTGTGCGCGAAGTACGCGTCGCCGTCCACGAGGAGCTCCGAGCCGTCGGCCGGCTCGACGCGGTTCCAGCCGAAGTGGGGGAGGCGCGGCGCGCCGCGTAGCCGCACGACCTCGGTGGGGAGGACGTCCAGCCCGCGCACGGCGGGCGACTCTTCGCTCGTGCGCGCGAGGAGCTGCAGTCCGAGGCACACGGCGAGCGTCGGCGCTCCCCGCTCGATGCGCTCCGCCAGCGCCGAGCCGACACCGAGCTCGCCGAGACGGGCGACGCCCGCGCCGAACGAGCCGACGCCCGGGAGGACGACGGCGGGCGCCTCGGCGACGACCGCCGGATCCTCGGTGGGCTCGAGATCGACGCCAAGCCTCCGGAAGGCTGCGGCGACGGACGCGACGTTCGCGACGCCGGTCCGGACCAGGGCGACGGTCATCCGAGGGCCCCCTTGGTGCTGGGCACGCCTTGCTCACCCGTCCGCGCGACGGCTTCGCGCAGGGCGAGGGCGGTCGCCTTGAACGCCGCCTCGGCACGGTGGTGGTCGTTCTCGCCGCGGAGGAGGTCGACGTGCAGCGCCATCCGCCCCGCGATCGCGAGCGAGTTGAAGAAGTGCGTCACGTTCTCTGTCGCGAGACTTCCGAGTCGCTCGCGCCGGAGGCCGAGGTGCACCTCGGGCCAGGGACGACCCGAGAGGTCGACGACGGCGCGGGCGAGTGCCTCGTCGAGCGGCGCGTACGCGCTCGCGAATCGCGCGATCCCGCGGCGCTCGCCGAGCAGTTCGTCCAACGCGCCGCCGAGGACGAGCGCGCAGTCCTCGGCCGTGTGGTGGTCGTCGATCTCGGTGTCGCCCGCGCAGGTCAGCGCGAGGTCGAACCGCGCGTGCTTCGCGAGGCTCGCGATCATGTGGTCGAGGAAGCCGATCCCGGTCGAGACCTTCGCCTCGCCGGTGCCGTCGAGGTCCAGGCGAAGCTCGATCGACGTTTCCTTCGTCTGGCGGCGCGTCTCCAGGACGCGCTTCGCGGGGAGCTGGCTCGATTGGGTCACGGGAGGATCTCCTCGAGGTCGTCGGCTCGTTGCACGCAGACGCCGGCTCCGGCCGTCGCGAGCGCGGTCCGCTTTCCATCGGCGCCTTCGGCGGCGAAGCCGATCGGAAGGACGCGGGCACGGCGTGCGGCCGCGACTTCGTCGCAGGTCGAACAGAGCATCCAGGCGCGTTTGCCGCGACTCGCCCGCAGTGCCTCGGCGGGATCGGTCGCTCCGTCGATGTCGGCGATGCGGTACTCGGACGCGAGTCGCTCGCGGATGACGTCTCCGCCCTCCAGTTGCGCTCCGTCCGCGAACAGCAGCGTGTCTGGAGCGAGCGCGCAGCGCAGCGCGAGCGTCAGGCGCTCGAAGTCGCGCGGGTCGCCAGGGCACGTGATGCGCAGCGCATCCTCCAGGCCGGGGACGCCGGGGAAGGCGCGGATGCCGACGCCGAGGCCCGCGACGAGATCGCGGATCAGGACGGCGCGATCCGAGCGCGCGAACACGAAGTTGCCCTGGCTCGGCGCGGCGCGGAGGCCGAGGTCCTGGAGGAGCGCCGCGAGCTTGCGTCGCTCCTCGCGCACGATGCGTGCGATGGCGCCGACGTTCGCTGCAAGTCGCCTTTCTGCCGCGGCGAGCGACGGGGCTGCCACCGGGTAGGGGTTGCCCGCGGCGCGCAGCGTCTCCAGCACGTCGGGCTCGCCGATCGCGAAACCGACGCGCAGGCCAGCGCACCCGTAGGCCTTCGACATCGTGCGCAGCACGACGGCGTTCGACTGCGCGAGCGCGGCCGGAGCCAGGTCCTCGTCCGCGAACTCGGCGTACGCCTGGTCGACGACGACCAGTGCGTGCGGCGCAGCCTCGGCGACGCGGCGGACGTCGTCGGAGGTCGCAACTGCGCCGGTCGGATTGTTCGGACTGACGATCGCGACGACGGACGTGTCGGGCGTCACGGCGGCGATGACCGCGTCGGTCGGGTAGGGCGTGTCCGCCTCCCAGGGAACGTCGACGATCGTCCCGCCGGCGACGCGCGCGTAGCGCGGGATCATCTCGAACGTCGGCGTCGGAAGCACGATCTCGCGCCCCGCGCCGAGGTAGGCGAGCGCGATCCGGAGGAGAGCGTCGTCGGCGCCGGCGGTGACGAGCACGTTGGCCTCCTCGACGCCGAGCTTCGAGGCGAAGGCGCGGCTCAGCGATGCGGTCGAGGGGTATCTGCCCAGCGCCTCGCTCCGGAACGGAACGTCGAGAGCCTGCGGCGGCCGACCCTCGTTGCCGCCGAGCCAGAGGTCGCACGGAGCGAGCGGCTTCTGCGGGCCGTAGGCGCGCTCGATCCCGGGGTTCGGCGTCGGCGCCGCGCTCTGGATGCCAGTGCCGGTCATGACACGAGCTGGCTGACGTTCGAGATGACGATGTCGGCGCCGCCGAGGTCCTTGAGCTGCGGCACGAGCGTCGCGACGTCGGCGCGCGGCACGGCCGCCCGCACGGCGAAGCCCGCGTCGTCGCGCAGGTGAGAGATCGTCGGCTGCCGCATGCAGGGCAGGACGTCGAGCACGCGATCGAGGTCCTGCGCGGACACGTTGAGCTCGAGCATCACGCGGCTGCGGGCGTCGAGGACCGAGCGCAGCAGCAGGACGAGCTCGTCGAGGCGAGCGCGTCGCGCGGGATCCGCTGCGGCCGCCTCGCTCGCGTAGAGACGCGTCGAGGACCGCGCGACCTCGTCGACGATCGCCAAGCCGTTCGCGCGCAGGGTCGAGCCCGTCGCCGTGTTGTCGACGATGAGATCGGCGTCCTCGGGCGGGAAGACCTCGGTCGCTCCGTAGGTCCGCAGCACCGTGGCGTCGAGGCCCGTACGCTCGATCCAGCGCTCGGTGAGCGACCTGTACTCGGTCGCGATGACGAGCTTCTTCTTCGGGAGCGTGCCGTCGCCTCCGAGCAGCTCACGCGGCGCGGCGGCGACGATCCGGACCGGATTGAGGCCGGTATCGAAGAGCTCGACGACAGGAGCCTCTTTCTCCGCGACCCAGTCGGCGCCGGCGAAGCCCACGTCGCGCGCGCCCGCCGCGAGCATCTCGACGACGTTCTGGGGCTTCAGTAGCTTGGCCTCGACGTTCGGCAGCGAGACGGTCGGGCGGTACGCGCGAGCGCCCGTCCCGACCCGGATCCCGGCGTCGGCGAGGAGCGCGAGGACTTCGTCCTGCTGGCGGCCCTTCGGGAGGGCGAGTCGGAGCGGTGCGGCCATGGTCTGACCGTTCGTCGCGCCTGCCCGTTCGGGGGCGGCGGGTTCGAGTTCCAGGGTCACAGGGCTTCTTTCCTTCGGATGAAGCCGGTCCCGGGGCAGCCGTGAACGCAACACGCCGGCCTCGGGGGCCGGCGTGGATGCTCGAGAACGCGGATACGCGGAGCCTCACCCGGCCATGGGGCCGTGGTGATGATGGCTGCTGCGCGGGGTCTCGAGGGGGCGAATCACGGCGCGGAGCGTAGCCCCGCACCCCAGCGGCGCAAGTGCTGATCGTGCGATTCCGCCGCGGATCAGTGCCGGGGCGGGAATCTCCGTTCAGCTGGCCGACGCGAACGCCTCGAGCAGGCGCTTCACCCGCGACCGCATCGTGTGGCGCTCACGGACGGCGGCGTGCCCGCGACGGGCGATCTCGCGGGCCTCTTCGGGGTGCTCGCGGTAGTGGGCGACCTTGTCTTCGAGCTCGCCCAGCGTGCGGTACGACTCGAGCTCCACGCCGACCTCGAAGAGCTCCATCAGAGCCTTGGAGTTCTCGGCGAGCATGAACCCGCCGCAGGCGAGGACGTCGAAGACGCGGATCGGCACCACGTCGGGCTGGTAGATCCGGTTGACGTCGACGTTGATGCCGGCGCCGTTGTAGACGAGCGTCAGCTCGTGGCCGAACGCGGCCTGGCCCATGTACGAGAGTCCGGGTGCGTTCGCGCCGACCTCGCGCCAGTCCTCGTCGCCCCAGACGTGCACGCCGTCGTCGGCGAGCGCAGAGACGTACGCGATCCTCTTCTGCGAGGCGACGATCTCCGCGACCCACTTCTTCGGATCGTCGGGCGTGCCGCTGCGCTGCGCCGCGGCCAGGAAGTCGCCGAACGAATCCTCGAGAAGCTCAGCCGTCTGGTAGACGCTGTAGTCGGCGCGCTCCGCGGCGAGGACGGCCTCGAGGCGCTCCTCGGTCTCGTGGAAGTGCTCGTCGCCGCAGCAGTCGAACGACGCGTAGAGCTGCAGGAAGAGGCGGCGGAAGCGCCGCGCCCGCGCGAGCATGCTCGAACCGACGAACGTGACCGGAGCGCCGTAGCGCTCCAGCTCGTCCGATGACAGGTCCATCGGCCGGCGCTTCTTGACGTCGACGCCAAGGGGCAGGTAGTGCACGCTTCGGAAGCCGGCCTCGCGCAGGACCTCCACGTTCCTCTCCCGCAGCGTGAAGATGCTGAACGTCTCTTCGCCCGCGGGCGGCCGCGGCGTGCGGTCCGTCGTCGGGTCGATCTCCCATGCGACGAGCGGCACGTCGAGTTCGTGGCAGGCCGCGGCGACCTCGCTGTCGTAGTTGACCGTGACGACGGACTCGGGGCGCAGTCGCTCCAGCGCGTGCTTGGTCTCGCGCGGATCCCAGCGCTGGAGCTCCAGGGGGAACACGGAGTAGCCCTCGCCGCGCAGCGCGTCCGCAAGATCCGTGATGACGACCCCGCCCATGCCCACGCCGACCCAGCGTCGACCCTCGGTCGGGGTCTCGCCCGCGACCGCTTCGGACAGCAGCCGCATCTCGTCCGTGTAGACGCCGCGGAGGACCGGGTGGAGGACGAGCCGATCCTCGTGCAGGTGGGGGAGGTGGTCCAGGAGGTCGATGCCGAGCGCGAGGACGAGCCGTCCCGACGTCAGCGAATGGACGTAGTCCTGGCGCGAGAGCGCGAGGCGCATCAGCCAGGGGTCGCGCTCCCACGCGACGACCCGGCATTTTGGCCGCGTGCGCAGGAGGTGCGCGACCTGTTCACCGAGGCTCACGCCGAGCATGAACACGGTCTCGCCGTCGCGCACGTCCTGGACCGAGTCCTCCAGCTCGTTCTCGGGAACGACGAACTCGCGCAGCTTGCCCTGCGCTCGGTACAGCGGCGGATTCGGCCCGCCGATGATCACGTGCTTGCCGCTCTCCGCGTACAGGATCCGCTCGACGAGCCGTTCGCCCGCGGCGTCGCCGAGCAGAGCGCAGAGGTTCTCCTCGAGGGTCTGCCCAAGTCCGGAGGGGGAGACGCCGGGTGCGGTCGGCTCCTCGTTCCCGGTGGACACGTCGGACGCGGTCGGATCGAGCATGGGCGGAGGGTATTCGGTCGCGGGCGTCGTGCCGGCAAGCAAGGTCGGGATTCCCGGTCCCACTCGATCGACCGTACCCTCCACGCCCATGCGGCAAGCCTCGATCCTCGTCCTGCTGTCGTTCGTCGTCGCCTGCAAGTCGGGCGACGAGCGAGTGTCGCCTTCGCGCACGGCGCCCACCGATCCTGCGGACGTCGCTTCGCTCGCGGAGCCGCCGCCGGTCTCGGGCCCGCCGCTCCTCGACGTCGAGCTCGGGGCCGGAAGCGCGCGGCTCTGGCTGCCGGCCGCGGGCACCGGTGGCGAGCACGTGCGCCTCCTCCACGTCGCGGCGATCGAGACGGGCCTCGGATCGAACGACGTCGGGCTCGACCGAGGGCAGATGGGCGGCGCTCGCCTCGTCCGCTTTCGCACGGTCGGCGATCGCGTGCTGCTCGAGGAGCTCAACACGTCGTTCCGCGCCGACTCGGACGATCCGCTGGAGCGCCTCGCGACCGCGCAGTCGTTCGCGACCTCGGTGCTGTGGGGAGGCGAGCCCGTCGACACGCGGCGCGACGGCGAGGTGCTCGTCGATCTGACCGACCTCCTCGTCCGCGACGCGCACGGGATCGCCGACAGCCTGGAGAGAGCGGATCAGGGCAGCTACGCGCTCGACCGGTCGCGGTCGGCGCTCGATGCGAAGCGCTGCCGCGCGTTTCCCGACAACCTCGACTTCGCGGCGCTCCTGACGTTCACGTCCGACGATCCCGGTTCGCTCGCGAGGTCGACCGCGCCGGAGGGGGGAGCGCTGACGTTCGTCCAGAGGCAGGGCTTCATCAGGCTGCCGGACCAGGGCTTCGACCGTCGCCGCTTCGATCCTCGCATGGGCGCGTTCGGGATCAGCTACGTCGACTACGCGGCGCCGCTCGACGCGCCGCTCGTGAAGAGGTTCGCCGTCCGCCATCGAATCGACGTCGACGAGACGACCGGGACGCCGCGTCCGATCGTCTACTACATCGACCGCGCGGCGCCTGAGCCCGTTCGGAGCGCGCTCGTCGAGGGGGCTCGCTGGTGGGCCGACGCGTTCGCCGAAGCGGGCTACCCCGGGCTCTTCCGCGTCGAGGTCGCGCCGCCGTGGATGGACCCGCTCGACGTGCGGTTCCACTTCGTCCAGTGGGTGCACCGCTCGACCCGCGGCTGGAGCTACGGCAACGCCGTGACCGATCCGCGCACCGGCGAGATCGTCAAGGGGCACGTCAGCCTCGGCTCGCTTCGCGTGCGCCAGGACCGCCTGCTCTTCGAGGGGCTGCTCGGCGTTCAGGACACCGGCAGCGGGGAGCCGCGCGATCCTGTCCAGCTCGCGCTCGCGCGCATTCGGCAGCTGTCGGCGCACGAGATCGGGCACACGCTCGGACTCGCGCACAATTTCGCGGCCAGCGTGTCCCAGCGCGCGTCCGTGATGGACTACCCCGCACCGCGCGTGCGCCCGGATGGACGCGGCGGCGTCGACGTGTCGGACGCGTACGACGTCGGCGTCGGCGCTTGGGACCGTCACTCGATCCGCATGCTCTACGGGCAGGTTCCCGAGGGCGAGACGACAGCGGAGTTCCACGATCGGCTGCACCGCGCCGCGGTGGACTCGGGGCTGCGCTACCTCACCGACGCCGACGCGCGTCCGGCGGCGGCCGCTCAGCCGTACGCGAACCTCTGGGACGACGGCGAGGATCCGGCGGCGGCGCTCCTTCGGGCGCTCGAGGTGCGTCGGACGGCGCTGGGCCAGTTCGGCGAGAGCAACCTCGCGGCCGGAAGACCGCTCGCGGAGCTCGAGGAGGTCTTCGTCCCGCTCTTCCTGCATCACCGCTATCAGGTCGACGCGGCGGCCAAGATGGTCGGCGGCGTCCTCTACGACCACGCGATGAACGACGCGTCGGGCTCTGCGATGCAGCCGGTCCCGCTGGACGATCAGCGCCGCGCGCTCACGGCGCTGCTCGAGACGCTCGACGCCGAGGTGCTCCGGACCCCCGACGCCGTACGCGGCTTGCTCCTGCCGCGTCCGCCCGGGTACGGCTCATCGCGCGAGACGTTCGAGCGTCGCGCGGGCGTCGCCTTCGACTGGCTCGGCGCGGCCGAGGTCGCGGCGCGGATGACGGCGCGCGGGCTCCTGCACCCCGAGCGACTGCACCGCGTCGAGCTCCAGGCGCGCGAGGCGACGACGCCGAGCGCAGCGCGCTTCGACGCGAAGGGGGTGGTCGGGGAGATCTTCGAGTCCGTGAGGAGCGCAGCGATCGAGGGCGAGGCGGCCGATGGCGTCGTCCAGGCGCTGAGCGAGGCGGCGTTCGCCGTCGTCGTCGAAGAGGCGCTCCGCACCTACCTCTCGTCCCAGGCTTCCCGCCCCGTGCGCGAGGCGATGCGCGGTCAGCTCGCGGCCTTCGCCGACGACGACTTCGTCGACGGTCGGCTGGAGCTGGACGATCTTCGCGCCGAGGTCCGCTCCGCTCTCGATCGTCCGGCCTCACCCGAGGCGCGCGATCCGGCCGGCGCGAGCCCGCGCACGCCGCCCGGGAGCCCGATCGGCACTCCTGCATGGTGCTCGCTGCGCTGACGCGAGGGCCTACGAAAGGAGAACGGGGACGGCAGGCGACGCGGGCTACGATGCGCTGCTCGCCACCGCCCTGAAAGAAGATGCTGACCGCCGCACTCCTCGCCCTCGCCGGGTCGCTCGGAGCCACTTCGGATTCGACCAACCTCGAGCGAGCGCTCGACACCATCTCGGCAGACGAGATCCGCTCCGACCTCGAGTTCATCGCGTCGGATCCGATGAAGGGTCGCGACACGCCGTCGCCCCAGCTCCAGATCGCCGCCCGCTTCCTCCGCGCGCGCCTGATGCGCCTCGGCCTCACGCCGGGCGGTCAGGGCGGCTCCTACTTCTACGAGTGGACGTTCCCGCAGGTCGGAATGGACCTCGAGGCGACCTCGCTGCGGATCGAGGGGCGGAAGGGGGTCGCGATCGACCTCGAGTGGGGGAAGGACTACTACCTGCCCCAGACGGCGCTCGCACGACGCGAGGTGGAGGGAGCGGCGATCTGGGCCGGGAAGTTCGACCGCAAGAAGGTCGGGAAGCTGAAGGTGAAGGGCCGCTGGCTCGTCGGCGTGAACGAAGACGGGATCTCCCAGAAGCTCCGCCGCGACCTCCAGGAGAAGGGGGCGGCGGGCGTGCTGCTGTTCCCGCCGAAGAGGGCCAAGAAGACGGTCGACGAGATCTTCGGGCAGCTGACGGCGGGCATCACCAAGCCGCGCCTCGCGAGGGGTGTCTCCGAACGCGAGCGTCTCCCGGTCGTGCACGTCGACGAGGCGGCGGCGCAGAGGATCCTCGAGGTTCTTCCGCAGCGCCTCTCGATCGGCGCCGACCTCGACGTCGACATCACCGAGCGCTGCGGCTTCGGGCGACTCGACGACGCTGTGCTCGAGAACGTCGTCGGGATCTGGCCGGGCTCCGACCCCAGGCTGAAGAAGGAGCTGATCATCATCTCCGCGCACTACGACCACATCGGGTGGCAGGAGGACGGAACGGTCTTCAACGGAGCCGACGACAACGGATCGGGCACGTGCGGCCTGCTCGCGATCGCCGAGGCGCTGGTCGAGTACGGGCCGATGCGGCGCTCCGTGATGCTGATGTGGGTCTCGGGCGAGGAGAAGGGGCTCTACGGCTCCGAGGCGTGGACCAAGGATCCGTACCTGCCGAACGGGCTGAAGCCGCTCTGCAACATCAACATCGACATGATCGGGAGGAACAAGTCCGACGAGTTCCTGATCACACCGACGAGCAAGCACTCCGCCTACAACGCGCTCACGAAGGTCGCCGAGGCGAACATGCGGAAAGAGGGGTTCCGCAAGGTGCGCTCCGCCGACAGCTACTGGCGTCGCTCGGACCACGCGAACTTCTCGGAGCACCTCGACATCCCGGTCGCCTTCCTCTTCTGCGACGTGCACGAGGACTATCACAAGGCGACCGACACGCCCGACAAGATCGACTACGACAAGGTGCGCCGCATCTGTCGGCTCGTCGTCCGGATGCTCGAGGCGCTGCAGATCGACGAGCCGAAGTTCTGATCGGGAGAGGACGGCCGCAACCGGGTTTGGAGCGTCC
>JBCCSK010000086.1:0-18403 GCA_039200205.1 Planctomycetota bacterium
GCGCGAGCGCGGACGCTCCAAACCGGGTTTGGGTCGCTCGCCCGACAGCCGCTACAGCCGAAGCAGCCGCGTCCGCACCTGCGCGAGAAACGGCTCCCAGTCGAACGCCGGGCCCGGGTCCGTCTTCTGGCTCGACACGTGGTAGTGGCCGACGATGCCGTGGAACTCGGCCTCCTGCTGCTCGCTCAAGCGCGCCTTACGGATGCGGCCCGCGCCGTCGCGCGGTCCGTCCGGCTCGATCAGCGGGAGGTTCCGGCAGAGGGTCGCGGTGAGCTTCACGAGCGAGTCGTACTGCTCGGCCGTGAAGTCGTACTGCTGGAGTCGCTCGCCCTGGACCTCGCCGACGATCCGGCGCGGACGGGCGGGGCGACCCTGGAAGCCGGGCGTGAGGACGCCGAGCTCGCCCGGCGGCTTCGGCAGCGTCAGGATCGGGCCGTCCTCACCGGGCGCGTACCACGCGGCGAGCGTGCGATCGCCCTTCTCGTTCAGCGGATAGGCGCCGATCTGGGCGATCTCGACGCCGACCGAACGGGTGTTCGTCTGGCTCGCGTGCCAGGCGGTGTCGCGCAGATCGAGCGTCTGGTAGATCGTCCCGTCGACGTCGATCATGAAGTGCACGGACAGCGCGCGACGGTCGTGCAGGACCTTGAAGCAGGTCTGGCTCGTGCCGCAGACGTCGTAGTGCACGACGAACATGTCGACGCAGCGCTGGAGCGCGACGAGCTCGCCGTCTTTCGGGTGGACGAGCACTCGGCCGGTCTGGCGGTCGGTGCGACCCGGCGCGTAGCGCAGCTTGCCCGGCGGCGGGGTCTTCGTCGTCAGGGGCGGGCGCTCGAAGTGGAGGTCGGTCGAGTAGGCGCTGTAGCCCATGGGGTCCGTCCAGAGGACGACCGGCGCGCCGACGTACAGCTTCTCGCCGCAGGCGACGATCGACTCGTTCGTCTCGACGGGGATGATCTCGGGGGCGAGCCGGGGCTCCTCCGACGCGCAGCCGAGGGTGGCGAGGAGGATGAGTGCGATGGCGCTGCGCGGATCGATCATCCGCACAGGGTAGCGCCTCAGGTGGTCGCGCCGCCGCAGCTCGACCCCGCTCCGGCGGTGCATCCGAAGCAGTGGCGGCCGACGGCGATCCGGCGCCGCTGGAGCGCGGCGAGGTCGAAGTCGTCGATGTGGCGCGGCGCGCCGTGGCCGACCTCGATCTCCAGCATCTGATTGAAGTCGCAGTCGAAGAGGCGGCCGTCCCAGCCGACCGAGAGGGTGCTGCGGCACATGACGCCGCCGGCGGCGGCCGGGTTGAACGCATCGACGAGCTTCCGCAGGTACGCCTCGGTCTGCCCGGCCGACTCCAGCCACTCGAGGTAGCGGCTGATCGGCATGTTCGTCAGCGCGTAGAGCGCGTCGAAGTCGACGTCGAACTGGCGCTTCAGCTCGCGCTTCCACTCGACCTCCAGCGACGCCTGCCCCGAGGGGAGGAAGGCGCCGACCGGGTTCGTGACGAGCGTCAGCCGCAGCCGCGGATCGCGCCCGTAGCCGGCGGCGTTCAAACGCCGCAGCGCCTCGATCGACGCGTCGTGGACGCCCTCGCCGCGCTGGCGGTCCGTCCCGAGCTTCCTGTAATGCGGAAGCGACGCGACGACCTCGACCTCGTGCTCCACGAGGAAGTCGACGAGGTGTGCGTACGGCTTCGCGAGGAGGATCGAGAGGTTGCAGCGGTCGATGACGTTCCGGCCGAGGGCGCGCGCACCGCGGACGAGGAACTCGAACTGGGCCGCCATCTCCGGCGCGCCGCCCGTGATGTCGACGGTCGGGATGTCGGTGGCGGCGAGGACCTCCAGGCAGCGCTCGGCGGTCTCCCTCGACATGTCCTCGGCCCGGTCGGGGCCCGCGTCGACGTGGCAGTGTGCGCACGTCTGATTGCACTTGCGCCCGAGGTTGAGCTGGAGGACGTCGATCCCGGTCGCCGTGAGCGGCTCGCCGAGCGCACGCTCGACCCGCGCGCCGAAGTCTCCCCCTTCGCCGAGGTCGACGGCGTCGAGCTGCGCGATCTGCCGTGCGGGCTGCGCGAGCGGCGAGCCCGCGCGACGGAGCGTCGGCCGGACCCTGATCGCCGGCGCGGTTCCACCCTCCGCCACGCTCACATCCCCAGCGAATCCGCCACGCTGCGCATCTGGACGCCGTGCACGAGCGCGGCGCCCCCCTTGATGGCTGCGGCGACGTGCACCGTCTCGGTCAGCTGCTCGACGTCGCAGCCCTTCTCCAGAGCGTCCTTGGTGTAGGCGTCGATGCAGTAGGGGCACTGGACGGCGTGGGCGACGCCGAGCGCGATCAGGCTCTTCTCGCGCGCGGTGAGCGCGCCGTCCTCGAACGCGGCGCCGTACCAGGCGAAGAACTTCTCGCCGAGCGCGGGCGCGTGCTCGGCGATCTTCGGGAACTTGGCCAGGTCGGCGGGGTCGTAGTAGGTGTCGGTCATCGGGGGAGCAGCCTCGTCGACCCCGCCGTACGACACAACCGGCAAGGCGTGACGAATCTGCGGGGGAACGGGGCGACCGTCCGCCGCGGACGGCGGATTCGGCGCAACCGCTCGCGCCGTCGATCGTCCGGACCCCATGCAGACCGTTCGCGTGCACGGGGCGTCGATCGAAGGGGCCGGGGCCCTCATCGTGACGGTCGAGGCGCGATTCGAGCCCGGCGATCAGGGAACGACCGACATCCAGCTCACGGGCCTCCCCGACTCGGTCCTGCGCGAGTCGCGCGGCCGGCTCGCGTGCGTCCTCGCCTCCGCGCGCATGCGCCCGAGCGCGGGTCGCCTTCACCTCCACCTCGTTCCGGCCGCGCGACGGAAGTCCGGGGAAGGGCTCGACCTCGCGCTCGCGATCGCAGCGGCCGCGGCGCTCGGCTACATCTCCCCGCGCCAGGTCGAGGGCGCGCTCCTGCTCGGAGAGGTCGGCATCGACGGCCGCCTCTTCGCGACGCCCGGGGGACTGGCCGCGGCCGTGGCGGCGCGGAGGCTCGGCATTCGCGACGTCGTCGCCCCGCCGGAGACCGCGGCCGAGATCGCCGCCCTCGACGACGTTCGCGCGTTCAGTGCGGCCGAGATCGCCGACGTCCTGCGCGTCCTCACGCACGCCGTTGGCGATGAGGACGCGCCCGCGCCCCTCGGCGCGCCCCCACCGCCGCTCGACGCGGCGAACCCCGCGAGGCTCGACGAGGTCCGCGGACAGGAGGGCGCCAAGCTCGCTCTGCAGGTCGCAGCGGCCGGCGGCCACGGGATCGTGTTCGCAGGGCCCCCCGGCGCGGGCAAGTCGATGCTCGCGCAGCGCCTCGTCGATCTGCTGCCGCCGATGACGATCGTCGAGCGCATCGAGGTCACGTCGATCCTGTCGGCCACCGGGCGCTGGCCGCGGGGACTCGCGGCGCAGCGCCCGTTCCGCGCGCCTCACCACACGACCAGCTACGCGGGCCTCGTCGGCGGCGGGAGCCCGATCGCACCGGGGGAGATCACGCTCGCGCACCGCGGCGTGCTATTCCTCGACGAGCTGCCGGAGTTCGGCCGGGACGCGCTCGAGGGTCTGCGTCAGCCGCTGGAGGAGGGCGTCGTGCACCTCGCCCGCGCCTCGCGCCGCGAGACGCTCCCGACGCGCTTCCAGCTCGTCGCAGCGATGAATCCGTGTCCATGCGGATACGCCGGACACCCGCGCATCGCCTGCCACTGCGCGCCGGCTGCGGTGCGGCGGTATCGCCAGCGGATCTCCGGCCCGCTCCTCGACCGCATCGACCTGCGCGTGTCGCTCCAGCCCGCCGCCCCCGGTGTTCTCGTCGGGGCCGGACTCGACGGCGATGCCGACCCGCCGCGCCTCCCGGGCGACGAGCTCGCTCACGCGGTACGCCTGGCGAGACGCCGCGCCGCGGCGCGCCGAGAGCAGGACGGCGTCCCGAACGCCGGACTCGGCGTCGAGGCGCTCGACGCGGTCGCTCCGCTCGGACGCGATGCGCGCAGTCTCCTGCTGCGCGCCGCGCGCGAGAACGAGCTGTCGGCGCGCGCCGTGCAGTCCGTCCGGCGCGTCGCGCGAACGCTGGCCGACCTCGCTGACCAGGACGACGTGGACGCGTCGGCGATCGCCGCGGCGCTCGCGCTGCGCGAGCCCCTATGAGCGATGAACCTCGCGCTCTACTCGTGGCGCAGCGCTTCGACCGGGTCCATGTTCGCGGCTCTCCAGGCGGGGTAGAGCCCGAAGACGATCCCGACGAGCACCGAGATCCCGAACGCCAGGATCGGCGCGGCGGGCTGGACGATCGTCTCCAGGTCGGCCGTGCGCTCGACGACCCACGGGATCAGAAGACCGATGCCGACGCCGAGGAGGCCGCCCGCGCCGGACAGCACGATCGTCTCGACGAGGAACTGCGTGACGATGTGCTTTCGCTTGGCGCCGAGCGCGCGACGGATCCCGATCTCGCGGGTTCGCTCGGTCACGGTCGCGAGCATCACGTTCATGATCCCGATGCCGCCGACGAGCAGCGAGATGCCGGCGATCGAGCCCAGGACGATGTTGAAGATGCGCTTCGTCTCCTCCGCGCGCGCGAGGAGCTCCAGTGGGACGATGACCTCGTAGTCCTTGTCCTCGTGGTCGCGGCGCAGCATCGAGCGACAGGCGGCGGCGATCGCGGGCACGTCGACGTCTCGCTCGGCAGCGACGACGATCTCGTGCAGCTGCACCTCTTGGACGTCCATCGAGCCGCTGCGGATCTGGGTCTGGCGCTCGCCGAAGTAGGCGCGGCCGGTCGACAGCGGCATGAAGACCTCGCCTCCGGACTCGCTGGAGGGATCGGAGGCGATGCTCCCGACGGGGAGCCGAGACCCGAGCACGCCGATGACGTCGAGGTAGTGCGCGCCGATGCGAACGCGCTTCCCGACCGCGGTGTCGAAGGGGAACAGGAAGCGTGCGACCTCGAAGCCGAGGACGCAGACGAGCGAGCGCGACTCCTCGTCCTGCTGGGTCAAGAAGCGACCGCTGAAGAGGTCGCGCCGCGTGACGTCGCGGTAGGTCCAGGGCGTGCAGAGGACGCGTGGACGACAGACGAGCTCGGCGGCTCGAACCTCGGCGGGCGTCTGGAGCACCGGGACGGCAAGGCGGACGCCGGGGTACGTCCCCTCGATTCGCTCGAAGTCGTCGCGCGTGAGCCCGTAGCTGAGGACGCGCATCTCGGCGTCCTCGTTGCCGGTCTGGGGCGGCTTGACGCTGCGCAGGATGACGTTGCGGCTGCCGAGGCGACGGATCTGGTCCTGGGCCTCCGCGCTCGCGCCCTCGCCGACGGCGAGCATCGCGATCACGCTGGCGACGCCGAAGAGCACGCCGAGCGTGGTGAGGAAGCTGCGCAGCTTGTGGAGGAGCAGGCTGGAGACGCCGAGCCGGATCACGCGGCGGAGGGAGCTACCTCGCATGCGGCGCTCCCCCGTTCGAGATCGATCGCGCGTGCCTCGATCCCTCGTCGACGGACTCGATCTGACCGTCCTTCAGCCGCAGGACGCGCTCCGCGCGCTCGCCGACGTCCGGCTCGTGCGTCACGAGCAGGATCGTCTTGCCCTCGGCGTGGAGCTCGTCGAACAGCTCGAGGATCTCGTCGGCCGTCTTGCTGTCGAGGTTGCCCGTCGCCTCGTCCGCGAGGATCAGGGCGGGGTCGTTGATGAGCGAGCGCGCGATCGCGACGCGCTGCTGCTGGCCGCCGGAGAGCTGCATCGGGCGATGGTGGAGCCGCCCACCAAGCCCGACGCGCTTCGCGAGCATGAGCGCGCGGTCCTCGATGCCGTCCGGGACGTCGTCCTGGTACATCACCGGCATCAGGATGTTCTCCAGGACGTCGAGCTGCGGGATCAGGTTGTAGGACTGGAAGATGAACCCCAGCTGTCGTCCGCGAAAGGCGGAGAGGTCGTCGTCGTCGAGCTCGGCGACCTCCGTTCCGCGCACGCGATACGAGCCCGACGTGGGGCGGTCGATGCAGCCGAGGACGTTCAGCAGCGTGGACTTGCCGCTTCCGGAGCTGCCCATGATCGCCCAGTACTCGCCTTTGTGGAATCGGAAGCTGAAGCCGTCGAGGGCGTGGACCTCCTCGTCCCCCATCCGGTAGGTGCGCCGGATGTCCGTCAGCTCGGCGACGACCTCCGCGTCGGCGCGGACGCTCCTCTCGCGCTCGTCATGGTCGGGCACGGAAGGAGCGGAGGATCGGACATCGCTCGACGTCACTTCCCGGCTCCGCCACTGCCGCCGCCTGAGAAGCCACCGCCTTCGCGCATGCGCTTCATGATCGCCTCGCGCTGCTCCGGCGTGAGCCGCTTCATGAACTCGGCGCGCTGCTCCTCGGTGTAGTTGCCCTGGGGGCGTCCGCGCTGCTCCGCCGCAGCCGGCTGCGCGCGCGCCTCAGTGCCCCCGCGCTCGGCTCCGTCGGACGATGGTCTCCGCGGAGGACCGGCGCCTTCGATGGACGGCGCTTCCTCGTCGGGGATCGGCGCCGGCTTGAAGTTCGCAGGCGGCGCGAGCAGGACGATCTCGTCCTCCTCGACGCCGTTCAGGATCGCAACCCACTTGGTGTTGTCGAGTCCGACCTCCACCTCGCGCCGCACGGCCTCGGCGCCCTCCTTGGCGAAGACGATCGGCTCGCCGCCGTCGAGGAACACGCATTGTCGCGGCACGTAGTGCACGTCCTCCAGATCCTCGACGAGGATCTCGACGTTGCACGACATGCCGGGACGCATCTCGGGAGTCGTCTCGACGAGGCTGATGTCGGCCTTGTAGAGCCGCTGGTTGGGGTTGCTGCGCCAGCTGCCCGAGTCGGCCATGACGGCCACGAAGTCGACGCGGCCGGGGAACGTGCGACCGGGGAAAGCGTCGACGGTGACGATGCAGGTCTGCCCGACCTGGATCTTCTTCAGCTTGGTCTCGTGGATGCTCGCTTGGACGGTCATCCCGCCCTCGCGCGGAATCGTGACGATCTCCTGGCGTTCGCGGACTTCCTGGCCTTCCTCGACGGAGTCCCCACCGCCCCACCGGCTGCGCTCGCGCGCGTAGACGACGAGTCCCGGAACCGGAGCGAAGATCTTCGCGTTCCCGACCTGCTCGCGCAGCTCCTCGAGCTGCTGCTGCTCGCGCACGAGCTTGTAGCGCGCCGACTCGCGCGCCGCCTCGTAGTCCGCCAATCGGGCGGACGCCTGCTTCTTGACCTTCTCGACGTCGCGGCCCGCCGTGTCGACGGCCGCCTGGAGCTCGGCGAGCCTGCGCCGGTTGCCGTACTTGATCTTCAGCGAGAGATCCCGGTTGGCCTGGTCGAGCTGGATCTCCGAGCGCTGCCTCGCGAGCCGCTTCGACTCCAGCTCGTTCTCGGAGATGAACTTCTCGGCGTGGAGCTTCACGGCCCAGTCGAGCTCCTTCACCGCCGTGGCGAGATCCTCCTCGCGAAGCACCCGCGTCTCCTGCGCGCTCGCGAGCTCGTTGTCCCACTCCCCCGGCTCGCCGGCCTCTGGGTCGCCGACGTACTTCGCGAGGTCGAGGCGCGCGAGGTCGAGGCTCAGCTCGGCCGACGCGATGTCGGACTCGTTCTGGATGACCTGGATGTCGTACTGCTCGCGCGCCTTGGTGAACGACGCCTCGGCGTTCTTCACCTCGATCTCCTGGCGTACGAGATCGTCCTCGAGCTGCGACACGTCCAGCTCGCACACGAGGTCGCCCGGCTCGACCTTCGTCCCCTCGTCGATCAGGTAGATGATCGTCGAGCGGCCCTCGACCTCGCTCTTGAGGCTCACGCTGTCGGTCGCCTCCAGGTTCCCGCGCACGACCTCGGAGATCCGAAGGTCTCCGCGGCGCACGGGAGCGCCTTCGATCGCGACCTCCTCCTGGCCGCCGAGCAACCCGTCGAAAAGACCGAAGCGCCATGCCGCGGCGAGGGCCGCGAGTGCGACGAGGACGATGACGAGGATGCTCCCCGCCTCGCTCGTTCGTCGAGTCGTCGTCCGCTGTCGAGAGGTCGGTCGCATCATTGGTCTTCGGGCGCGTCCGGCGCCGTCACAGGATCGGGCGGCGTCGCGCCCGGGCGCCCGTCGTCAGCGGGCGCGGAAGTTGGGGTGGTGTCGCCCTCGGCGAGGGCGAGGCGGGCGCGCAGCGCGTCGGCGAGGTCGGCGTCGACGTAGATCCCCTCATCGTCGACCCGAAGGATCTCGAGTTCGAGCCACAGATCGAGCAGCGACAGCGTGAACTCGATCCGGGCCGACGTCAGGGAGTCCCGATTCTGGCGCAGGGCCTCCTGGGACTCGAGGAGGTCGCGCGTGCTCGCGGAACCGGCCTCGAGGCTGAGCTCGGCCCCGCGCACGCGTCGCTCGGCGAGCTTCACGGCGCCCTCCTGGATCTTGAAGCTCTCGGAGGAGTTCCGGGCGCGACGCGCCGCGTCGCGAACGGAGAACGTGAGGTCGTCGAGGAACCGGTTGTACCGACGCCTCGTGTCGACGAGCGCGATCTCGGCGCGACGCCACGCGTTCCGCGCTGGCAGCAGGTCGACGGGCAGGTCGAGGTCGACGCCCGCGGACCAGAACGTGTCGTCGATCCGGTAGTCGATGACGCGTCCCTCGCGCGTCACCTGGTTCGCGGACGCGAAGACGTCGAGTCCCGCCCGCAGACCGTCCCGCGCGATCGCCTCGCGTCGCGTCGCATCCTGGACGCGGTCGAAGGCCGTCATCACGTCGAGTCGATGGTCGATCGCGAAGTCGACCGCGACCTCGTCGCGCAGTCCCACGAGGAGCGAGTCGTCGACCTCCAGGTTCACGAGGATGCCCGGCTCGAACGTGAGATCGACCTGGATCGGCAGGCCGAGGAAGACCTTGAAGGCGTCGAGCTGGCGCTCGGTGTTGCCCTGGAGGACGACGAGGCGGTTTCGCGAGCGGAGCGCGTCCTGGCGCGCCTGGTCCGCCTGGATCTCGGACTGCTGCCCGGCCTCGGCCAGTCGCTCGTTCCGCGTTCGGAGTGACGCCAGGTTGTTGAAGTTGAGGGTCTCGTTGTTCAGCTGGTCGAGCGACTGCTGCACGCGGTACACGCGCTCGGCGACGTCGACCGCGAACGTGCGGCGGAACCGCTCGTAGTCGCGGACGGCGTAGACGAGATTCCGCTCGGTCTGGCGCAGCGGCTCCAGCGTGACGAGGCGCCCCGAGCCCCGGAGCAGCGGCTGCGTCACGCTCAGGCCCAGGTTCGAGATCGCGTCCCAGCCGTCACCCGTCGAGATGAACCGGAAGAGGCTGGCGCCTACATCCGCGAGGATCACCGCACCCGACCCGAGGATCCGCGTCATCGAGCCGCTGAAGCCCGTCGACGCCGTCCCGACCGTGCCGCCGATGTCTCCGTTCGCCTGCGCGAAGGCGTCGGCGTTGTAGCGGTTCCCGAATCGCCACTGCTCCTCCGTCAGGGTGAGCGAGGAGAGGTACAGCGACTCCTGCTCGCGCTGGAAGGTCTCGCTGTTCTCCGACGCGATGAGCAGCGCGTCGACGACGTCGATCGGTCCGACGGCGGGCTGAACGCCCGCGAGCACGCGTTCGCGCGTCGTGGTCTCGTCCATCGTCGGCACCGTGCGACCGAACGAGGCCGTCGCGACGGGCAGTGCGAACGGCCCCTCCTCGTCGAACAGCAGCTTGCGCCGGGAATCGATGAGCGCGAACGCGTCGCGATCCGCCCGATCACGAAGCTCCGCCGGCGAATAGCAGCCGGACGCAACGGACGAAGCCGCTGCGAGAGCGAGCGCAGCGGCGGTGGACGAAGTGGGGCGGATCACGTTGGGGGGGATCGGAGCGCCGATGAGGACCTCATCATCATCCGCGCGCCCGTGGCGTTTCGCCCCGAATTCCGATCGGGATTCGACCGAGCGCGACCCCTTACGCCGCGCGTACGGTCGCGATCAGCGCCGATCCGGGACGATCGCGAGCACCGCCTCGTGGGCGGGGACCGTGTCGACCTTCCAGCGGCGACGCCGCCGGAGGTATTCGCTCTCGTCGATCGGCGTCGCCACCGCGGCACCGTCGTGGAAGCGCAGCGTCTCGATGGACGACGCGGTCTCGGGGTGGGCGGCGTCGGCGCGAAGGACCGCTTCGAGCACGAGACTTCCATCCGTTCGCCGGACGGTCGTGGCAGCGCACTCCGCTCGCTCCACCGAATCGACCGTTCGCACCTGAACGGCCTCGACGGCGGCGGCGGTGGGATCGACGAGGGACAGGTCGACGTCGAACCGGGCGGCGCCGCTCTCGAGCCTCTCGAGGAGCTCGAGCGGTCCGACCATCGCGTCCGTACCCTCCAGCCGCTCGTGGACGGGGCGGTCCCAGCCGTACCCGACCGTCCGGACCGCGTCGGCGTCGTCGCGCCACTCGGCCATCCACGTGCGGGGTCCCCGCGGCGCGAACTCGCGCCACACGAGGCGACGCGCGTTGCCGTCGATCCGCTCGGTGTGATGGATTCGAACCCCGCCCTCGCGGAAGACGACCTCCCGCTCCAGGAGGCGATGACCCGGACGGTCCAGGCGGCGCAGGGCGACGACGGCCAGCGTGGAGTCCTCCGCGTCGGCGTCCTCGTCGCTCTCGAGGTCGCGCGCGAGCAGGAAGTACTGGGCGTCGGCCGGAGGCCCGAAGACCTCGAGATGATCGAGCACCTCGCCGAGCCAGCTCCGGGCCGGCGTCGTCGGGCGCGCGGCCGCTTCGACGGCCGCCTGACCCTCGAGCGTGGCTTCCTCCAGGGCCATACGCGTCGCGACGACGCAGGCGAACGGCCCGATGATGAAGCCCGCGAGGGCGCCGGTCAGGATCGCTGGAAGGGCTTTCGGCATGGCGGTGTCTCCCATCGACACGATCGCGTTCGACCTTGAGACAGGCGCCGGCCCCCCGGCCGTCAGGGCGCGAGGACGTAGACCATGACGTCTGCGCTCTGGAAGACGGTCTCGGCGCCCAGCCGCCGCGCGACGACGTCAGGGCCGCGCGGCCCGGACCCGCGGTCCGTCGTCATCCGGCGATCGGCCTCCGTCACGATGAACACGAGCGTCGCTCCGCGCTCGACCTCGGCGCGCAGGCGATGGTCGAATCGCGGCGCCCACCTGCGCTCCTGGCGGAACAGCGCGTCGAGCAGCTCCCGCCGGTCGGACCACGAATCGCCGCGATCGGTGAGGCGTGGACCGCTCCCGCGTCCGGCGCCGAATCGCGGCTGGTCGTCCCCCGGCGGGGGCGAGGCGTCGCCCCAAAGCCCGAGACCGGTCAAGAGCGGCACGAGGGACGGGGGCTCGGGCGGACCGGATTCGCTCGGCGCCAGACCTCCGCGCAGTACGAACGCCGTGGGGAGACGCGACAGCGGTGAGGCGTGCAGCATCGCGAACGCGTCGCTGAGAACGGCGACCGACGGCGACGTCCCGAGCTGCAGACCGTCCGCGGACTCCGCGAGCGGCGGTGGATCCGCCTGGAGAGTCGCCGCTCCCCAGCGGGCTCCCCCCCACGCCGCGAGTCCCGCGACGCCGAGCCCGATCGCGACTCCGATCGGGCGCGCGCCGATCGCGACGAAGCCGGCGGCGGCGGGAACCGCGACCGCGGCGAAAGCGAGCGCCTCGAGGCCCGCCGCGTCCCAGCGCGCGGGAGGGACCGCGAGCGCGAAGACGACCGTCGTGATCCCGGCCAGCACGAGCGCGATCCGCCCGCACCTGGACACCGCGCGCTCGGACGCGTCGTCGCCGGCCTCTCGCGGCAGCACCAGTGCTGCGGGGAGCGCCAGGAGGAGGAGCGCCGGCCCGTGCGGAAGAGCGCCGACGACCTTGGCCACCGCGACCTGATCGCCGGCGAACCCGCCGAAGAGTCGACCGACGACGAAGGCGGGAAGCAGCGTGCCGAGCATCAGCGCCGCGGTCGCGCGGCGCCCCGCCGCGAACGCTGCGCAGAAGAGGGCGAGCGCCATCGCGGCGCCGGGCCAGGGCTGGAGGAGCGCGGCGATCGCGACGTAGGTCGCGCAGAGCCCCGGCCAAGGTCGCGCTCCGCGGCGAACCGCGTGGAGGCCGGCGAACAGCGCGGCGATCGCGTAGGTCCGGCCGAGGAGCCGAGCCGGGTCGACTTCGAAGAGTGGGCCGAGGGGCGGGCCGCCTGCGAGGACCGCATCGACCGACGGCCCCAGGGCGAGCGAGAGCGGAACGAGTAGCGCGGCGAGGACGTCGCGCGCCCCCGCTCCTTCCGAGCCCCACTCTCGGAAGGCCGCCGCGGACGCGAGGTAGCCGAGCAGCGTGAGCGCGAGGAGCGCCCAGCCCTGGACCAGCGGGAGCGCGAAGAGAGGAGCGATGCCGGCGGGAGTCGCGACGGCAGCGAGGAGCGCCGCGGCGGCGGGGCGAACGTCGAGGGCTCCGCCGGCGAGCCACGGATCGGAGAGCGGGACGCCCTGCGCAACGGACTCGGCGAGCGTCGCGTGAACGACCGTCGCCTCGTCCGTCGCGCGCGCCGCGAGCCCGCCCGGCGACCACGAGACCCAGGCGGCGCCGACGGCGAGCGCGAGGCCTGCGGCGACCGCGACGAGGGCCGCGCGACCGGGCGGCGCCGTGCCGAGGCGCTTCGCGGAGGCGGCGAGGGACGTGACCGACGACACCGCGAAGGGCGCGGCCCAGGCGAGGGCGGGCTCGACGCCGAAGCCGAAGGAGAGGGCGAGCGCGACTCCCGCGACGAGCGGCGGCGCGAGGAGCGAGCAGACGACGACGAGCTTGAGCGGCGACGGCTCGACCGGAGTCGCGAGGAGGACGGGGCCGATCGCGGCGACGCCTCCGAGGACGAGCGGCAGCGCGACGAGCGCGCGCCATGCGCCACCCGCATCGAGCGCGATCAGCGCGGCGAGCAGGGCGCTCGCAGCAGCGCCGACGAGAACGATCGGCGCGGCGCTCATCGATCGAGGGCCGGAGACGGCGTGGAGCTCGGGGCTGGACATGGGTTCGGAGCGCCGCAATCAGCGTGCCCAGTCGGGAACGGTCGCCTGGATGCCGAGCTGGCGCGCGATCCACAGCTCGAAGGCGATGGTCAGCAGCGCGACCATCAGGAGGTTCAGCCAGACTCCGGCCCTCGCCATCGCGGGGACCGGGATCTTGCGCGTCGCGAAGACGACCGCGTTGGGAGGCGTAGCGACGGGCATCATGAACGCGGCGGACGCGGCGATCGTCGCGGGGAGCATCACGAGCAGCGGGTCGAGCCCGGCGGACTTCGCGGCGTCGCCCATGACAGGCAACAGCACGGCCGTCGTCGCGGTGTTCGACGTCACCTCGGTGAGCAGACTGACCGTGAGCGCGACCGCTCCGACGACGACCCATGAAGGCCGCCCCTCGATCGCCGGGCCGACGAGCTGTCCGAGCACCGCGTCGAGGCCGCTGACCTGGAAGGCGTGCGCGAGACAGAAGCCTCCGCCGAGGAGCAGCAGCACCTCCCACGGCAGCTTCGACGCGGTGCGCCAGTCCATCAGGAAGCCGCCCGAAGCGTCCCGCGCGTCGGCCGCGCGACTCGACGCGCCGGCCGGGACGACGAACAGCAGGATCGCCATGGCGATCGCGACCGTCGCGTCGCTGATGTCGTTCTTGTGCGCCTGGTACCACGCGGCGTCCGCCGCCTCCGGGCCGAGCAGCAGACGCGACCAGCCTGGAATCGTGAGCGGACCGAGCCGCAGGTCGGCCCGGAACACCCACAGCACCGCGGTCGCGACGAACGCGGTCGCCATGCGACGCTCGGCAGCCGACATCTTGCCCAGGCGGCGGCGCTCGTCCGCGATCGCCTCGCGGCTCGCGCCGCGCACGTCCTCGAAGCGATAGACGACGCGCGTGAGGACGAGCCAGGCGAGGGGCACGAACAGAACGACCAGCGGGGCGAACGCGAAGAGCCAGTCGCCGAACGACAGCTTCGGGCCGTCCGGAAAGAGCGTCGCGAACTGGCCGAGGAACACCTGGTTCGGCGCCGTTCCGACCGGCGTCGCCATCCCCCCCACCGACGACGCGTAGGCGACGCCGAGCAGAAGGCACCAGCCGAAGCGCGGATCGACGCTCGCCTTGCCGCGCGCTTCGTCCTCGTCCTCGACCCGCAGCAGGACGGCCGCGACGATCGGGAGCATGAGGAGCGTCGTCGCGGTGTTGTTGATCCACATCGACAAGAACGCGGACGCGGCCATGAAGCCGAGTACGAGCCGCCGCCTCGACGAGCCCACCGCGTGGATCACCGCGAGCGCGATCCGTCGATGGACGCCCCAGCGCTCCAGCCCGAGCGCGATCACGAACGCGCCCAGGAAGAGCAGGACGAGGTCGCGGAGGTAGATCGGCGCGACCTCGCGCGCGGGGATCACGCCGAGAAGTGGAAAGAGCGCCGCCGGCAGGAGCGACGCCGGTCCGACCGGGATCGCGACCGTCAGCCAGAGGACGGCCGTCAGCGACGACACCGCGGCGACGCGCCGCTGCATCGCGTCGAGCGGAAGGCCCGGCGCGAACAGGAAGACGAGGAACGCGAGGACGCCGACGGCGAGTCCGAGACGCCGGGAGAGGGGCCCGCCGCGCTCGTCCGCGTCCACGCTCAACGGTCCGCGTCCCCCGGAGCCTCGGTCGCCGCAAGGGCCCAGGCGGCGTAGCGCGGATCGACGAATGCGGGATCGACGGCGACGACCTCGGGGGTGTCGTAGGGGTGGAGCTCGACGATCCTCGCGGAGAGTCGCTCGAGTCCGTCGGAGGTCCCCTTCAGGATCGCGAGGTGCTCGGCCTCGTCCTGGACCGCGCCGTCCCAGCGGTAGAGGCTGCGGATTGCGGGGAGCACGTTGACGCAGGCCACGAGGCGCTCCTCGAGCAGCGTACGGGCGACGCTCGCTGCAGCTGTCTCGTCCGGAAACGTGACGAGCACGAGGACGAGGTGTCGGTCCGGGTTCACCATCGTGGGCCTTCGCAGCGAATCCTATGATCCGGGTGCGGCTCGAGTCAGGCGCGATGCGCCGGCTAGCGCCGATTTCCGGCCGCGCCGTCCACCCGCCAGCGATCGCCCTTGAACACGCTCGAACGCGCCGTCCTCGCCACGCTCCCCCACGTGCCCAAGCCGGTGATGCGCCGGTTCGCGTCGCCGTACATCGCGGGTGAGACGCTCGAAGAGGCGATCGCCGAGCTGGCCCGGCTCCAGGGGCTCGGATTCCCGGGCATCCTCGACGTGCTCGGGGAGGACGTGGCCGACGAGGCCGAGGCCCGCGCGGCGCTGGCGACGTACCGGGACGGGGCGACGGCGATCCAGGGGGCCGGGCTCGACAGCTACGTGTCCGTCAAGCCGACCCACTTCGGCCTCCGCCTCTCGCGCGAGCTCTGCGCGAGCCTGTACGAGGAGCTGTGCACCCACTGCGCGGAGCTCGGCGTCTTCGTGCGCGTCGAGATGGAGGACCGGACGACGACCGACGACACGCTCGACCTGTTCCGCTCGCTGCGCGCGCGGTTCACGAACGTCGGGGTCGTGCTCCAGGCCAGGCTGCACCGTACGGCGGATGACATCGCCGCGCTCCCCGACGACTGCGACGTGCGCATGGTGAAGGGCATCTACCTGGAGCCCGCCGAGGTTGCGCACACGGAGCGCAGCGCGATCCGCGACGCCTTCGTCGAGCTGACGAACGATCTGCTACGGCGCGGGCACACGGTCGCCGTCGCGTCGCACGACGACGAGGTCGTCGAACGCGTGCTCGCCCAGCAGAAGGAGCTCGGCATCGCGGACGAGCGGACCTACTGGGAGGTGCTCAAGGGCGTTCGACCCAAGATGTGGGACGCGCTCAGGGCCCGCGGACAAACGGTGCGCGTCTACCTGCCGTACGGCCCCGACTGGAAGGCGTACAGCCTGCGGCGCTTCAAGGAGAACCCGGAGATCCTCCGCCACGTGATGAAGGCGGCGCTGCCGTTCGGCTGACGCGCTACTTCCCGAGCTGGAGACGGCGGGCGAGGATCGGGCTCAGCGTCCCGGTCGCGAGGATCTTCTCGCTCGTCGTCCGGTAGTCGTACGGCACGCGGTACCACGTGATCGAGTCCTCGGTGAGAACGGCGTAGCACGCGCGGTTGTCCCCGTCGCGGGGCTGGCCGACCGAGCCGACGTTCACGATCTTCCGCTCGTCCTCGGCGAGCTCGACCGTGAGCTCGTCGGCGCCCTCGAGCCCCTGGAACCGGAGGTCCTCGGTGTGGACACCCGGATGGTGCGTGTGCCCGCAGAACACGACGCCGTCGAAGGAGTCGAAGATCGCGCGCAGCTTGCTCGGGTTCAGGAAGCCGTCGGTCGACAGGACGTACTCGCGCACCGGGTCGCGCGTAGAGCCGTGGACGAACGTGAAGCGGCCGAGCGTGTGCTTGAGGGGAAGCTCGCGCAGCCAGCGCCAGCGGCTCTTCGTCTCCGACGAGCTCCACCAACGCGGCCGAAGCCGCTCGCGCGTCCAGTCGATCGCTCCCCTCGCGTGGGGATTGAAGTCCGCGGCGTCGTGGAAGAGCGCTTCGTCGTGATTGCCGACGACGGTGATCTCGGCGTGCCCGCGGACGAGGTCGCTGCAGTGCTCGGGGTCGGGCCCGTAGCCAACGACGTCACCGAGGCAGTACATCGTCTCGATGCCCTGCGCGCGAATGTGCGCGAAGACCGCGTCGACGGCCTCCTTGTTCGAGTGCAGGTCCGAGACGAGTGCGATCTTCACAGCGAGCGAAGTGGGGTTTCAGACTCCGCGCGTCCGTCGCGCGGCATCCGCGGCAGAGCGGGGCTCGGAGCGACGCTCCGCCGTGCGCGCGAGCTGCTCCAACGCCTCCTCGACGAGCTCGACGCGTGCCTCGATGAGCGGCTGCTCGATCGTGGCGCCGGCCGCCTTTGCGTGACCGCCGCCGCCGAATGCGAGGGCCAGTTTCTGGACGTCGAACGCGCCCTTGCTGCGCGCGGACAGCTTGCAGCGCGCCGGACCGATCTCGCGCAGCACCAGTGCGACCTCGACCGACTCGACCGAGCGGAGGACGTCGAGCACCACGTCCCCGTCGACGTCGGACGACCGGCCGTCGGGGCCGAGCGGAAGGTCGACGACGACGAGGCGCCCGTCGGCGTAGTAGGTCGTTCGCGCGAGTGCGGCCGCGAGGGACCTCGGATGACCCGCTGCCTGGCGCTGGAAGAGATCCCCGAAGACCTCGGCCGGCCGCACGCCAACCCCGACGAGCTCGGCGGCGATGGAGAGCGTCTCGACGTCGGTGTTCGAGTACTTGAACCAGCCCGTGTCGGTGACGAGCGTCGTGAAGAGAGCCCGCGCCGTCCCCGCGTCGATCGCCGCGTCGAGGTGTGCGGCGATTCGACGGACGAGAACGCCGGTCGCGGACGCGGTCGTGTCGACGAAGGCCGCGTCCCACCACGCACCGCCCGCGTGGAGGTGGTGATCGACGACGAGCTTGTCCGAGGGGGCCTCGCGAAGACGGTGCGCGAGTGCGCCGGTCCGCGACAGGTCGCTCCCGTCCAGCATGACCACGAGGTCGTGATCCGGGAGCGGCCCGCCGTCGTCGACGAGGAACTCGGCGCTCTCGACGACCTCGGCGTAGTGCTCGTCGGGGGGGTCCGAGTTGTAGACGAACGCGCTCTGGCCCCTCGCATTCAGGATGCGCGCGAGCGCGGCCTCGGAGCCGAGACAGTCCCCGTCGGGACGTTCGTGTCCCGTGAGGAGGATGCGCTCTGCCCCTGCGAGCAGCTCGAGTGCCGCGCGCTGCGCGTCTGTCGGCTCGGGGGGCTGATAGCGAGGTGCGGCCATTGTGAAGAGGATAGGGGGATTTCGTCGAGCTTCCCCGGTCCTGGCCGCGTAGCTCCGAGTTTTCTGCGCCAACTCGCGCCAGCGGCTGCTGCGTCGAGCCGGGGCAATTCTGCCCACGCCCCTACCGCAGCACGGGACGCCCTGCGATCAGGACCTCGACGATCGCGGGCTCGCCGGACGTGAGCCGATCGAACGCCAGCGCAGGGTCCCGGCGCACGCGATCGTCCTCCTCACCGAGCTCGTAGACGACGAGGTCCGCAGCGTCCCCGACCTCGAGGCGACCGGTCAGCCCCTCCCAGGGCAGGAGCGCAGCGCCGTTCTCGGTCGCCATTCTCCAGACGTCTCGCGCCTCGAGGCCGAGCGTCTCGCGCGCGAGTCGCATCTCGCGGCGCATGTCGAGTCGATCGTTGCTCGCCCACGAGTCGGTTCCGAGCGCGATCGGCACGCCCGCTCGGACGTAGCGCTCGACCGGAAAGCGATCCCGACCGAAGAACGCGTGACTGCCGGGGCAGTGCACGACGGTCGCGTGCGCGCGCGCCGCACGCTCGATCTCGCCGTCGAGCGGCGCGTTGCCGTGGACGAGGAGCGCACCCTCGAGGAGCCCGGCGCGCTCGAGGCGCTCC
>JBCCSK010000087.1:0-18381 GCA_039200205.1 Planctomycetota bacterium
CCCCCCCCCGACCCCCAGGCCCCCCCGCGAGGGCGGCGCCGCTCCGTCTTGCAGCTCGAAGTCGACACCTCCGCTCCGACCGTCGCCAAGGTCTCGTTGAACGTCCCCGCCGACGAGTTCGAGAAACAGGTCCGTACCGGGCTCCGGCAGGTCTCCCAGAACATGCGCATGAAGGGCTTCCGGCCGGGCAAGGTCCCGCTGGCGGTGCTCGAGAAGCGCTTCGGCGAAGGGGTCCGGAGCGACGTGAAGGAGCACTTCCTCCAGCGCGCGTACGGCCAGGCGGTCGAGGACAACGAGCTCAAGCCGCTGTCCCACCCGCGGATCTCCCCCGACGACCTCGAGATGGCCGAGGACGGCTCGTTCGCGGTCCAGTTCGAGTTCCCGCTGCGGCCCACGATCACGCTCCCCGAGCTGCGCGGGCTGGCGATCGTGAGCGAGCTGGAGCCGGTCCTCGACGAGCAGGTCGACGCGACGATCGACGACATTCGCTCCCAGCAGTCCACGCCCGAGGACGCGGGCGAAGAGGGCATCGACGAGAACGGCTTCGTCGTCGGCGACCTCAAGTTCGAGGCGGACGGCAAGGTCGCGCTCGACCGCGAGGGCATGCGCCTCAACGCGTCGAGCGTGCCCCCCGGCGTGGACGCCGAGGCCTTCGCCGACGGCCTGAAGGGCGCGAAGGAGGGCGACCGCCTGGAGTTCCCGATGACGATCCCGGACTTCGTGGAGGACGAGGACCTCCGCGGCAGCGAAGGGACGTGCGTCATCGAGGTCCAGCAGGCGATGAACCTCGTTCCCCCGTCCGACGAACAGCTGTTCGAGATGCTCGGAGATGAAATCTCCGACATGGACTCGCTCCGCAGCACCGTGGCCGAGCGCCTCGGGGAAGCCGCGCAGCAGCGCGAGGAGAACCGGATCGAAACGGCGCTCCTCGATCGCGTGATCGAGAGCTGCGCCTTCGACGTTCCTGAGACGATGGTCGAGCAGCAGACCGGCGCGCGCCTGGAGCAGCTCGCCCAGGAGCTCACGTCCCAGGGCCGCAGCGAGGAGGAGATCGCCCAGGCCCGGGAGGAGCAGTCCGAGCTCGCCCGCGCCGACGCCGAGAAGGGCATCCGGGCCCTGCTGGTGGTCGAGACGATCGCGGAGGCCGAGGAGCTCCTCGTCACGCGGGAGGACCTCGACGGCGAGCTCGGCACGATCGCCGAGCGCAACCAGACGACGATCGACGAGGTCCGGGAGTACTACGCCCAGAACAACCTCGGCCAGCAGCTCTCCATCGAGATCTTGGAGAAGAAGGTGCGCAGGTTCCTCCGGGAGAGCGCCGATCTCCAGGAACCGAGCTGAACGGCGCTCCCCGCGCCTCGCTTGAATCGATGACCCCCAACTCCTACGAAGGCGCCATGCAGAACTACTATCCGGTTCCGTTCGTCATCGAGAAGACCGGCCGTGGCGAGCGTCAGTACGACATCTACTCGCGCCTCCTCGAGGACCGGATCATCTTCCTGGGCACCGCGATCGACGACAACGTCGCCAACGCGGTGATGGCGCAGCTCCTGTTCCTCGACAAGACGGGGCGCAACCAGGACATCAAGATGTACATCAACTCGCCGGGCGGCTCGGTGACGGCCGGCCTGGCGATCTACGACACGATGCAGCTGGTCGAGCCCGACATCGCGACCTACTGCCTCGGGCAGGCGGCGTCGATGGGCGCGGTCCTGCTCTCCGGCGGCTCGAAGGGCAAGCGCTTCGCGCTCCCCCACAGTCGCGTGATGATCCACCAGCCCCACGGCGGGATGGGCGGCACGGCGCTCGACATGGAGATCCAGGTGCAGGAGATCCTGAAGATGAAGCGTCAGCTCGAAGGCATCCTCGCGTTCCACGCTGGGAAGTCTCCGGAGGAACTCTCCGCTGCCTGCGATCGAGACAACTTCATGTCGCCCGAAGAGGCACAGTCCTTTGGCCTCATCGATCACATCGTTGCACGTGCGGACGGTGCACCGCCCCGTTCCGAGCTGGAAGGCGACGGCGAGAAGTCCGAGTAGACGAACAGGAAGGTCACCGATCGTTCTCACGCTCGCTTCGGCTTCTCATCGAAGGGAAGTCGCAAACCGACGGTCCGAGCGCGCGGTACGAACACCTCGGGGAACGGGCAATTGACGCCCGTTCCCTTTCTCATGTTGGTGCTGCCCCTGCTCTCGGAGAGGAATAGACTGCCGCTATGAGCTCGTCCCGACGAACCGGCCGCCAGGTCGAACGCTGCACCTTCTGCGAGAAGCCGCGCCATCAGGTTGCGTCGCTGATCGCAGGGCCGCCTGGCGTGTACATCTGCAACGAGTGCATCGAGATCTGCAACTCGATCCTGCAGGAGGAACAGCGGCGCAACCCCGCCTCGGGCGAGGTGCGTAGCGAGTCGTCGGGCCGTCCTTCCCACGCTCGTGCCAGCGGGACCTCGGCGCTCGACGGCGACCGGCTTCCCACGCCGATCGAGATCGCGCGGCGACTCGACGAGTACGTCGTCGGCCAGCACCGGGCGAAGAAGGTCCTCTCGGTCGCGGTCTACAACCACTACAACCGGCTGCGCCAGCAGGGAACGGCCGAGCCGACCGTCACCGGCGACATCGAGATCGAGAAGTCGAACGTGCTGCTCGTCGGCCCGACCGGCTCGGGCAAGACGCTGCTCGCCCGGACCCTCGCGCGCATGCTGGACGTCCCGTTCGCCATGGCGGACGCGACCACGCTCACCGAGGCCGGCTACGTCGGCGAGGACGTCGAGAACATCCTCCTCAAGCTCCTGCAGTCGGCCGACTTCGAGGTCGAGCGCGCCCAGCAGGGGATCATCTACATCGACGAGATCGACAAGATCGGTCGCACGACCGGCAACGTCTCGATCACCCGCGACGTGTCGGGCGAGGGCGTCCAGCAGGCGCTCCTGAAGATCCTCGAGGGCACGGTCGCGAGCGTCCCCCCCCAGGGCGGCCGCAAGCATCCCGAGCAGTCGTACATCCAGATCGACACCGCGAACATCCTCTTCATCGTCGGCGGCACGTTCTCCGGCATCGAGGAGATCATCGGCCGCCGCGTCGGCCAGTCGGTCATCGGCTTCGGCCGCGACATGGAGTCGGGCGGTGCGCTCGACCGCGCCCGCCGCAAGGTCGGCGTCTCGACGGCCCAGACCACCCTCCCGGCCTTCGACGACTACGCCGCGCGCGACGAGTACGTCCGCTACCTGCTCCCGAAGGACCTGATGGAGTTCGGGCTGATCCCCGAGTTCATCGGACGCCTCCCGGTGATCGCGACCCTCGACACGCTCCGCAAGGAAGAGCTCGTCCGCATCCTCGTCGAGCCGAAGAACGCGCTGGTCCGCCAGTACCAGAAGCACTTCGAGATCAACGGCAAGACGCTCGAGTTCGAGCCGGGCGGCCTCGAGGCCATCGCCGAGCTCGCGATCGAGCGTGAGACGGGCGTGCGCGCCCTGCGATCGATCCTGGAGTCGCTCCTTCTCGATCTTCAGTACGAGCTCCCGTCGCGCAAGGACACCGACGTGTTCACCGTCACAGCCGAGGTCGTGCGGGGCGACGTCCAGCTCGCGCGCGGGATGACCGCCGCCGACATCGAGGACGAAGTCCCCGATTCGAGCGAGGAACGCGAGAGCGCCTGACGCCTGCACGGGGCATCACATCGCTACAATCGCCCCATGAACGAGGGCGGCGGCAGCGGTGAACAGCTGAGGATCCGGTACCACCGCGACTTCGACGGGATGGTGTCGGGGGCGGTACTCGCGCACGTGCTCCGCGAGCGCGGCGAGTCGCCGATCCTCCTCAGCGTCAACTACGACGAGCGGAAGAACTGGGACGACTTCGAGGCGGGGCGGCGCTTCGCGGTCGTCGACTTCCACTTCCACCCGCGGGCGGAGTACTGGTTCGACCACCACCCCACGACGTTCCTCTCGAAGGAGCTGCGCGAGCGCTACGAGCCCTCCGATCGCTGGCTCTGGGACGAGTCCTCGCTCTCGTGCCCGCCGCTCATCCTCGCACACGCAAAGGAGCACTTCGGGTACGAGCCTCCGGATCGCTTCGTCGAGGCCGCCTACTGGTCGGACATCATCGACGCCGCGCGCTTCGAGAGCGTCGACCAGGCGATCTTCGGGGACGACCCGGCGCTGCGCATCATGCGCGCGCTGACGGCCGCCCCCAACCCGAGCTGGGTGGACGAGATCGCCACCGCGCTCGTCGACTCCTCGCTGACGGACGTCGCGCTGCGCGCGGACGTCGAGAAGGTGCACGAGCGAGCGTCGCGCAACCGCGACAAGGCGCTGGAGCAGTTCCCGCCGACGGTCCAGTGGGTGCGCGGCGGCGTCGTCTTCTACGACGCCTCGTCCTCCAAGATCCGTCGGGAGCGCTTCGCGCCGTTCTACCACCATCCCCAGGTCTCCTACGCCGTCGGCGTCATCCCCACGCGCGCCGGGTTCCACATCACGTGCGGCGAGAACCCGTGGAACCAGCCCGAGGACGGCCTGCACATCGGTGAGATGATGGAAGCGTACGGCGGCGGCGGTCACCGCGCCGTCGGCGGCGCCAACCCGCCCTCGCTCGACGACGCGCGGCGCCTCGGCCTCGAGGTGGCCGAGACGCTCCGCCGCCACCTCGCGGGCTGAGGCCGACGCCATGCCGAACGCGACCCGCGACGCAGCGAGCCTGCTCGCACTCGCGCCCGACGCGCTGCGCGACCTCGTGGTCGAGCGCGGAGGACGACCGTTCCACGCCAAGGTCGCACGCCGCGCCGTGCTGGAGCGAGGCGTGCTCGACTACGCCTCGATGACGGATCTGCCGGCCGCGCTTCGGGAGAAGCTCAGCGCGGACCTGCCGATCTTCAGCGGCGAGGTGGTCGCAGAGAACGTCGCCCGCGACGGAACGACGAAGATCCTGATCGAGTTCCCCGGCCGTCGCGAGGGCGAGGCGCCAGTCTCCGTCGAGACGGTTCACATCCCGCCACATCGCAACGCGAAGCAGCCGGGCGCGACCCTGTGCGTCTCCAGCCAGGCGGGATGTCCGGTCGGGTGTCCGTTCTGCGCCTCGGGCCTCTTCGGTCTCGCCCGCAACCTCGAAGCCCACGAGATCGTCGAGCAGTACGTCCGAGGTCGCGCGATCGGGCCGCTGTCACGCTCGGTCGTGATGGGCATCGGCGAGCCTCTCCTGAACGAGGCGAACCTTCTCGCCGCCCTCGACGTCGTGCGCGACGAGATGGGCCTGGGCGGCCGCAAGCTGACGGTCTCGACCGTCGGCTTCCCCGATCGCCTCCGACGACTCGCGCCGAAGAAACCGCGCTTCCAGCTCGCCATCTCGCTCCACTCGCCCGACCAGGACCAGCGCGACGAGCTCGTGCCCGCGATGAAGGGCGTTCCGATCGAGGACGTCCTCGCGGCAGGCGACGACTGGTTCGAAGTCACCGGTCGCGAGGTGACCTACGAGTACGTCCTTCTCGGCGGAACCAACGACTCGCTCGGTCACGCGGAGCGACTGGCCGAACGGCTCGCCCGTCGGCGGTGCAGCGTCAACCTGATCCCCTACAACCCGACGCCCGAGCTTCCGTTCGATCGACCCGAGCCCGAAGCGGTCGAGGCGTTTCGAGAGCGGCTGACGGAGCGCGGAATCGTCGCAACCGTGCGCTGGTCGCGCGGTCTCGACGGAGCGGCGGCCTGCGGTCAGCTGCGGCTGCGGACCTGAGCGAGAACGGAGTCGACGAGGCGCGCCGGCGCATCGGGATCGGAGCGCAGGAACAGCTCGGGCTCGATCAGCTCGAGCTCCATGAGGAGCGCTCGGCCGTCGTCCGCCTCGACGAGGTCGACGCGCGCGTACGGAAGCGTGGCGTCGGTCGGAACGCCCTGGAGAACGCGCGCCGCCGCGTCGACGAGAGCCGCCGGAGCGTCCTCGACGAGGACCTCTCCACCGTGCTCCGACTGGACGCGGAAGTCACCGCGCTTCGCCGTCTTGCGGACGGAGTGCGAGTAGCGGCCGCCGAAGAACATGAGCGACCACTCGCCGCGCGTGAGAACGGCGCCGACGTGCTCCTGAAGAAGGAAGACCCCCTCGTCCGCGCCGGTCCACTCGATCGACTCACCGCGACCGACGACGCGCGTCCGGTGCGCGCCGCCCGAAACCGCAGGCTTGAGCACGGCCTTGTCGGCTCCGATCCGATCGAACTCGGCATCGAGCCGCGCAGGCCGTTCGTCGGGCGCGAGAAGCGCCGTCTCCGGCAGGTCCGCCACGCCCCGCTCCGCGAGCTCGAAGAGGTAGCGCTTGTCGTGGTTCCAGCGAACGATCGGCGCCGGGTTCAGGAGCTCGACGGCGAGGCCCTCGACCCAGGCGAGGAACGCAGCGGGCCGAAGGAAGTAGTCCCACGGCGTGCGAACGACCGCAGCGTCGAACTCATCTGCGCCGATCGACGCCCCCCACGGAACCGGCGTCGCCTCGGCTCCGCGGGCCGCGAACGCGGCCGGAAGCGCGACGTCGTCGGCGCGGAGCCCGGGGTGCCCCGGATCGGTGATCAGCGCGATCCGGTCCATCAGCGCGACGAATCCGAGCTCGATGTGCCCGCGCAGCGCAGGAGTGCGACGATCCCCGGCACGCGGAGGGCGCCGCCGAGCCGCATGCGCTGCTCGACGTTGGTGAACACAAGTCCGCGGACGTCCGGCTGAGTCCTGCGACGCCCGGCATCGTCCGCGTCGACCGCGCGCCGTTCGTGCACGAGCGTCGCTCCCTCGTCGAGGCCGATGCGCCTGCCGCGCGCGAGCGGCGGCGAGCCCGGCGTGTCGCCGTGCGAGAGGGCCCAGCGGGGCGGATCGAACCAGGGGTCCTCGTCGGCTTCTTCGAGCGCCTGCAAGAGGCTCTCGCTGAAGCGCGAGAACGCGTGACGCTCGACGTGGAGACGCGCCGCTGCGTCGTCCGCGAAGCCCCCGAGCGCATCGCGGCCGAAGGCGCGCTCGACGGCGACCTGGGCCGCCGCGCGAGGATCGGACGCATCGAGACGTACCGCTTCGTCGCCGAGTCGCTCCGCGACGTCCCCAACGGTCACGTCGCGGCCCGTGGGGATGCGGATCCGCAATGGGGCCGCGGGCCGGGCGACGACCCCGTGACCGAACCACTCGTCGTCGGGCAGCGTCGCGGGGTCGTGCTCCGCGGCTTCACGCAGCGCCGTGAGTCGACCGCGCAGTCCATCGATCGACGCGTACGGACGAACGGCGTCGACCGCGATGCTCGGACGCTCGGCGACCGCACGCAGGACGTCGAGGCCGTCGTCGTGCAGGACCGCGACTCGCTCGCCCACCCCGGCAGCCGCAAGGCCCTCGTAGAGCCCGAGCGCGAGCTGTGGGCAGCGCGGATCGCTCAGAAGCAGCGCGGACGCGCCGCGTGAGAGCGCTCGAATCGCGCGCGCCCCCGAGCGAGCGAACGACTCGGACCAGTGCAGGCCGACGACGACCACCTCGCCCTCGGGCACGTCGTCGAATCGTCGTCCGCGCGCGAACGTGTCGACGCTCTCCGCGATCGCGCGAGCGGAGGGAGCGAAGCGGTCGATCGAGGACGCGGGGCCGAGCTCGTCGGCGAGCTGGTCGCGGAGCGCCGCGTCGTCCGAAAGGGCCTCGGCGACGCGCTCGGCGAGCGCGTGAGTCGTCGGCGCCGTCCCCGCGACCGGGACGGTTCGAAGCGCGTCCAGTGCCGCTTCGAGATCGGGCCCACCCGAGCGCGGCCACGGCGTCCCGGTACCGTCCGCGAACGTGTGTCCGGACGCCGACGGCACGCGTCGACCGGCGATGACGTTCTTGGCCGCCGGCGAGCACGGGGCGCTGTGCTCTGCGCACCTCGACGGCCGCGGCGCCGGGACGGTGGCCTGGTTCGAGCGAGTCCCGCCCTCGTCGATCCCCGCTCCGAACGCGACGAGTCCCGCGGACGCCGCGTCGCGGCTGGCGGGGGAGCTCGATCGGTCGGGGGACAGCGTCACGGCACGGCCCGGCGAGGGCCCGCAGAGTGTGCCGCCTCGGCGATCCGAGCGCGGGCCGGTTCCGGTCTCCCTTCGCGCTCGCGGGCGAGTAGGGTGGCGCCCTTCGACCTCGGTCCGCCCGCGAGCGGCCCCGCAGATGGCCGATCGCCTCCGATTCCCGCGCCGCTTCCGGCTCCGCTCACGGGGCGACTTCCACCGCGTCTATCGGCAGGGTCGACGCGCTCGAGGCTCGATCCTCCTGGTCGTCGGGGCCCCCAACGCCCTCGGCCATCCCCGCCTCGGGCTGTCCGTCGGGAAGTCGATCTGGAAGAGCGCCGTCCGTCGCAATCGGGTGCGGAGGGTGTTCCGGGAGGCCTTCCGGCTGTCGGCGGCGGACCTGCCGCCCCTCGACATCGTGCTCATCCCTGCAGCGCCGAAGCTCGAGCCCGACCTCGCCCCCACGGTTCGTGAGCTCCAGCGCCTGGCGCGAAAGGTCGCAGCCAGGCTCGAATCGGCGCGTCAGGCGGCCCAGGACTGATCCGTGTGCCAGAGCTGCCCCCTCCCGCGCCGCATCCTGGCGGCGCCCTTCCTGCTCCCGCTCGCGGTCTATCGGCGGTTCATCTCGCCCTGGACCCCGGCGACGTGCCGCTTCAGCCCGACCTGCAGCGCCTACGCGGAGGAGGCGCTCAAGACGCACGCCCTCCCGAGGGCGCTCCTCCTCATCGCCTGGAGGATCCTGCGCTGTCAGCCCCTGTGCTCCGGGGGGTACGATCCCGTCCCGAAGCGCGCCGCGAGAGCCGATAGGACGGAGGAGGAACCACCTCCGCCCTGACGAGCCCGGCCGCCGACCTCGGTCGGACGCACGCCGACCCATCCGACCCCAGACCCGACGACGATCCCTTGCACGACCGTACCTACGCTGCCCGGACCGCCCCGCTCGCAGAGCGACGGCCCCTGTCGGCTTCGATCCTCGTCTTCGGGCTGTGCGCGGGCTGCGCCGTCTCGGAGCCGGAGGAGGTCGTCCTCGAGTCGGCGCCCGTGCCCCCGGTCCCTGGAGCGAAGCTCGTCAACGAGCTGATCGAGCCGGGTGAGACGCGTTTCCTCAACCTCTGGCAGCTGACGTTCGGAGGCCAGAACGCCGAAGCGTACTGGAGCTTCGCCGGCGATCGGCTCTCGCTTCAGCTTCGCGAGTCGAACGAGAAAGACGACTGCGACCAGATCTTCGTCACGGCGCCCGACGGCGAGCTGCGCCAGGTCTCCAGCGGACGCGGCGTGACGACCTGCGCGTTCTTCATGCCGGGCGACCGCGAGGTGCTCTACGCGTCGACGCAGTCGAGTCACGTCGCATGTCCGATCAAGCCGCAGTCGGAGGGCTACACGTGGATGCTGTGGCCGGACTACGACATCTACGTCGCCGACCTCGTGTCGGGCGATGAGCGGGCACTCGTCTCCCAGTACGGCTACGACGCCGAGGCCACCGTGTCGCCGCGCGGCGACCGCATCGTGTTCACGTCGACGCGTACCGGCGACCTCGAGCTCTGGACCTGTGATCTCGACGGCGGCGACCTCGTCCAGGTCACCGACGACCTCGGCTACGACGGCGGCGCCTTCTTCAGTCACGACGGCAACTCGCTCGTCTTCCGCGCGACGGCGTGGACGCCGGGAGACGAGGCCGGCGAGCAGGAGCGCTACCTCGAGGACCTCCAGCGCTGGCAGGTCCGGCCGAGCAAGATGGAGATCTTCACGGTCTCCGTCGACGGGTCGAACCGCAACCAGGTGACGGCGCTCGGCGGCGCGAACTTCGCTCCGTACTTCACGCCCGACGACCGGCAGGTCATCTTCTCGACGAACCACCACAACGAGGGCGAGAAGAAGCTCAACTTCGACATCTTCCTGTGCGACCTCGACGGTCGGAACCTCGAGCAGATCACGTTCTTCGACGGTCCTCCAGGGAAGCAGTTCGACAGCTTCCCGATGTTCAGTCGCGACGGTCGCTACCTCGCGTTCGCGAGCAATCGAGGGGACGGAAGACCCGGCGATACGAACGTCTTCGTCGCCGAGTGGAACGCGGGGATCGACACCGAGGTCGGCGTGATCAGCGCCTCCGCGGCACCGGAGAGCAGCCAATGACCGGCGACCGCGCGTCCGTCCCCGCCGGTCGCCCGACGGCGCGCCGGCACGAGGCCCCGGGCGACGCGGTCGACCGCGTGCTGCGCGTCGACATTCCGCTCCCGCTCGCCCTCGACGCGCCGCCCGAGGCGCTCGTCGAGGCGATCCTTCGGGACGGCATCGTCGGAAGCGCGGACCCGAGCTTCGCCGTTCTCTTCGGCTGCTCGCCCTCGAAGACGATCGAGGGCCGACGGCTCGCCGATCTCGAGGGATTCTGGATGACGAAGGCGCCCGAGCGCCTCGTCGAGCTTGCGTCGCGCGGGTTCGAGGATCGCGAGATCTTCCTCAGCGAGATCGACGCTTCCGGAGAGCACAGGACGAAGCGCGTGCGGCTGAAGGCCGAGATCGACGACGAGGGCCTCCACGCGCTCTGGTGCTTCGAGCGCGACGTCGCGGTGAACGGCGCCGTGCCCCCGCCGATGTCGGCCGAGGAGGAGCGGCGCATCACGGTCGCCCGAGCCGCACGCCTGACGGCGCTCGACGAGATGACCTCGGGGATCGCCCACGAGCTGAACCAGCCGCTCGCAGCGATCGTGAACTACGCGAACGGGTGCATTCGGCGCCTGGAGCGCGACGGGGTGAACGACCGCGCTCTGAACGATGCCCTGGAGTCGATCGTGGTCCAGAGCCGACGCGCGGCGGAGATCGTCCGGCTCATGCGCTCGTGCACGCGTCGCACCGCCGACAAGCGCGAGCCGCACTCTCTCTCCACGATCCTGCGCAGCGCTATCGACTTCGCGGCCGCACCGCTGGAGCGAGCGAGCGTTCACGTCGAGACGCACTTCGTCGACGGTCACGACGAGGTCGTGATCGACAGCGGACAGATCACGCAGGTGACGATCCACCTCCTGAACAACGCCGTCGACGCGCTCGAGACGCTCCCCGAGGGACGCACCAGGACGATCCGCGTCGAGACGCGGATCGCCCGGGACGAGAGCTCGCGTCCGATGGTCGAGGTCGACGTCGTCGACAGCGCCAACGGCCTCTCCGACGTCGACGCACCGCGCATCTTCGAGCCATTCTACACGACGCGAGATCACGGCCTCGGACTTGGACTCACTGCCAGCCGCGCGATCATCGAATCGCACGGCGGCCAGCTTCGGCTCTGCCGCAAGGACGCATCGTCGTCCGAGACCCGTTTCCGGTTCACCCTCCCGCTGAGGCAGCCCCCTTCGACCCCATGAATTCGCAGCCGACCGTCTTCATCGTCGACGACGACCCCGCCATGCGGGACTCCCTGGGATTCCTGATCGGTTCGGTCGGGCGCAAGGTCGAAGCGTACGACTCCGCCGAGGCCTTCCTGGAGGCCTACGACAACGAGCGCCCCGGCTGCATCGTCCTCGACGTGCGCATGCCAGGCCTCTCCGGGCTCGAGCTGATGGAGAAGCTCCAGGAGGACCGTTTCGCGCCGCCCGTGCTGCTCGTCACGGGCCACGGCGACATCCCCATGGCTGTCCGAGCGCTGAAGGCGGGCGCCTTCGACTTCATCGAGAAGCCGTTCAGCGATCAGCTCCTGCTCGAACGGATCCAGCAGGCGCTCCAGCAGGACGACCAGGACCGCGCGTCCGAGCGCAATCGCGCCGAGATCGAGCGCCGCGCCGAGCGGCTCACCGCGCGGGAGCGCGAGGTCTTCGAACTCGTGGTCGCGGGCAACGCGAACAAGGTCGTGGCGACGGAGCTCGGACTCAGCCAGAAGACGGTCGAGGTTCATCGCGCGCACGTGATGGAGAAGATGCGAGCGGAGAGCTTCGCCGACCTCGTCAAGATGGCGGTCGTGCTCGAGGTCACGGGCCCGCCGCGGTCGACGGAGTGACGCGCCCGCCCCGATGCGGCTGAGGATCCTCGCGAGCGGGAGCGGCGGCAACGCTGCGCTCCTCTGGGCCGGGGATCACCTCGTGCTGATCGACGCCGGACTCCCCGTCCGAGCGCTCTCCGATCGCCTTCGGACGTCGAGCATCGGACTCAGGGCGATCGATCACGTCCTGGTGAGTCACGGTCACCTCGATCACTCACGCACCGCCGGGATCATCGCCAAGCGCCACGAGGCGACGCTCCACTGCGCGAACGAGATCCGAAATCACCGCGCTCTGGCCCGCGCGCGCGACGTGCGGGATCTGCCGATCGACGGCTCGTTCTTCCTCGACGACGCGGAGGACGTCCGGGTCGACTCGATCCGCGTCCCCCACGACTGCGATCCCACCGTCGCGTTCCGCATCGAGCGCGACGGGCGCGTGCTGTCGTTCCTGACCGACATGGGCGAGCCGCGGGACGACGTCGCGAATCGCCTTTGCGGTGCCCACGTGCTCGTGATCGAAGCGAACCACGACGCCACCATGCTCGCCGAGGGTGACTACCCCGCCCCGCTCAAGGACCGCGTCAAGGGGCCGGGCGGGCACCTCTCCAACGAGCAAATGGCCGTCATGCTCGTCCGGCTCGCCGGACCGGAGCTCCACACGGTCGTGCTCGCGCACCTCTCCGAGCACAACAACCGCCCCGAGCTCGCGGAGGCCGCGGCCCGCGAGGCTCTCGAGCGAATCGACCGACCGGACGTCCGCGTCCTCGTCGCCCGCCAGTCCGAGCCACTCGACCCACTCGACGTCTGAACCCGCCATGGCGAACGATGCCGTCCTGAAGCTCCTCGGCGCCCACCGATCGGTGCGCGACTACGCGCCCGACCCCGTCGACGACGACACGATCGAACGCGCCGTCGCGGCGGCCCAGTGCGCTGCGACGTCCAGCTGGATCCAGGGCTACCACCTGATCCAGGTCACCGACGCGAAGGAGCGCGAACGCCTCGCCGAGCTGACCGGCGGACAGCGTCAGGTCGCCGAGTCGGGAGCCTTCTTCGTCGTGTGCGGGGACACGCGCCGTCACCGCCTCGTCGCGGAGCGCGCGGGGGCGGCGTACGAGAGCTCGCTGGAGGTCTTTCTGCTCGCGGCGATCGACGCGAGCCTGTTCGCCCAGAACCTGGTCGTCGGCTTCGAGTCCCTCGGACTCGGCATCTGCTACGTCGGCGGCCTACGCAACGACCTCGCCGCCGTCGACGCGCTCCTGGAGATCCCCTCCGGGGTCTACCCGCTCTACGGCCTGTGCGTCGGAACGCCAGCGAGCGACCCGGGAGTTCGTCCGCGGCTCGCGCCGCGCGCGGTCTGGACCAAGGGGCGCTACCCGTCCGACGACGAGGTGCTCCGCGAGGTCGACGCGCACGACGAGGTGGCGGCGGAGTACTACGAGCGCCGAGGCGCGCCCGGCCGGAACTGGTCCGGCGGCACGTGGCGCAAGTTCACCCGGCCGATGCGAACGGCCCTCCGCGGGTACTACGAGTCGAAGGGCGCGAGCTTCGACTAGCCCTGGGCCTGAGCCTTCCCGACGGGCACGCGCATTTCGCGCGGGAGCGGCTCGACCTTGGCGAAGTTCCAGCGGACGATCGCCCACAGCGCGATGAACGCGTCCTTGAGGCCGATCTTCTTGCCCTCGTGGTAGTTGCGGCCGTGGTAGCTGATCGGCACCTCGAAGATCGTCGCCCCCATCTTGGCGACCTTCGCCGTCACCTCCGGTTCGACCGCAAACGAGCGCGACTGGATGTCGAGACGTCGCGCGATGTCCGATCGGTAGACCTTGTAGCAGGTCTCCATGTCCGACAGATGGAGGTCGGTGAACATGTTGCTGATCAGCGTCAGCAGACGGTTCCCGTGCGTGTGCCAGAAGGCGTGGACCTTGCCGACGGGGATCTTGCGGAAGCGGCTGCCGTAGACGACGTCCGCTTTCCCCTCGAGGATCGGCTGGAGCAGCGCGGCGTAGTCGTCGGGGTCGTATTCCAGGTCCGCGTCCTGGACGAGGACGACGTCGCCGGTCACGTTCTGGAAGCCCGTCTGGAGGGCTCCCCCCTTCCCCTTGTTCTCCTCGTGGTGGATCGTGCGCACCTCGGGATGCGCGCTCGCGAGCTCGGCCATGATCTCGCGCGAGCGGTCCTTGGAGCCGTCGTCGACGAGGACGATCTCCTTCTCGAACGGCTGCGCCAGGACGCGCTCGACGATCTCGGCGAGCGTCCTCTCCTCGTTGTAGACGGGAACGACGACGGACAGCTTCATGGTCAGGCGTTCGGATCCTCCTCCAGCGTGGTGAGGCCAGCGAAGAGTTCGTCGAGTCCGAAGAAGTCTGCCATACCCGCGTGGAGCTCGCGGTAAGCAGGCTCCTCCTCGATGCACCACATGGGTCGCAGGAAGAGAGGCAGGATCTCGGAATCGGGACGAGCGCGACGATCCTGGATCGCCTTGCGACGGTCCATCCAGTGATCCCAGCGTCCCAGGAGGTCATTCATGCCGACGAGGTCCGCGACCGCGATTCGGCCGACATCGTCGTGAGTGACGAGATTCTTTCGGACCTTGCGCCAGAAACGTCCGCCGGCGCCTCGTTTCCCGAGCGTCTGCATCGCTTCGATCCGGTACGCGGAGAAATCGCCGAGCGCGCTGGAGAGGAACGCGCGTCTCACACCGAGCGAGACGATCGCCGGGAGGGCACGGCGGAGGTTCTCGTCGTCGTAGTTCTTGAAGCAGGCCAGCTGCGGATTGCGCACCTGGAGCACGCGGAGCCGCTCGGGGGGCACGCGCCCGCTCGTGCTGCTGTGGTGGTGGTAGCAGATCGCCGTCGGGACGTAGTGGATCTCGTGCCCGAGCACCCACGTCCGCCAGCCGAGGTCGACGTCCTCGTAGTAGGCAAAGAACTCCTCGTCGAATCCACCGACGTCGAAGAAAGCCTTCGCGTCCATCGCCATGGCACCGCCGCAGGCGAAGAGCGTCCTGCGCGGAATCTCGTAGTGGGCGTTCGGCTCGACGAGGTAGCCGCGCTGGATGCCGATCCCGTGGAAGTTCGTGCCGCCCCCCGCGGAGTTCAGGAGCTTCCCGTCCCACGACATCATCTTCGCCGTCGTCGCGATGGCTCGCCCGCGAACCACCGGCGCGACGAGCTCGCGGAGGAAGCCCTTGTCGACGTGAATGTCGTTGTTCAGGAAGACGACGATCTCGGGCTGGAGGTCGCCCGTGACGCCGATCTGCGCGCCCTGATTGCAGCCGGCGCTGAAGCCGACGTTGCGCTCGTTCTCGACGAGCTTCACCCAGCCGTGCTTCTCGCGCGCCTCGCGCTGGCTCCCGTCATCCGATCCGTTGTCGACGAGGATCACCTCGAAGCGGTCCTTCGGGTAGTCGAGCGCGGCGAGCGTCTCGAAGCACGGACCGAGATGGTGCCGACCGTTCCAGTTCAGGATCACGATCGAGACGCGCGGGAGCTCGTCCGCCGTGAGGGGCTCGACGGGATCGACGGCGAGGCTCCTGCGAACCTCCTCGGGGTCGGGCCGGGACTTCAACATGCGGTGGAGCTGGCGTCCGAGGTCGCGCGGGAGACCACGATGCGATGGACGCGGAGGTGGAGTGCGGCGCCGTTCGACCCACGCGCCTCGAGCGTGAGGGTCGAAGGACGGGCGTCGAGGTCGAGGACCATACCGAGCCGGCGCGCCCCGGTTCGACCTTCGGGCGTCGAAGGTTCGATGAAGCCTCGCTCGGCCCCGTCGACGAGGACGGCCCCCCCGAGCGCGAGGTCCGCCTCGACGGCGTGGAAGAAGAGCTCGACCTCCAGGCGGTACCCGCCCCCCCCGAGCCCCGTGATATCCCAGTCGGCGCTCGCCCCAGGGCGCAGGAGCAAGAAGTCCCCCTGCTGTTCGCAGGCCCCTCTGCGATCGGAGGTCGCAAGGCCGGAGAGGTCGAGGAGCACGCCCGCCTCCTCCGCCGGCTCTCGCACGATCGTGCAGAGCGAGCGATAGCGCGCCTCCATCTCCTCGCCGTTCTCCTCGATCGTCTTGATCGGGATCCAGTCGGCCGCGGAGAGCCGCCCGAGCAGCCCCTCCTCCTCGACGAGGCGCGCCATCGCGGCGGCGAGGTCGTCCGCGTCGCCGAGGCGGAACAGGAGCCCGTCGACTCCGTCGCGCACGAACTCGGCCATGCCTCCGCGATCGCTCGCGAGGACCGGCGTCTCGGTCAGGTAGGCCTCGTGGATCGTGATCGGCGAGTTCTCGTACCAGAGGCTCGGAACGACGAGCGCGTCGATGTCTGCGTAGACCTCGGAGAGTCGACTGTTGTCGAACCGACCGTGGAACGTGACGGGCGCACCGCGAGCGAGCTCCTGGAGCTCCGCATGGTGCGGATCGCCGTCCGGATCGAAGCCGCCGTACACGTGCAGGTGGACCCTCTCACCGAGCCCGCGCTCGACGAGGCGCTGCATCGCCTGCACGAGCACTTCACCGCCCTTGTACCAGACGAGGGAGCCGACGAATCCGAACCGCACGCGGCCGTCGGGATCGCTGGTCTTCTCCAGCGCCTCGACGTGATCCGTCCTCATCCCGTTGTCGGAGAACAGGAACGTGTGCGCGTCGAAGCCGCCGGAGTCGAGGTACATCTGCCTCAGGAACCGGCTCGGACTGATGCGAAGGTCCGCGGCGGCGTACGCGGCGGGAACGTCCGACTCTCGCGCGCGGATCGCTGCGTACTCCGACGCGCGCCGCTGCGCGGCGGCCGGCGTCAGTCCGAGCCCCTTCACGGTCTCGGCGAGCGCCGCGAGAGCGCGCCCTGCGCCGAACCTGCCGTCGAGCCGCTTGGCGCTCTCGACGCGGTCGAGCCCCTTCTCCTTCACGCAGAGGAAGCAGCCGCTCCCCATGTTGGTCGGGCAGATCGCGCCGTCGGGGCGGATCATCTGCACGCGACTGCAGAGCGCCCAGTAGTCGTGGCACGTGATCACGGTCGCGACGCCGCGCTCACGCGCGATGTCGACGAGGCCGATCGACGCGTGGATGAGATGCTGGAAGTGAACGACGTCGGGCTCGACGTCCGCAAGGACCCGGCGGAACGCCGTCTCGGGCCCGAGCTTCCGGTAGCTCTCGGTCATGTTCGCGTGCTCCAGCCGATGGGTCATGCGCAGGACGCGCAGGCCTTCGAACTCGTCCTCGCGAAGCGTGAACTCGGGCTCGTCCCCCTCGGCGGGCGCCCTCGCGAGCACCGTGACGGCGTGGCCGCGCCGCTGTATCTCCTTGGCGAGGTTGAGCGTGTAGACCTCGGTCCCGGCCCAGGTGTCCGGCGGGAAGCCGTGGACGACGTAGAGGACCCGAACGTCGTCGCGCTCGCGCATCTTCGTCGTCGGTCGCCTGCGCTGGGACACGCCCCCCTCGTAGAGTCCGTCGAACGCCGCGCCGCGCAGCCGACGCGCCTCCAGGACGAGCTCCTCCTTCTCGTCGTAGGGGAGGTCGAGCTCGTCGATCGCATCGGCGTCGTCGGCTCCGACGCGGACGGCGAGCACCGCGGCGTCCTTCTTCGACGCGACGCAGATCCTGTCGAGCCACTCGGCGTTGAATGCCGCGTCGATCTTCGCGCGTGCGAACGTCTCGTCCGCGTCGTAGTCGTGGCTGTGCTCGACCGTCGCGGCGTCGTCGTAGACGATGGTGTACCCGGCCTCCAGGAACGCACGCGCCATCAGCACGTCTTCACCGAACGGCGTGCGCGGAAACGGATGGCGGATCCAGAGCGAGCGACGGAACGCAGACGCGACGTCGTTGAAGTTGAACAGCAGGCGCCGCTCGTGCGGACTCAGCAGCTCGTACTCACCGGGCTCGGGCAGGCGCACCTCGCGACGCCCCTCCGAATAGCCGGGGTCGGTCGCGCTGAAGATCTTGGTCAGGGCGCGCGCGTCGGGACGCGGCACGTTCCTGCAGTAGGCGGCGCCGACCTTCGGATCGTCGAAGTTCGCGACGAGCGTCTCGAGCCAGGCCGGCGAGCTCGGAATCGCATCCTGCGTCAGGAAGACGAGGATCTCCCCCCGCGAGCGCGCCGCCAGGAGATTGCGCGTGTCACCGTGGTCGAACTCGACGCCGTGGATGCGCTCGCGCCGCAGCGGAACGGGGAAGGACCCTGCGCGCTCGCCGAGGAACTCCCACGTTCCGTCGCTCGAGCTCGAGTCGATCGCCATGAAGTCCCACTCGCCGCCGTAGGACTGCGCAGCGAGCGCATCGAGCACGCGTTCCAGGAACTCCATGCCCTGGTACGTGGGCATGAGCACGGAAACGTGCGGGGCGGGGCGATCGGCGAGAGTCACGGGGGGATCGGCGGTCGGTCAGGGGGAGAGCGTCGACATGCCGTCGGGTGGTTCGACGTCGAGGGCGCCGCGGCGACGCGCGTCCGACCAGGCCTCGCCGTCGCCGCG
>JBCCSK010000088.1:0-18347 GCA_039200205.1 Planctomycetota bacterium
GGCTCTCGCGCGGGCGGCCCGCGAAGTACGCGTCCGAGACCTCGGGCGGGAGTCTCTCGACGGGACCTTCGACCCGGACCTGACGCTCGAGCGGCTGCCAGAAGAAGCACAGCGCCGCATGTGGATTCGCGGCCATGTCCTCGGCCTTGCGGCCGTCGTAGTTCGTGTAGAACGCGAAGCCGCTCTCGTCCGCCCCGCGGCACAGCACGATGCGCGACGAGGGACGGCCCGTCGCATCGGCGGTCGCGAGCGCGGCCGCGTGGGGCTCCGGGACCTCGGCCTCGAGCGCGGACTTCATCCAGAGGCCGAAGGCGGCGATCGGGTCGTCCCCGATGTCGCCCTCGTCGAGGGTCCCGCCGTCGTACGTCTGGCGCAGGTGCGTGATGTCGTGGTCAGCCATCGCCCCCAGAGTACGCACGGTCGACCCGCTTGGATTCGAGAGAAGGGCGGGCGCGCCGGCCTCGATATCATCGCGCGTTCGCCGCGGGCTCCGCGGCGATCCCCCCATGCAGTTCCTCGGTCGTCTTCTTCGCCGGGCGGCCCTCGTCGTGGTCGTCGTGCTCATCTGCGTCGTGCTCTTCGAGGTGCTCCTTCGGACCGGCATCGTCAGCAACGACATGCACCGAAAGGAGTCCCGACGCCAGGCGTGGGAGCGCGCCGAGAGCCGCGTCGCCGTCGTCGGCGACTCGTTCCTCGACTCGCGCCTCGGCCGGATGCTCGACGAGGAGTTCGAGGAAGCGAACGTCGGGATGCTCAACCTCGCGATCAAGGGGATCGGGCCGTACGGCTACCGCGACTTCGTCCGCGACATGCGGGTCGAGGTGCCGCCGGACCTGCTCCTGCTCGGCTACTACGTCGGCAACGATCTCACCGATACGCGGTTCCGCCCCGACTACCGCGGGACGGCGGAGCCGCCGGCGCTGGTGGGGCGCGACTGGCGCGACCTCTACATCGACGACTACGTCCGCTACAAGACCGAGAGCGCTCTGTTCGTCCACTGGGAGCCCGACTGGGACGCGCTGGAGGCGCACGGCGTCGACGCCGACTACATCGCACTCGCCAAGGAGGGGGAGATGAGCCCGTACCTCGTCTTCCTCGGGATGGACAAGCCGACGCACCTCCTGGACAACATCCTGATCCTCGGCGAGGAGAACGAGGCCGCGTGGCAGACGAACGCGGAGCTGATCCGTGAGATCCACGCGATCTGCAAGTCGCGCGGCACCGAGCTCGCCTGCGTCGTATTCCCGCGCTCGATCCAGATCGATCGCTCACGCTTCGAGATGTTCGAGCGTCTGAAGTACGAGCTCGACGATCGGACCCTCGAGTCGACGCGACCCCAGGATCTTCTGGCCGAGCTCTGCGCTGCGGAGGGGATTCCCCTCCTCGACCTCCTGCCCGATCTCGCGGCAGCTGCCGAACGCGACCACTTCCTGGAGAACGACGATCACATGAACGAGCTCGGCAACCGGCTCTCAGCGGACCGGATCGTCCCCTTCGTCCTCGAACAGCTCGCGAAGCAGTGAGGTAGGACCGTGCGCTCGACGTCTCTCAAGTCACGTTTCGCCGTTTCCCTGGCGGTCCTCGCGGGCTGCGTCGTTCTCGCCGAGATTCTCATGCGCGTCGGTGTCATCGACAACGACCGTTTCGGCCACGAGAGCCTCGTCCGCGACTGGGAGGACGCGGATCGGACGGTCCTCATCCTCGGCGATTCGTTCCTCGCGTCCGAGATCCGCAGCATGATCCGAGACGAGGTCGCCGACGACGACGTCGCCGTCTTCAACACGGCGGTGCACGGAATGGGACCCTACGAGTACCTCGACCGCATCGAGCGGGCCGCTCTGCCGAGCGAGCCCGACCTCGTGCTGCTCGGCGTGTACATCGGTAACGACCTGACCAACGTCCGCGACCGATCCGGGAACCGGGCGTCGGACCGGGTTCCGGAGCTCTTGCGCAAGCCGTGGTACGCACCGTTCCTCGTCGATCACGTCAAGGACGAGATGAAGCCCGACACCGTCTACGCGTTCGAGTGGGATCGGTATATCGAGCTCGGTGTCGATCCGGCCCTGATCGAGGACGCCAAAGAGAACCGGATCAACCCGTGGCTTCTCGACATGGTCGAGTTCAACCGGAACTACCTGCTCGACAACGTCCTCGTCGAAGGTGAGGCCAACGAGGCCGGCTGGGCGAAGCTCGAGGAGCTCGTCGTCGCGATCCACGGCCGCGCCGAGGAGCGCGGCGCTGACCTCGCGATGGTAGTGTTCCCGCGGTCGATCCAGATCGACGACTCACACTTCGAGTTCTATCGTCGGCTGACGTTCCATCTCGACGAGCGGACGATCGGCTCGCGCGTGCCGCAGGACAGGCTCGCCGCGCTGTGCGCGAAGCTCGACGTTCCGATGCTCGACCTACTTCCGGTGTTCGCCGATCGCGAGGGAGAACAGCTCTACCTCGAGAACGACGATCACCTCAACCGCGAGGGGAACAGGCTCTCCGCGCGCGAGATCGGCGTATTCGTGGGCGACGTCCTTGGACGCGACTGACTTCGAGTTCGTGCAATCGCTACTCGCCTTCGATCTCGGCGACGAGCGAGTCCGTCGACTGCCACCTGCACAGCTTCGAGTAGAAGTTGCTGTCCCAGATCTCGGCGCCAGTTGCGTTGCTTCGCGCCTCGGCGCAGATGTCGTCGAGGAGGCGCCGCAGGACGTCGCGGTGCCACTCCATCCTCTCGATCGTCGCCTCGCGGATCATGTGCGGGTCCGGATCGAGCGCGATCAGCTCGTCGACGCCGCGCGCCACCGACGCCGGATCGGGCTCGACGACGCGCACGAAGCGGTCGTCGTAGAACACGTCGCGACCGCCGAGGCTCGGCGTGGACACGAGCGGCAGACCTGACAGGAAGTACTCACAGCTCGCGTAGTTGCCCCCTTCCTTCGGAGACAGCATCAGGCCGACTCGAGAGCGAGCGTAGACGTCCGCCATCTCGTCCGCGTCGAGACGGCGGTATTCGCCGGAGCGGAGGTTGAGCCACGCGTCCTCGTCGAAGAGGCCCCAGACCTTCTCGAAGAGCCCGGGTTCGGTCTTGAGCCCGTACGTCAACAGCGCGAGGGGCGAGACCTGTGCCGCGAGCTCGATGCGCTTCATGCGCGTGATTCTCGCCGTATAGACCGCCGCGAATTCCTTCACGGCGTCGTCCCGGACCCTGAAGATCTTCTCGTCGAGCAGCGCGTTGTGGTGACAGAAGATGGAGAGGAGTCCGTACCGCCGGAAGCTCTCGCACGAAGAGCGCGTGTTGTGCAGCAGAACGACGCGGTGCCGTGGCCAGCGCTTGCGGACCAGCTCGGCGTGGTCCGCCCAGTTCCGAGCGTGCTTCGACCCTTCCTCCTCCCAGTCGGCGCCGCGCAGGATCCAGAGGTCTCGGTCACCCAGCGCCTCGTGGACGGGGACGAGGCGCTCCGGATCACAGCCCAGGTGGTAGACGATCAGCGGATCGCGTGACACGACGCCGAGAAAGCACTCGTCAGCGGAGGTTCGCGAGGACTCGCGGCGCTGGCGCAGACGGCGACGCAGCCAGACCTGCGCGGACCGCAGTGGGCCCGGCTTCGCGCGCGGGAGCGTGGCGAGGGGATCGGCGTTCGGCGCTTCGACGACCATACGCCAAGAGCGTAGCGGCCCGAGCCGTTCGGACCCAGGCAAGGCGTGCTCGCGTGCGGGACTCGCTCCCGTTCAGCGTGGCTTCTCCAGCTCCGACAACACGTCCTCGGCGAGCGCGCTTGCGATGAGGGAGGCCGCCTCGCTCGAGTGGTGTCCTTCGTACCGGTGGAGGAGCCAGTGCCAGGGGTCTCCTTCGACCCTGGGAAGAACCGGACTGGTGGTGGACCAGGAGACGTCCATCGACTGGAGCGCCGCGACGAGTGCCGCGGAGTGACCGGCATACCTGTCGCTGAGGAGAACGTGGAATCGGCAGGACGGGAAGCGCGACTCGATCTCGTCCCGGGTCGTGCGGACGATCGCGGACCAGCGTTCGATGTCCTCGGGGCTGGGCGCGCCGAGCTCGTTCCCGCGAGCATCGCTGCCGCTGCGGTCGAGGATCCGCCGCACGATCCACGAACGCTTCACGATTCCCTTCGGCCGGTCGGGTTCCGGCCGCGGCCCACGGAGATCGGCGAAGGAGCCGACGAGTTCCGCGCTTCCGTCCTCCGCCACCTGGTACAGGGGACCCCTCTGGTCCCAGTATCGCTTCCCTGCGGCGCGCCAGACGTGGTCGGGGATCGCCCAGTAGATCGCCACGGCCGGGGGCTCGGCCACGGCGACCTCGACCTCGCCCGACTCGATTCGCGCGAGCATCTGGTGCGGGCCCCACCCTCCCAGCGCGAAGTTGTAGACGCGGTGGCGCCCACCGACGAGCTCCTGCAGCAGGTAGGGCACGGCCTCTTCGTTCTCGATTCCCGTGCCGAACATGAACGAGCAGCCGAAGCAGAGGACGCTCGAGCGCGGCGGTGGGTCGGTCGGGGGAGGCGCGACGCGCAAGCCGTTCTCGTCGAAGTCGTACTCCACGTCGAAGACGGGCTCGGCGCCGATCCGAAGGTCGTGTCGCGCGTGGGCGAGTGGCACGGCCGAGTATCCGAGGAGCTCGTCAGTGCGTCTGTAGTCGACCGTGTGCTCGACCTTATCGGGGGGAGCCTTCGTGGAGAGTGCGAGCTCGACCGCACCGAGCATGAGCAGCGCCGTTGCAAGCAGGTACCTCGCCGCGAAGTGACGCGATCCACGGCCGCGCGAGAGACAGCTCACCAGGGCCATGACGCCCCAGTACAGGGCGATCCACGCGATCGGTGACGAAATCCGATCCCACGCGAACGCGGCAGGGACGACCGCCACGAGCGTCCACGCGGCGAGGCTTCGACGAGCGCGATGGGGGCTGTCCCTTCGACGCGCCATTCGGCTTCGGTTCGCTCTAGGTCGTCGTCCCGCGGCTACATGTTCCGCCGGTACTGTCCGCCGACCTCGTAGAGGGCCGCGGACATCTGCCCGAGGCTCGCGACCTTCGCGACCTCGAGCAGCGCGTCGAACGTATTCCCGCCGGCCAGCGCGACGCGCTGGAGCTCTTCGATCGCACCGGGCTCTGCGTCGCGGTTGCGCTCCTGGAACGCCTCGCGGCTCGCGATCGCGTACTGCTTCTCGTCCTCGGTCGAGCGGATGACCTCGTCGGGGACGATCGTCGGGCTGCCCTTGCTGTCGAGGAACGTGTTCACGCCGACGATCGGGAGCGCCCCGCTGTGCTTGAGCGCCTCGTAGTGCAGCGACTCCTCCTGGATCTTCGAACGCTGGTACATCCGCTCCATCGCACCGAGCACGCCTCCGCGCTCGGACAGCGAGTGGAACTCCTGCATGACCGCCTCTTCGACGAGGTCGGTCAGCTCCTCGATCACGAACGAGCCCTGGAACGGGTTCTCGTTCTTCGCGAGACCGAGTTCCTTGTTGATGATCAGCTGGATCGCGAGCGCTCGTCGCACGCTCTCCTCGGTCGGCGTGGTGATCGCCTCGTCGTACGCGTTCGTGTGCAGGCTGTTGCAGTTGTCGAAGAGCGCGTACAGCGCCTGGAGCGTCGTCCGGATGTCGTTGAACGCGATCTCCTGCGCGTGCAGTGAGCGGCCGCTCGTCTGGATGTGGTACTTGAGCTTCTGCGCGCGCTCGGAGCCGCCGTACAGCTCGCGCACCGCCTTGGCCCAGATACGACGCGCGACGCGGCCGATCACCGAGTACTCCGGGTCGGTCCCATTCGAGAAGAAGAACGACAGGTTCGGAGCGAACGCGTCGATGTCCATCCCGCGCGAGAGGTAGTACTCGACGTAGGTGAAGCCGTTCGCGAGCGTGAACGCGAGCTGGGTGATCGGGTTCGCGCCGGCCTCTGCGATGTGATAGCCGCTGATCGAGACCGAGTAGAAGTTACGGACGTCCTGTCGGACGAACGACTCCTGGATGTCGCCCATCATCCGCAGCGCGAACTCGGTCGAGAAGATGCACGTGTTCTGGGCCTGGTCCTCCTTGAGGATGTCGGCCTGCACCGTGCCGCGGACGCTCGCGAGCGCCTTGGCCTTCAGCTCGTCGTAGACGCTCTTGTCGAGGACCTCGTCGCCCGAGAGTCCGAGCAGGAGCAGCCCGAGCCCGTCGTTGCCCTCCGGCAGGTCTCCCTGGTAGCGCGGCCGCTCCAGCCCGCGCGCGTCGTACTTGGCCGCGAGCGTCTTCTCGACCTCGCCCTCGAGCCGGTTCTCGACGATGTACTTCTCGCACTGCTGATCGATCGCCGCGTTCATGAAGAACGCGAGGACCATCGGCGCCGGTCCGTTGATCGTCATCGACACCGACGTCGTCGGCGCGCACAGATCGAATCCGCTGTAGAGCTTCTTCGCGTCGTCGACCGTCGCGATCGAGACGCCCGAGTTGCCGATCTTCCCGTAGATGTCGGGCCGCGTCGCCGGGTCTTCGCCGTACAGCGTGACCGAGTCGAACGCGGTCGAGAGCCGGGCGGCGGGCATGCCGCGCGAGACGTAGTGGAAGCGCCGGTTCGTGCGCTCCGGTCCGCCCTCGCCCGCGAACATGCGCGCCGGATCCTCGCCCTGTCGCTTGAGCGGGAAGACGCCGGCCGTGAACGGGTACGAGCCGGGAGCGTTCTCCTGCATGCGCCAGCGCAGGACGTCACCCCAGTCGCGGTAGCGCGGCAGCGAGACGCGCTTCACCTTCGTCCCCGACAGGCTCTCGACGACGAGCGGCTGGCGCAGCGTCTTGCCGCGAACCTCGTACTCGAAGGCGTCCTTGCGGAGCCGCTCGACGAGTGCGGGCCACTCCTCCAGCGACCGCCGGCAGCGGCCGTCGAGCTCGTTGCCGAGCTCGCGGTAGCGCTCGATCAGGGCCGCGACCGACGGCAGATCGCCGTCCCTGTCCTCGTGGACGGGCAGGACCGCGTCGTCGGGGGCCTCGTCGCGCAGCGCACGGATCGAACCGTGGAGCTGGTACAGGGTTCGCGCGATCGCCGCCTGGCGCTCGACCCATGCGTCGTAGCGCCCCGCGGACTCGCGAATCTCGTCGAGGTAGCGGACGCGGTCCGGCGGGATGACCGCGCGCTCGCTGCCGTCCTCCGTGACGAGGTCGCTCGTCGGCGCCAGCGGCGCGCCGGTCTTCTCGGCGACGCGCGACATCAGAGCGAGGTACAGCCGGTTCGTGCCCGGGTCGTTGAACTGCGAGGCGATCGTCCCGTAGACCGGCATGTCGCCGACGGGCGCGTCGAACAGCCCGCGGGCACGCTGCACCTGCTTCCGCACGTCCCGCTGCGCGTCGAGGCTGCCGCGCTTGTCGAACTTGTTGATCGCGACGAGGTCGGCGTAGTCGAGCATGTCGATCTTCTCGAGCTGTGTCGCCGCGCCGTACTCGGCCGTCATCACGTACAGCGACACGTCGCTGTGGTCGGTGATCTCGGTGTCGGACTGGCCGATTCCGCTCGTCTCGACGATCACGAGGTCGAAGCCGGCCGCGCGGCAGACGTCGATCGCGGACTGGACGTGCCTGCTCAGCGCGAGGTTCGCCTGGCGCGTCGCGAGCGAGCGCATGTAGACGCGCTCGTCGTCGATCGCATTCATGCGGATCCGGTCGCCGAGCAGGGCCCCGCCCGTCTTCCGCTTGCTCGGATCCACCGAGAGGATCGCCATCGTCCTGTTCGGCTGGTCGCGCAGGAAGCGGCGCACGAGCTCGTCGACGAGGCTCGACTTGCCCGAGCCCCCGGTGCCGGTGATGCCGAGTACGGGCGCGGTCGCGGCGGCCGTCCGGTCGCGCAGGGCCTCGGCGATCGCCTCCGCGGATCCGGGGTCGTTCTCGGCGGCCGAGACGAGCCGCGCGATCGCGGCCGGATCCCGGGCGTCGACCCGTGCAAGCGCCTCGTCGACGCTGAGCCCCGTGCGCTCGGCGGACTCGCAGCGCTCCAGGAGGTCGTTGATCATCCCCTGGAGGCCCATCTCCCGGCCGTCGTCGGGGGAGTAGATCCGGGCCACGCCCGCCGCGTGGAGCTCGTCGATCTCCTCGGGCAGGATCGTCCCGCCGCCTCCGCCGAAGACCTTGATGTCGGCGCCGCGCTCGGCCAGCAGCTCGACCATGTACCTGAAGTACTCGACGTGCCCGCCCTGGTACGAGGTGAGGGCGATCCCGTGGGCGTCCTCCTGGATCGCGCAGTCCACGATCTCGGCGACGGAGCGGTTGTGACCCAGGTGGATGACCTCCGCCCCCGACGACTGGAGGATCCGGCGCATCACGTTGATCGCGGCGTCGTGCCCGTCGAAGAGTGACGCTGCGGTGACGATCCGTATCGGGTGCGCGGGCTCGTACGGGGCCTGGGGCTCGGCGGCGGTGCTGTGGAGTGCCATGGACGGGTGCCGGGGCGGGTCGCGGAGCGTTGAGGAGGCCGTCGGCGGCCGATCAAGTTAGGACGCCCGCGGACCGCCAGCAATCGCGGGCAGTCGCGGGGGGTGCCTCGGGACGAGCGGGAAGCTTCCCGGATTCATGGGAACCGTACTCTGGCTGTACGCCTCTCTAGCGATCCGTGAGGGGCAGGCGCCTCCGGGAGACCCCGTACGCACTCGCACGCTTCCGCCCTGGGTTGATTCCTAGCTGTTCCGACCGAGGATAACCGCCGCATGGAGGCTGCCCTGCCCAAGAACGAGGAGCTCCGCCTCGGAGCGCTCGCCGAGACCGGAATCCTCGACACGGGTCCTGAGGAGGACTTCGACAGCGTCGTGCGGCTGGTGTCGCAGCTACTCGATGTCCCGATCGCCCTCGTCTCGCTGATCGATCGCGACCGCCAGTGGTTCAAGGCCTGCGTCGGGCTCGACAGCCGTCAGACCGTTCGCGGCAGCGCGTTCTGCGCACACGCCATCCTCGGCGACGGCCCGCTCGTCGTCCCGGACGCCACGAAGGACGAGCGGTTCCGCGACAACCCCATGGTCGTCGGTCCGCCGCACATCCGCTTCTACGCGGGCATGCCGCTCGTCCTCGAGGACGGAGCGGCGCTGGGCACGCTCTGCGCGATCGACCAGTGGCCGAGGACGCCGACGCGCGAGCAGGTCCAGATCCTCCAGGAGCAGGCGCGCGTCGTCGTCGCCCAGATCGAGCTGCGGCGTGCTTCGCGGAACCTGATCGAGAAGAACCGCGAGCTGACCCGCTCGAACGAGCTCTTGGAGCGTTTCGCCCGGGCGCTCGCTCACGACGTCATGAGCCCGATCCAGCAGATCTCGTTCTTCACGGACGAGCTCTCCGGGACCGTCGACGGCGCGGCCGCGGGCGACGTCGCCCACCTGCGTGGCGCGGCGCATCGGCTCGAGCGACTCGTGATGGCTCTTCGCGACTACGTCGAGGCCGGCGGTACGTTCCCGTGCGAGCCCATCGACCTCGGGCCGATCGTCGAGTCGGCGCTGTCCACCCTGCGCAGTGAGCTCGAGGCCGCCGATGCGAACGTCATCGTCGGCGAGCTCCCGCGCGTCGTCGGCCACGCCGAGCATCTCCAGCGCGTCTTCGACAACCTCGTCACGAACGCGATCAAGTACCGCGGAGACCGCCCTCTCGAGCTGCGGATCGACGCCGAGAGCTGCGGTGACCACCACCGGATCCACGTCCGCGACAACGGGGTCGGGATCCCGAGGGAGAAGCGCGAGGACGCGTTCGCGCCCATGCGACGGCTCCACGGCGACGGCGACATCCCGGGCGTCGGGCTCGGGCTCGCGATCGTGCGCCAGATCGTCGAGGCGTGCGGCGGCCGCGCCGGCCTCGACGTGGCCGACGGCGGCGGGACGGACGCGTGGATCGAGCTTCCTTCCGCCGATTGATCGTCCGTCAGCGAACCTCGGCGGGCTCGCGCGTCGCGATCAGCGCGCGACCCTCGTCCGCGCTGATGCGCTCGGTCTGGGGGACCTTCGAGCTCGGGTCGATCCAGACGCGGAAGTAGTAGGTCACGCCAGGCTCTCCGTCGAACTGTCCGACGTTCCCGATCGCGCTGCCGTCGAGCGGCTGATCGACCTTCGGCCCGTCGTAGAGCGCCTCGACGACGACCCGCCCGACCGGGCGATCCATGCAGAGGTAGCCGGACTCGCCGAGGACCCCGACCGTCTGGCCGCCGATGCGGAACACGACGGCGCGCGCGCTTCCCGTCGTCTGCGCGCTGCGCGCGACGTAGACGCGGCACATGTCCGGCGCGACCGGGCTGCCGGTCGCGTCCGCCAGAGGCACGGTCTGGTACGACGTCGGCGAGGAGCAGCCGACGATGGCGAGGAGCAGGATCGTGATCGAGAGCAGGCGCATGGCGGACACCGGGAGGGGGGGGATGGGGGCGCGGAGTCTACCCGGGGAGGATTTGGATGAGCGCGCGCGTGTCTCGCGGCGACGACGGACCGCCCGAGACGCTCGATTCCCCCTTCCATCGCCCCTGCCGCAGTCGATCTTCGGTCGAATCTGGCCCCGATGAGCGCGAGTCCGACCGACGCCGAGCCCCCTCTCGAGGGTGGAGAGACTGCCGAGGGTGGAGCGACTGCCGAGGGGGGAGAGACTGCCGAGGGGGGGGAGACCCTGCCCCAGGAGCTCCTCCGCCCGCATCCCGACAGGCTCGCCCCCGATGATCCGGGGTACGACGAGATCTGCGCGCGCCACGCCGCGGCCGTCGCTTCGGAGCAGCCGCTCTACGCCGACCCGGTGACGGGCCTGTGGGTGATGACGGCTGCGACACTTTGGCGCCGCCCGTGCTGCGAGAACGGGTGCCGCCACTGCCCCCATCTCCCGCGCCGCTAAGGCCTCTCACAAGGGGACACGTCAGCGCCGGGTCAAGGCGGGCAGAAGGTTCCGTTCCTTCGAGGAAACGTCGCCGCAGCGGGTGGCGTTTTCCCAGGGGTCGGGCAGACTTCGGCTGCGGCGCTTGCCTTTTTTGATTCTCCCCACGCCGCAGATCACTGCCATGCATCAACGAGCGCTGGAGTACGGGGCCGCGAGGCCCCGCCGTGCCAAGAGTCTCCTGCCCGAGATCGTCCTCTTCTCGATGTGCGTCCTGACGCTGCTGTTCGGCTTCGCCGGCTGAGGCGTCGAGGGCTCGTCAGACGAGTGCCAACAGCTCGCGAGCGGCCGCTTCCCGCTCCTGGGTCTCGAGCGCGTTGATCCGCTCGAGTCCGGCTTCGAACTCCGAGAGCGTCGCGGCTTCGTAGGCGCGTCGGTCGGCGCCGTGCGTCCCGCGGAAGTCGCGCAGGAAGTGGTTCCGCTTGCGGTCGAGCGCGTCCTGGCGCTCGACCCAGCTGCGGACGACCGCGCGGATCGCGTCGAGGTCGGTGTCGCGGTCGTCGAACAGCGCCCGGTACGCGACTTCGGCCTTCGGGGTGAGGTCGAGCGCCACTCTCGCCTTCTCGCCGAGGCCGCAGGATGCGCTCCCCGCCGCCATGAGCGTCGCGCCCGCCTGGTCTCCGCGCGAGCGATAGACCGCTTCCTGGAGGAAGGTCAGGGCGGATGCGAGTCGCTCTTCGTCGGCGGGGATCGGGGTCATCAGCAGTGCTTCGTGAACGCGTCGGAGAGGTTGCGCGCGACGGCGTCGGGCTGCTGCCCCTCGATGTCGTGGCGCTGCACCATGTGGACGAGCTGGCCGTCCTTCATCAGCGCGATCTGCGGGGAGCTCGGCTGGTAGGGGGCGAAGTACTCGCGGGCACGCTCGGTCGCCTCGCGCTCCATGCCGGCGAAGACGGTGACCATCCGGTCGGGCTTCTTCTCGCCCATGACCGAGAGGCGGAGGCCCGGGCGGGCCGAGCCGGCGGCGCAGCCGCAGACCGAGTTCACGAACACGAGCGTCGTGCCCGGCTCCTTCATCGCCGAATCGACGTCGTCGGGCGTCATGAGCTCCTGGACTCCGAGGGACGTGAGCTCGTCCCGGAACGGCTGGACCATCTGCGGGTCGTACATGGTTCGATCGGTTCGCTGGGGGGCGCGTTCGAGCGCGCGGGTACGGGAGGAAGGGCCGGCGCGACACGCCGACGCGCGCGATCTTAGGACCCCGGTCGCGGCCCTGGAACCGACCCCGACGACGCTTTGAGCTCCTTGAGGCGCTCCGTGTAGGCCCGGCCGACGTCGTTCCGCTTGAGGAGGGCGACCACCCGGCGCGGATCGTCGGCGTCCACGACCGGCAGGGCGCTCACGGCGCGCCTCGTGAAGAGACGCTGGACGTCGTGGAGCGAGTCCTCGGCCGTGACCGTCGCGACCTGCTCTCGCATGAAGTCCTTGGCGACCACGATGTCCTGAACTTCGTGCTCGAGGAAGATCCGGCGCAGGTCCGTGAGCGAGAAGATCCCGCACATTGCCCCGTCCGAGTCGACGACGGGGAAGTGGGTCTCCCGCGAGTCCGACACCATCCGCATCGTCTTCCGCAGGGTCGTGTTCTCGTGGACGAGCAGCGCCGGCGTCGTGTCGTCGAGGATGTCGGCGACGCGCAGGCTCTGCAGGATGTCGACGATGTAGTCGCCCGTGTGCGCCGGCGAGTCGACGGGGCCCCCGACCTGGGACGGGTAGAGCGACCACCGCGTCGACAGCGTCATGTGCACGACGGCGACGATCATCAGCGGCGCGAGGAGCGCGTAGTTGCCCGTCATTTCCGACACCATCACGACGGCCGCGATCGGGACCTTCGCGACGCCCGCGAAGAAGCCGCCCATCCCCACGAGCGCGAACTCGGCCGGCTCGAGGTCGAGTCCCGGCAGGAGCGTCGCCGCGCCGAGGCCAACCGCCGCTCCCGTCACCGCGCCGAGGCTGAGCGAGGGGGCGAACACACCGCCCGCGCCGCCCGAGCCGACCGTCACCGCCGTGGCGACGACCTTCGCCGCGACGAGGATCCCGAGCACCTTCAGTCCGAGCGCGCCCGAGATCGCCGACTCCGCGAGCGAGTAGCCGCTGAACGCCACGCCGTGCCCTTCGACGATCGGCAGGAGCGAGAGCGCGATCGCGCCGACCAGCAGGCCGCCGATCGCGGGCCGCACGATGCGCGGGACCTTCGACAGCGCCTGGAAGAGCCGCTCGGTCGCGCGGATCCCGTGGACGAAGAGCCAGCTGACGAGCGCGCACGCGATCCCGAGGACCACGTAGATCGCGATCTCCGACAGGCCCCCGAAGCTCAGTCGTTCGAGGAGCTCGTCCGGAACGCCAATCCGCCGCTCTTCGCCGAGGATCGCCGCGAACGTCGAGTAGGCGACGGCCGAGGAGACGACGCAGGGGATGATCGCGTCGCCCTCGAACTCGGCGCGGCGGTACATGACCTCGGGGACGAACAGCGCGGCGCCGAGCGGCGACGCGAACATCGCGCTGATCCCGGCGCTGCCGCCCGCCATCAGGAAGATGCGTCGGTCGCGGTCGGACAGGTCGAGCCGTCCGGCGACGACGCTCCCGATGCCGGCGCCGATCTGGGAGACCGGACCCTCCTGTCCGCCGGAGCCGCCCGTGCCGATCGTCAGCGTCGACGTGAGTCCCGTGACGAGCGGGACGCGCGGCCGAACGCGGCCCTTCATGCGGTGGAACGCGCGTACGACGGCGTCCGTTCCGGCACCGTCGCGCTCGGCGCCCGTCAGGTGCACGACGATGCCGACGGCGAGACCGCCGAGCGTCGGGACGATCAGGACGAGAGCGGGGTTCGCGCCCGCGAGCAGACCGCCCTGCGTGGTGCCGGCGACCCGTCCGAACCAGGCGGCCTTCGCCCCGTGGACGACGAGCTCGTAGGCGACGGCCGCGAGTCCGCCGAGCACGCCGACGACGGCCGCCAGCGCGACCCACTTCGCGAAGCTCCGCAGCTCGAGCCACTCGCTGACGGACGAGATCGCCGATCCGGCGCCGGCGAGTGCGCGCTCCTTGCGCGGGTCCGTCACGTGTCCTGCGGGTCCGGCTCGGACCCCGGCTCCGGCCAGAGCCGGTCGCGCTCCTCGCGCATCTGGCGGCTCAGCTCGCGGAGCACCTCGAACTCGCCGATGGTCGAGATCGCGTCCATGTTGAGCTGGCAAACGGCGCACACCGGCCGCTCACCGCGGTAGCTCATGATGTCCATCTTCTCGAGGACGACATCCTCCAGGCCGTGCTGCTCGGCCTCCAGCGGAACGCCGTCCTCGTCGAACCCGAAGAAGCGCTTCACCTCGGCCGGCGTCCGTCGGCAGAGGTAGCACCGATCCGGCCCGTGGCCGACGGCGTCGAAGTAGCGCTGGAACTCGTCCTCGAGGGTCACGCGGCGGAGTGTAGCGCCCGGTCCGGCCTCCCGACCCGCAAGGGTCAGAGGAGCTCGCCGTCCGGGACTCGTTCGACCTCGAGCGGTCTCTCCGGCCGCGACGTGATCCCGTAGACGAGCTTGGTCGGAGCGTCGCCGAAGACGCTCTCCAACCCGCCGAGCTCGTTCTCGAGCGTCGCAGTCGACCGCGTCCCGTTCGGGACCACGATGCCCGCGACCGTGCGATCGCTCGCGGTGCGCCCGACGGCGCGGACGAACGTCCCTTCGAAGCGTCCGACCTCGACGATCTCGTCGTCCACGACGTCCGCAGCTTCTCGGCGAAGGTGATCGAGGACGAAGTCGACCCGGGCGTCGTCGAAGAGACGCTCCAGGTCGGGCTCGACGAACTCCGTCAGGACCCGCGCGCCGCGGCCCGCGTGGACGAGCGAGAGGTTCGGCTGCAGGTGCCGGAAGTGGAACGCGAGAAAACGGTCCGCGATGCGGTAGCGGCCCTTGCGCGAGCGGAGCGGGTCCGGGTCCGTGATCGGCACCTCGCGCTCGACGAGCCGCAGCTCGCGCAGCACGTGGAGGTACTTGCCGGCGGTCGGCGAGTCGACGCCGACGTTGAGCGCGATGTCCCCGATCCGATGCGCGCCCTTCGCGACGGCCGCGAGGATCGAGTTGTACGTGTGGGGCGTCGTGAGCTCCGAGCGCAGGAGGAACTGGACCTCGTCGAACAGGTAGCCCTCGGGCCGCAGGATCTCCGAGGCGATGTTCTCGGGCACGCTGCGCTCGTCGTCGAACCGGCGCAGGTACGCGGGCATGCCCCCGAGGATCGAGTACGCCAGGACCCGTTCACGGACGGGCCAGCGCGGGAAGAAGTCGAGCGACTCCGTCGGCCGCAGCGGCTCGAGGCGGCGCTGGCCGGTCCTGCGCCCGAACAGCGGCGAGCGCTCGGCCAGGACCTCCTTCTCCATGAACGAGACCTGGCTCCCGCACAGCACGAGCATCAGCGACGAGCTCTTGCCGCGCAGATCCCAGAACTGCTGGATCTGACTCGGCAGGCCCTTGCTCGAGTCGCACAGGTACGGGAACTCGTCGAGGACGAGCACCAGTCGCTCGTCCCCTGCGCGCTCCGCGGCGAAGCCGAGCGCTGCGCTCCAGTCTGGAAACTCGATCCCGTCGAGCAGCGCGTCGCCTCCGAGGCCGTCCTTGAGCGCGTCCTTGAACGCCCGCAGGTTGTCCTTCTCGCGCACCTGGGCCGCGAGGAAGTAGACCGCGCGGTGTCCGAGCGAGCAGAGGCGCTGGAGCAGCTCGGTCTTGCCGACGCGCCGGCGGCCGTAGAGCACGAAGAGCTCGGCGCGGCCGGAGTTCGCCAGCTCGTCGAGGACGGCGAGCTCGTCCGAGCGTCCGATGAACGGAGGATCCGCCTGGGCGGGCATGCCCGGAGGATACGGATCCGTCGAGTCAGAATCCGACGGTCTGCAGGGCTCCGATCCAGGGACCGGGCGCGTCGAGGTAGGGGAAGTGGCCCCACGACTCGGCGAGCTCCGTCGACCAGTCCGCGCCGAGGGCCCGCACCGCGGCGTCGTGCTCTTCGGGATCGGTGATGCTGTCTTCACCGCAGAGCCAAACGCGAATGCCGTCGATCGCTGGTGGGCGCGCGGCCAACGTGCCCTCCAGGTCGGCGATCCAGCCCGCGTCGAGCCACTCCGTGAGACTTGGGAGCGCGGTGCAGGTCGCGAAGCCCGCGAAGAACGAGCGGCGCTCGTCCGCGTCCAGCGGCGAATGGATGTGGTCCACGACGAAGCTCTCCTGCTCGGCGGGATCCTGGAACCGGGTCTGCTGCGCGGCGCCGGCCTCGGGATCGCCGCTCGCGCGGGATCGAACGGTCGTCCAGGGAATCGCGCCCTGGACGATCGTCGGCAGGTCGGGGGCGTTGCCCCGCGCCCGGAGCGCGAGCAGGACGAGCGCGCCGAAGCCGGTCGCGTAGACGAGCGGCTTCTTGTGGGAGAGCCGGTAGACGTCGACCTGCATCTCGACCTGCTCCATGAACGCGTCGAACGACGGCGTCATCGGGCGACCCTCGAAGCCGGGGTAGAGCACCTCCTTGACGTCGAAGCCGAGGCCGCGACAGGTCGCCCGGGCCCGGCTGAGGCGGAAGAGCGAGTGCCCGTAGTCGCCGAGGACGAGCGGACCGCGGCTCACGGGCGGGCCTCCGCGTCCGGTTCGGCCGACGGCTCGAACGCCTGGCTGGCATGCGTGTGGTTGGACCTCATCCCGTCACTTTTCGCCGCCCCTGTAGCCACGGACGCGCAGCCGCCGTGTCAGGGCGATGAAGCGGTTCTTCGAAGAGCTCCGAAGCGCGACGGAGGCCCACGTCGCCGACGGCGAGGAGCGAACCTGGGTCTACGCGGCCTACGACCAGCTGTCCGACCGGATCGGGCCGCTCGGGGCGCTGGCGCCGTCCGAGGCGGGGCTCGTCCTCGTCGAGTGCCCGGCCAAGGCGCAGCGGCGGCCGTACCACAAGCAGAAGCTGTACTTCGTCCTCGCGAACCAGCGGAACTTCGCGATCGAGCAGGCGAAGCGCGGCGTCGCGGTGCGCTACCTCGTCGCCGAGGAGGGCGAGGGCTACGCGGAGCCGCTCCGGCGGGCGGCCGAAGAGCTCGGTCCCCTGCGGCACATGGAGCCCGCCGAGCGCGAGCTGCGCGCGGAGCTCGCGCCGCTCGTCGACGAAGGCCTGCTCGACCCCGTTCCGCACGACGGCTGGATGACGACGCCGGAGGACTTCGTGGCGGGCACCGGCGCGGAGCCGCCGTGGCGCATGGACCGGTTCTACCGGCACGTGCGCAAGCGCACCGGGATCCTGATGGACGACGACGGTGGCTACGTCGGCGGCAAGGTCAGCTTCGACGGCGACAACCGCGAGCCCTGGACCGGGTCGCCGCCGGCGCCCGACGTTCCACGCTTTCGCACGGGTCCCGTCGAGGACGAGGTTGCCGCGCTGATCGAGGAGCGCTACGCCGAACACCCCGGGACGCTCGACCCGCAGGCGACGCCGACGCGCCAGAGCCAGGCGGACCGCACGTGGGAGTGGGCGAAGGAGCACTGCATGGTGCACTTCGGCCCCTACGAGGACGCGATGGCGCGCGAGGAGGCGAACCTCTTCCACACGCGCATCTCGCCGCTGCTTCACGTTCATCGGCTGCTGCCGCGGACGGTCGTCGAAGAGGTCGCCGGGCTCGACGCGCCGCTCAATTCGCGCGAGGGGTTCGTCCGCCAGGTGCTCGGCTGGCGCGAGTTCATGCGGCACGTCCACCGCGCGACGGACGGGTTCACGAAGCTCCCGAAGGGCACGAAGAAGGAGCGCAGCCCGGTCGGCGACGCGGGCTGGGAGTCGTGGACGGGAGAGGCGTGGGAGGGCGCGAGCGCGGGCGCCGCTCCGACCGCGCTCGGGTCGCGCGAGTCGCTTCCGCCCGCGTTCTGGGGGGTCGAGTCGGGGCTGGAGTGCCTCGACGTCGCCGCCGGCCGGGTGATGGACACGGCGTACGGCCACCACATCGAGCGCCTGATGGTGCTCGCGAACCTCGGCACGCTCCTCGACGTCTCGCCGCGCCAGCTCACCGACTGGTTCTGGTCCGCGTACCTCGACGCCTACGACTGGGTCGTCGAGCCGAACGTGCTCGGGATGGGGACGTACGGTGCGGGCGACGTCATGACGACGAAGCCGTACGTCTCCGGCGGCGCGTACATCGACCGGATGAGCGACTTCTGCGGCTCGTGCGCGTTCAACCCCAAGAAGTCGTGCCCGATCACGCGGCTCTACTGGTCGTTCCTGGCCCGCCACGAGGACGCGCTCGCGGGCAACCAGCGAATCGCGATGCCGATGCGCAGCCTGGCGAAGCGCGCCGAATCCAAGCGGGAGGAGGACGCGCGGGTGTACCGCTACGTGAGGCGGACGCTCGAGAAGGGAGAGAGGGTGACGCCGGAGGGAGTCGGGAAGGCGATCGACGACTGATCGGTTCGCGTCGAGCGGCCGCAACCCGGTTTGGACCGTCCGCGCCTGCCCCGCGACTTCGTCGCGAGGCAGTCGCCGACGGTCCAA
>JBCCSK010000089.1:0-18342 GCA_039200205.1 Planctomycetota bacterium
CGCGTACGCTCCAAACCGGGTTAGGGTCGTTCAACGCTCTTCCAAAGCGGTGAATCGGTGCCGCGGGCGCTCCAAGCCAGTGGGTTGGGGTCGTTCAACGCTCTTCCGAAACCGTGAATCCCGGCGGCACCTCCAGCTGGAAGTGCGCGTCGACGTCGCGCCATTCCGGGTCGAGGGTCGGCCGGAGCAGCTCGAAGCGCGTTCGGCCGCCGTCGCTGCTGATCGTGTCGATCCGCCGGGGAATGTCCTGGCGCGGCGCGAAGAAGAGCTCCAGGCGAGCGATGCCGGGGATCGCAGCGTTCGCGTCGGAGCGCAGCGTCACGCGCTGGAGGGTCTCGCTCTCGACGGCGAAGGGGTCGTTGGGATCGACCTCCGAGCGGACGACGTCGACGGCCTCGACCGTGAACGCGCTCGCGAGGATGTCGAGGTCGAGAAGGATCGACGCGACGCCCGCGAGGGCGCGGCCGTTCGTGTCGTAGCTCCAGCGCGACGCCCGCGAGTTCGCGGGGTCGACGACGAGGCGCGCCTTCGGCGACTCCAGGACCTGACGTGCGTCCCGGCCCCCGGGGCGGAACAGGATGGTCGGCGGCTCGCGTCGCACCGTCAGCGGGCCCTCGGAGACGAAGCTCCGGCCCGACGCGGCGACAGTCTCGTGGCGGATGCAGAGCGCGCGCACGTGGTCGATGTCGCGTAGGCGAGCGGCGCGCTCCTCCAGGATCTCGGTCGCCTCCGCGACCGTCGCGGGGTCGCCTCGCATCTCCAGCGCCTGGGCGGGCGGGCGCGAGGGTTCGGTCGACGAGCAGGCGAGGACGATGAGAACGGTCGCACAGACCGAGGCGCGGCGCAGGATCATGAAGCGTCAGGGGCGGGGGGAGGAGCTCCGAATCGTACGGGAGCGCCGCGAACGACGGCAGCCGCGAGGGCCAGCGCCGACGCGATGTGGGCGCGCACCGCTCCCGAGTCCTCCTCCGAGCGCGCGCGGAGCACCGCGGCCGGGTGGAACGTCGCGATCGTGGCCCGTGCGTAGCGCGACGAGCGGACGACGGGCGGTTCGTCGGCAATTGGCCCGCGGAAGGTCGGCCCGAAGACGGCGCGGCTCGCGGTGACGCCCAGGCAGACGAGCGCGAGAGGCCGCACGGCGCGCATCTCGGCGTCGAGCCAGGGCTGGCAGCGCGACACGTGCTCGACCGTCGGACGCGCGTGCAGGCGGCGCTTGCCGCGCGGCCCGACCGTGACCCGATGGCGGAAGTGCTTGACCGCGTTCGTGACGTAGAGCGCGTCGCGTTCGAGGCCGACCCCGGAGAGCGCACGGTCCAGCTCTTCGCCGGCGGGCCCGACGAAGGGTCGCCCCGCCTGCTCCTCGACGTCGCCGGGCTGTTCGCCGAGAAGGGCGATGGCCGCGTCGACGGGGCCCTCGCCGGCGACCGGGCGCGTTCCGTTGCGGTGGAGCTCGCAGCCCTCGCAGCTAGAGAGCGCCTCGGCAAGCGCGTCGACGTCATTGCGCGGTGGGACGAACGGTGCCGCCGACTCTGCGTTGCGGCGCGAGTTCTGCGCCATCTCCTGGAGGCGCCGCGGGACGTCCGCGAGCAGCTCGGGGATCTGCGCCGTCTCGGGCAGCGTGTCCCAGAACTTTCGCGGCATCTCCGCCGTCATCGCGGCGACCTTCACCCGCGCCGGATTGAAGATCGACGCGTAGTAGGTACACCACAGCTCCTCCAGCTCGTCGCCCGACGGCGCGGCGTCGCGCTCGACGCCCGGGGAATGCTTCACCGCCTTCCCATCCCAATGGACGCAGCCGTCCGGCGTCAGGATCGACCAGTCCATCGACGGGAAGCGGCGGCGGAAGAAGCTCGCCTCGCGTCGGACGATGATGTGCGAGGGGCGGTACCAGGCGACGAAGCGCTCGCCGTTCCGCGCCGACTCGTCGGCGATGCGCCGGAAGCGAACGAACGCGTGCATCTTGTGCGCGTCGCGCCGGACGTCCTTCTCGAGCCGAGCGAGACGGACCGTGTCCTCGTCGAGGGGATCGTCCATCAGGCCGCGCTCGCCGCTCGCGATGCGCAGGACGACGCGGTAGAGCGCGTCCCAAACGAGCGGCGACCGCGAGCACGACGCAGTCTCCAGCGAAGCGACGAGAGCCTTCGGCAGCGACAGAGGAGGCACGTCTCGGGGCGGAGTCGGGCGCGGCGCTTCGAGGCTGGCGAACAGCGCCCCGCCGTCCTGCGGCGAGCGCAGCGGATCGACCCACTCGACGTCCGTTGGCGCGACGCCCTCGCGAACGAGCTCGCGCACGTGGGCGCGCCAGTGCTCGAGCGAGCCGTCGAGCGTGATCCGGCGGCGACCCGCCATCAGACCTCTCCCGTGCGCGCCGACGACTCCGCCTCGAACAGCAGCAGCTGACGCTCTTTCGTTCGGACTCCCTCGCGAAGCCCCTCGCGATCGAGCTCACGCGCGGCCGTGTCCCACGAGTCGGCCGCCACCACGAACGGCAGAACGCGCTTCATCGAGGTGCGGAGGCGGCGCAGGTCTGCCTCCCGGAGGCGCCGGCGGCGACGCGCCGCGAGGATCCGACCGACGGAGCGCGTTCCGAGTCCGGGGACGCGCAGCAGCGCCTCGCGCGGCGCGACGTTCACGTCGACGGGGAAGAACTCGCGGTGCGCGAGCGCCCACGCCAGCTTGGGATCGACGTCCGCATCGAGGTGTCCGTCGTCGCGCACGACGACCTCGTCGACCTCGAAGCCGTAGAAGCGCAGCAGCCAGTCCGCCTGGTACAGCCGATGCTCGCGGACGAGCTCGGGCGGCTCGGTGGGAAGGTCCTGGTGCGCGTTCGTCGTCGGGCTGTACGCCGAGTAGTAGACGCGGCGCAGTCGGTGCCGGTCGTACAGGCGATGCGCGGTGCGGAGGATGCTGAGGTCGTTCGACGGCGTCGCGCCGACGATCATCTGCGTGCTCTGGCCCGCGGGAGCGAAGCGTCGGGCGGGCCTGCGCTTGGCAGCTGACGACGAGGGAGTCGACACGCTGCGCCCCCGGCGGCGATCCGCCTTGGACCGGTCGATCCCGCGCTTGAGGACGCCCATCGCGCCTTCGGCCGCAGCGATCGAGCGCTCCGGCGCGAGGCGGTCGAGGTCGCTCTGCTCGGGCAGCTCGACGTTCGCGCTGACCCGGTCCGCGTACGCGCCGGCGCGCTCCAGCGCCTCGTCCGACGCGCCGACGACGCCCTTGAGGTGGACGTACCCGTGGAACTCCTGCTCCTCGCGCAGCCGCCGGGCGACCTCCGCGAGCAGGTCCATCGTGCGATCGGCGTCCATCGTCACGCCGGAGCTCAGGAAGAGCCCCTCGATGTAGTTCCTCCGGTAGAACTCGATCGTCAGACGCACGACCTCCTCGACCGAGAACGCCGCCCGCTCGACGTCGTTCGACACCCGGTTGACGCAGTAGCGGCAGTCGTGGATGCAGCGGTTCGTCAGCAGGATCTTGAGGAGCGACACGCACCGGCCGTCGGGCGTGTAGCTGTGGCAGATCCCCATCCCGGTCGCGTTGCCGAGCCCCTTGCCGCCGTTCGACCGGCGGGCACCGCTGCTCGCGCACGACGCGTCGTACTTCGCCGCGTCGGCGAGGATCCGGAGCTTCTCCTGCACGTCCATCGGTCCCTTACTCTCCCCACCGGGACGCTAACAGAAGGCGAACGGGTCTGGGCCCCCCGGGCTCGCGGCTCTTGGTCGCAAGCAACTTCTCGATGAATCCGCGTTGCGAACCGTCGCAGCCCTGCTGTTCAGCGTCTGCGGAGCCCTTCCCTTCACCAACCTCAGCACCACACCGAGCGTTCGGCTCGGTTCCTGCGATGCGCCCCTCGTCCCGCTTCCTCCTTTCTCTCGGCGTCGTCCTCACCGGAGGCGCCAGCGCCCAGACCCTCGGCCCCGACTTCATCGCGGACTACACCGTCACCGACCTCGGGACCCCTGTCAGCGTCCCCGGCCCGCTCGGAGGCATCAACTTCGACCCCAACGACACGAACACGATCTGGATCGGAGGCTCGGCCAACAACGGAGGCGGCGCCGTCTACGCCGTGCCCGTCTCGCGCGATGCAACCGGCCGGATCATTGCCTTCGGAGGCCCGGGGACGCAGATCTTCACCGCTCCGAACATCGACGGCGGCCTCGCCTTCGACGACAACGACCTCGCGCTCATCACGACCTTCAGCAACAACAACCTGCTGCAGGTCCTCCCGGGCAGCACGGCGCCCGACAAGACGATCGACCTCAATACGGTCGGAATCAACTCGAGCACGGGGACGTGCAACTTCGTCCCGCCCGGCTTCGCGGGCGCGGGGACGTTCAAGGTCCTGAGCTTCAACAGCGGCGACTGGTACGACGTCGAGCTCGTCCCCGACGGCATGGGCACGTACGACCTCGGCACCGTCACGCCGACCGTCAACACGGGTGGAGGCCCCGAGGGCCTCGTCTACGTCGCCGGCGGCAACCCCGGGTTCACCGTCGACACCGTCCTCGTGTCGGAGTTCAGCGCGAACCGCGTCAGCGCGTACGAGATCGACGGCAACGGTGACGCGATCGTCGCGACGCGACGCGACTTCGTGTTCGGCCTCAGCGGTGCCGAGGGTGCGGTGATCGACCCGGTGACCGGCGACTTCCTGTTCAGCACGTTCGGCGGCGGCAACCGCGTTCTCGTCGTCGACGGCTTCTCCGCATCGACGCTCTTCTGCGACGGCAAGACGAACTCGCAGGGCTGCGTTCCGACGATCGTCGCGAGCGGAGCGCCGTCGTTCTCCGGCGCGGACAACTTCCAGGTCACGGCGACGGACGTGCTGAACGAGACGAACGGCTTCTTCACCTTCGGCACGGGTCCTGACAACGCGTCCTTCCTCGGCGGCGTTCTCTGCGTCGGCGGAACCGTGACGCGCTCGCAGGTCACGTTCTCCGGCGGCACGGTCGGGAACCCCGGCGCGGACTGCACGGGTCAGGCCGCCTTCCCCGTCACGCAGATGTTCATGATGAACAGCGGCTGGCTCGCGGGGCAGACGCTCTACACCCAGTACATCAGCCGCGACGGCGGATTTGCGTCCGGCAACAACGCGTCGCTCTCCGACGGTCTGCGGTTCACGATCGCCCCGTGACGAGATCTGGCTAAGCTCCACCAACGCGCGATGAACGACGAAGAGGAGCCCATCGAAGGCGACGATCAAGAGGAGCGGCTGGAGGATCTCCTCGCGCAGCACCTGCCCGGGCTGCGCGGGTTCCTCCGCCGGCGTGCGCCTCATCTCGTGCTTCAGAAGGAGTCGACCGAGGATCTCGCGCAGTCGGTGTGTCGGGACGTCCTGGAGCACGTCGTCGACGGGCGGATGGAGCTTCGGTCGGACGCCGAGTTCAAGCAGTGGCTGTACGAGGCGGCGCTCTGGAAGCTCCGCGCGCGCCGCCGCCATCTCGGGGCCCAGCGCCGCGACCCCGGCCGCGAGGTCGGGCGCTGGGATCGCTCGGCCTCGGGCGTCCGGCCGCTCGAGCCCGGCGATAGCGAGACGCCGAGCCGCATCGTCGCCTCCGAAGAGAAGCGCGATGCGGTCCGGCGCGCGATCGAGGAGCTCGGCGGCCGGGACGAAGAGGTCCTGCGCCTCGCCGTGCTCGAGGAGCGCCCGCACCGCGAGATCGCCGAGCGTCTCGAGGTCACCGAGGCGCACAGCCGGGTGCTGCTCTCGCGAGCCCTCGCGCGTCTCTCGAAGAAACTCGAGGGGGGCTGAGGTCGATCAGCCGAAGGGGTGCGGAGGGACCCGCTCTCTCGACCCGCGCCCAGGCTGATCATGTGCTCCATCCTCGCCCTCCTCGACGTCCCGTCCGGCGGGGTCCTGGGCCTCCGGGCCGATGCGCTCGAGCGCTCTCGGCGCATGCGCCACCGCGGACCGGACTGGAGCGGCGTGTACTCGGACGACCGTCACCTCCTCGTCCACGAGCGGCTCGCCATCGTCGGGGTCGAGGGCGGCGCCCAGCCGATCGTCTCGGCCGACGGACAGGTCGCGCTCGCCGTCAACGGCGAGATCTACAACCACCGCGAGCTGGAGAGCACCGTCGACCACGACTTCGCGACCGGCTCGGACTGCGAGGTGATCCTGCCGCTCTGGCGCGAGCGCGGGTCCTCGTTCCTCGACGACGTGAACGGGATCTTCGCGTTCGTCGCCGTCGATCGGGAGACGGGCGACTGGATCGTCGCGCGCGATCCCATCGGCGTCGTCCCGCTCTACTGGGGGCGGGACGAGCACGGCGTTCTGCACGTCGCGTCCGAGCTCAAGGGGATCGCCGACGTCTGCCGCGAGGTCGCCGAGTTCCCGCCCGGGCACGTGTGGACGAGCGGGTCGGAGACTCCGCGCCGCTATCACGAGCCGCGCTGGCGCGACTACGCGGCCACCGAGGGGGTCGCGCCCGCACCCGGGATGCTGCGAGCCGCCTTCGAGGCGGCCGTGACGCGCCAGCTCATGTGCGACGTCCCCTACGGCGTTCTGCTGTCCGGCGGGCTCGACTCATCGCTCGTCGCCGCCTGCGCGGTGGCCCACTCGCGCACCCGCGTCGAGTCGGAATGCGGCGAAGAGGCCTGGTGGCCGCGCGTCCACTCGTTCGCGATCGGACTCGACGGATCGCCCGACCTGGCGGCGGCGCGGTCCGCGGCCGAGTTCCTCGGCACCGTCCACCACGAGCTGCACTTCACGCTCCAGGAGGGCCTCGACGCGCTCCGCGAGGTGATCTGGCACCTGGAGACCTACGACGTGACGACGGTCCGCGCCTCGACGCCGATGTTCCTCATGGCGCGGAAGATCAAGGCCACGGGCGTCAAGATGGTCCTGTCGGGGGAGGGCGCGGACGAGATCTTCGGCGGCTACCTGTACTTCCACCGGGCTCCGAGCGCGGCCGAGTTCCACGCGGAGACGGTGCGCAAGCTCGACCAGCTCCACCTCTTCGACTGTCTCCGGGCGAACAAGTCGATGGCCGCGTTCGGCGTCGAGGCGCGGGTGCCCTTCCTCGACGCCGAGTTCCTCGAGGTTGCGATGTCGTTCGACGCCGAGCACAAGCGCTGTGCGGACGGCCGGATCGAGAAGCACGTGCTGCGGGCCGCGTTCGAGGGAGCGCTCCCGGACGACGTCTTGTGGCGGCAGAAGGAGCAGTTCTCCGACGGCGTCGGCTACGCCTGGATCGACTCCCTCCGCGCGCACGCGGACGCCAACGTCACGGATGGCGAGCTGGAGCGGGCCGTCTGGCGCTTCCCGCACAACACGCCTGAAACGAAGGAGGCGTACCTCTACCGCGAGATCTTCGAGGGGCACTACCCGGGACCACATGCCGCGGCCCTCGTGCCGGGAGGTAAGAGCATTGCTTGTTCGACCCCCGCGGCGCTCGCCTGGGACGCCTCCTTCGCGGAGAGCGCGGACCCCTCGGGGCGGGCCGTCCGCGGAGTGCACCGGGACGGCTACTGAAGCGGGGGACGAGGCGCGGCGCATCCGAGTCGAACCGCGCGTGTCCTGGTACCCTCACGGGCACCGCGACGGTGATTCACCCCCGCCGCGCAGCCAACGACACGACTGCCTCGCCCATGCTCACCACCCTCCTCGCCTCCGCCCTCATCGGACCCGCGACGCCTCTCACCGCCGCCCCGCTCTGCGTCGACGCGACGCCCGCGGCCACCCTGCGCTCGATCGACGACACCGACGTCGATCAGAAGATCCAGGCCGCCGGAGAGGACGTCGACAAGCTCCTCGCCATGGCCGAGGAGTACCGCAAGGCCTCCGACCGCGCCTCGGCCAAGAAGGTCTTCGAGCGCGTGATCGAGATCGACACGGACAACGAGACCGCCCGCAAGGGACTCCGCCACCAGTTCTACGACGGACAGTGGTTCACGAGCTACGTCGCCCTCTCGAAGTACAAGCGAGAGGAGGCGAAGCGCATGAAGGAGAAGGGCCTCGTCAAGTGGAAGGACGAGTGGGTGACGGAGAAGGACCTCCCGTACCTGCAGCTCGGCTGGACGCAGCTCGAGGACGGCTCGTGGGCGCACCCCGCCGACCTCGCCCGCGACAAGGCGATCGAGCAGATGCAGGCCGAGGGCTACCGGTTCCGCGCCGACGACAACAGCTGGGTCTCGCCGGACGAGATGAGCGAGTGGGAGGCCCTGAAGTTCAAGTGCGGGGAAGAGTGGCTCGAGCTCGCGAAGGCGGACGAGTTCCACGCGACGCTTCCGACGGCGTGGCAGCTCGCGAGCGATCATTTCATCGTGTTCACGCCGCACGCGTGGGGCACGGCCAACCAGGCCCGTCAGCACGCTGAGTCGACGTACGAGGACCTGATGCGGATCTTCGGAGTCGCTCCCGAGGAGCGGCGCATGGTCGCCGTTCTTCGCAGCCTCGACGAGTACAAGGCGGCGACCAACTCCAACGTCTTCGCCGAGTCGGAGGGACACTCCTCGGTCCACTTCGCGTACTTCTCGGATCTCTTCGTGGACCGGACCGTCACGCCGCCGAAGTTCCGCGGCGGCGGCGTCGCCTACTGGGACGTCAACAGCAACGCGGCGGGCTGGGGTCCATTCGGGATCCGCTGGGCCGCCGCGCAGAGCTACATCGAGGGAATCGATCCGTCGTTCCAAGCCGTCGCGTCGCTGATCGGTTCGCCGGAGCAGCCGGATCCCGGCGCCTACGCGACGTCGTTCTGGGGCGAGAAGGCGATCCCGCGCTGGCTCCGCTACGGCGCTGCCACGTACGTCGAGCGCTTCCTCGAGGACGACGCGCCCGACGCCGAGGGTGACCGCTGGCGCCTGCGGAACTTCTCGATCTCCGAGCTCGGCAAGCTCGGCGGCATGCTTCCGGCCGAGGAGGTCTTCGCCTTCAACGTCGACCCGGCCGATCCGGCCAAGGCCGCTCAGCTCTTCCAGTCCGCGGGCCTGATGGTCGCATACCTCGTGGACGGTTCGCCCGACGAGAAGGTCACGGCGGCCCACGAGGCGCTCAAGGAAGCTCTCCGGGCGGGCGACCGCGACGCGGCGATCGCTGCGTCGGCGACGCTCCAGGAGGCGCTCGCGAAGAGCAAGGACGCGATCGCGGGCTTCGCTGGCCTCTGATCGGCTGACGTTTTCGCCGGCGACCAGCACGAATCCATGAGCTTCGATCTCCTGCTCGCGCTGGTCACCGGCGCTCTCTTATCCGCCCCGGTCGACGGCCACGGCGACGCCTCCGGCATCCCCGCCGTGCTCTCCGAGCGCGAGCGCGCGGACGCGGTCAACCGCATGCTGGACGATCGCCTGGAGCGGCTCTTGCCGTCGCTCATGCGCGCGTCGGAGATCGACATGTGGCTCGTGATCAACCGCGAGTACGCCGAGGATCCGGTCTACCTGACGCTCGTTCCCGAGCCGGTCTTCGCCGCGCGTCGGACGACGATGCTGGTCTTCCACGACCGGGGCCCGGAGGCCGGCGTCGAGAGGCTGACCGTCAGCCGCTACGCGCTCGGCGACGTGTACGCGTCGGCGTGGGACGGTGGGACGGACGACTCGCAGTGGGCGCGCCTCGCGGAGGTGATCGCCGAGCGCGATCCCGCGCGCATCGGGGTGAACACCAGCCGACACTGGGCGTTCGGAGACGGGCTCAGCTCCGGCCTTCGCCAGCGCCTGGAAGAGGCGCTGGGCGACGATCTCGCCGGCCGCCTCGTCTCGGCCGAGGAGCTCTGCGTCCGCTGGCTCGAGACGCGGACCGAGGTGGAGATGGAGGTCTATCCCCAGCTCGTCCATCTCGCGCGGAGCGTCATCGCCGAGGGCTTCTCCAGCGAGGTGATCACGCCCGGCGTGACGACGACCGACGACGTCGCGTGGTTCCTGCGTCAGCGGTTCACGGACCTCGGGCTTCCGATCTGGTTCATGCCTTACTGCAACGTGCAGCGGAACGGGCTCGTGCCGGACGACGGGACGTCGTTCTGGGGAGCGAGCCACGAGATCATCCGTCGCGGCGACGTTCTTCACACCGACGTCGGGATCCGCTACCTGCGGCTCAACACGGACACCCAGGAGATGGGCTACGTGCTGCGCGTCGGCGAGACGGACGTGCCCGAGGGCCTCGTCCGCGCCATGGAGATCGGGAATCGCTGGCAGGACCACCTGACCGACTCGTTCGTGCTCGGCCGCACCGGCAACCAGATCCTGTCCGCCACGCGCGACGCGGCGAGCGCCGACGGGATCGTGTGCAGCGTCTACACGCACCCGCTCGGCTTCTACGGCCACGCGGCGGGCCCGACGATCGGGATGTGGGACAACCAGGGCGCGACGCCGATCCGCGGCGACTGGCCGCTGTACGCCGACACGTGCTACGCGATCGAGGGCAACGTCCTCGTCCCCGTGCCCGAGTGGGGCGATCAGCCCGTTCAGATCAAGCTGGAGCAGGACGCCTGGTTCGACGGCGAGGCCGTGCACTACATCGGCGGGCGCCAGACGAGCTGGCACGTCGTCCGCTGATCGAGGGTCACGCGGCGCCACGCGCGGACCGGAGTTACGATCCGGCCTACCCATGACACGAGGTCACGCGATGCTGCTCCCGATCCTCATCCTCGTCGGCTGCGCGAGCGAGCCGATTCCCGTCGAGCCGATCCTCCAGACGACCGAGGAACGGGCTCCGACCGTCGCGGAGACCTTCGAGGAGGTCTCCTCGGCCGTCGTGACGATCCACGCCGCATCGAGCGCGGTCAGCATCGGCGAGTCCGGTGAGATCGTCGAGGGCTTCTACTCCGTCGGCTCTGGCGTCCTGGTGTCGGGGACGGGCCAGGTGCTCACGGCCTCGCACGTCGTCCACACCGCGGACGAGCTCGTGGTCGAGTTCCCGGACGGAGCGCTCTGCCGAGCCCACGTCGAGGGCTCGGTCAAGGCGGCCGACGTCGCGCTCGTCCAGCTCGACGACGCCGTTCCGGAGAACGCGAAGTCGGTCGAGCTCGCGAACTCCGACGACGTTCGCGTCGGCAGTCGCTGCATCGTGGTCGGCGCGCCCCAGGGGATCTCGCACACGCTCACCGTCGGACACATCAGTGCGCGCCGGCTGGAGGCGGGCTACGTCCAGCGCATGGTGCGGCCCGAGTTCTTCCAGACCGACGCGTCGATCAACCAGGGCAACTCCGGCGGTCCGATGTTCGACATGGAGGGGCGCGTCATCGGGATCGTCAGCTACATCGTCACCGAGGGCGGCGGCAGCGAGGGGCTCGGCTTCGCCGTGACGGCGAACGTGTGCAAGGAGCTCCTCCTCGAAGGGAACCCGTTCTGGTGGGGGACCGAGGAGATCCTCGTCAGCGACCGCTTCGCGCGCGCGCTCAACTTCCCCGGCGGACGCAGCGGCCTCCTGGTCCAGCAGGTGACGCCGGGCTCGGCGGGCGACCTCCTCGGTCTGCGCGGCGGCTCGATTCCGGCCGTGGTCGAGGGCGTTCCGGTGCTGCTCGGCGGCGACGTCATCCTGGAGATCTCCGGCATCGCCCTCGACGACGAAGATGCTCCCGAGCGCATCATCGAGGCGCTGAGCGCCCTCGAGCGTTCGTCGAGCTTCAGCGTACGAGTCCTTCGCGACGGGCGCCGCATCTCGCTGAAGGGCGACCTCGGAGAGATCCTCGATCGCGCTGAGGAGGCGCGCCGCGCGAGGGACACCGGGCGGCTTCTCGAGGTTCTCCGGGAGGAGCGTGAGATCGAGCGCACGATGGCGAATCGTCCGATCATGCCGGCGACGGACCTGGGTGGTGGCGCGCCTTAGGGACCCCCTCTTCGCTCCGGTCGCCGTCGCCGTGGCGTTCGCTTCCTGCGCCTCGCAGGACATTCTGGAGGAGCGTCCCTGGCGACGTGCGCTGCCGCCGCCGACGGCGGCGTCGACGCACGTCGTCCAGGGCTTCGTCGGGATCACCGAGTTCACGACGGCGGATACGCGCACCGGCTCCCCGGGGATCGAGATCCTCGACTCGGGGATCGAGACGTTTCCGATGCTCGGCGGCGCGTTCCAGCGCGCGCTCTGGAACGGGCCGATCCAGTTCGGGCTCGAGGGGGGCCTGAGCTTCGGGTGGGACAGCAACGCGACTCTCCTCTCCACGAGCACCGGCGCGATCGTGACCGAGAGCGAGAACGACGTGTTCCTGCTCGACGGCTTCGCGGGCGTCTACGCGAACCTGCCGCTGCGTGCGGGGATCCGCCTCTACGCGGGCGCGGGACCCGTCCTGCAGTACGGCGCCGTAAGCGCGACGTTCCTCTCCCCCGGCTCGAGTCCGGAGCCGGTCGAGGAGGACGGCTTCGGCGGCGGCTGGTACGCGCGCACCGGCGTGGACATCGTCGTGTCCCCCGGCACGATGCTCGGGTTCGGCATCCGCTGGATCGACACCTACGTCGACCTCGGGCCGACGCTGCGGGACCTCCAGCTCGAGGGCATGCAGTTCGGCTTCACCGTCTCCCAGGGCTTCTAACCGTAGAATCGTCCGCCATGACCACCCTCCGCGCCACGCTCACGATCCTCTTCGCCACGCTCGCGGCGGCGTGCGTCACCGTCGACGCAGAGACGAACGAGGTCCTGCCTCGAGGCGATCAGCGCTACCACTTCGACGAGGTCGAGAGGCGCGCCGAGAACCTCCGCGTCGGCATGACGAAGATGCAGGCCATGATCGCCCTCGGCTCGCCGGCCGAGAAGGCGGACGCCGGTCACGTCTGGGTCTACCTGCCGGAGCGTCCGGCGGTCCTGGTGCCCTCCCGCGCTCTCCAGCTCCGGTTCGAGGGCGACGAGCTCGCGGAGTTCGGCTACCACGCGATCGTGCTCGGGCAGAAGCTCTGATCCCATGCAGCTCCTTCTCCTCCTTGCGCTCGCCGTGCCGCAGGCCGAAGCCGAGAAGGCTCCGCCGGGCATGGTCTGGGTTCCGCCCGGTGAGTTCACGATGGGCTGGGACGGCGACGACGGACGCTACGACGAGCAGCCGAGCCACGCCGTGCGAGTCGAGGGCTTCTGGATCGACGAGACCGAGGTGACGAACGCCCAGTTCCGCGCCTTCGTCGACGCGACCGGCTACGTGACGACCGCCGAGGTCGCGCCGAAGTGGGAAGACCTCGCCGAGCAGCTCCCGCCGGGCACACCGCCGCCGCCGCCGGAGACGCTCGTTCCCGGCGCGCTGGTCTTCACCCCGACCGACGGCCCCGTCGATCTGCGCGACTTCTTCCAGTGGTGGCGCTGGGTGCCGGGCGCGGATTGGCGCCACCCCGAGGGACCGGAGAGTTCGATCGAGGGCAAGGACGACCATCCCGTCGTCCAGGTGTCGTGGTTCGACGCGGTCGCCTATGCGAAGTGGGCGGGCAAGCGTCTCCCCACGGAGGCCGAGTGGGAGCGCGCCGCGCGCTTCGGCCAGGACGGCAAGCCGTTCGCCTGGGGTGACGAGCTCGTGCCGGAGGGGCGCCACATGGCGAACATCTGGCAGGGCAAGTTCCCGTTCCTCAACGAGGAGACCGACGGCTTCCCCCGCAGCGCGCCGGTCGGGAGTTTCCCGCCCAACGAGCTCGATCTCTTCGACATGTCGGGGAACGTGTGGGAGTGGACGAGCGATCAGTTCCGTCCCGACACGTACAGGCGCCGCGTCGCCGGGCTCGAGAAGGGCGCCGTGGTCAAGGACCCGCAGGGCCCGGACTCGACGGCGGACCCGCGGAACCCGGAGGCGAGCGACTCACGCGTGCAGAAGGGCGGCTCGTTCCTCTGCCACGCAAGCTACTGCTCCAGCTACAGGCCGAGCGCGAAGATGGCCACGCCGCCGGACAGCGGCATGAACCACCTCGGCTTCCGCTGCGTGATGGTGCGAAAGCCGGCGGATCCTGACGGCGACGACGATTAGAGCGGCGAGCGACCGCGGTCAGCTGCCTGTCTGACCCGGCGGGAAGTCCGCGAGGATCTCCCCGATCGCTTCGTTGATCGTCTCGCTCGGGTTCTCGCGCATCTTCTGGGTCACCGTGCGCGACGTGCGCCCGTGCCAGACGGGCACCTTGCGCTCGCGGTCGAACATGTCGATCGACAGCGTGCCCTCGGTGTACTGGATCGTCTCCGTCCCGCCGTAGTAGGGGGCTCCCCATCCGTACGGACCCGGCCCGTAGTAGGGACCGGTATCGATCACGTCGATCCGATCCCGCGATCCGACCGTGAACGAGAGGATCAGGTCGGCCTGGGACGTGTCGGATGCCTCGCTCAGACCCTTCGCCGTGAGCTCGCGCCGCGCCGCGTCGATGATCCGCGGCGGGATCAGCGGGTTGAAGTTCGCCGGCCGCGCCACGACGGGCTCGGGCTCGAGGAACGCGAACGTCCGATAGGACGCGAAGTTCGCAGCCGGGTCGAAGTCCGTGAGGACCGGATTCGAGGTGCAGGCAGCGAGGACGAGGAGTGACGTACTGGCGAGGATCCGACCGAGCATGGCGCGAGGAGGGGGGGAGGGGGAGCCGCACAGGATAGTACGCGGCAGCCTACGAGTCGCTCGGCACCTCCTGCTGGTCGGCGGACGTGCTCTCGGACGGGTCGGAGTCGGTGCTCGTCGGGATCGGCGGGCTCTCGCCCGAGTTCGAGATGATGTGCACGTCGCGCTGCGGGAACGGAATCGAGATGCCCTCCGCGTCGAAGCGCGCCTTGACCGTCGACGTCACGTCCCAGAACACGTCCCAGTAGTCGGCCGTCTTCGCCCACGGGCGAACGATGAAGTTCACCGACGAATCCGCCAGCTCGTGCAGTCGGACGAGCGGCGCCGGGTCCTTCAGCACCTTCTCGCTCCCGTCGAGGATCTCCTCCAGGATCTCACGCGCGCGACCCGTGTCGTCGCCGTAGTCGATCCCGAAGACCATGTCGACGCGCCGCGTTTGGTTGGCCGTCACGTTCGTGATCACGTCGCCCCAGATCATGGAGTTCGGCACGTGGATCGTCCGGTTGTCGAACGTGCGGATGGTCGTGGTCATGAGCGTCATCCCGAGCACTTCGCCGCTTGCTCCGGCGACGTCGACGACGTCCCCGACGTCGAACGGGCGGAAGACCATGATCATCAGTCCGCTCGCGAGATTGCCGAGCGTCCCCTGCAGCGCGAGACCGACGACGAGACCGGCGGCGCCGATCGCGGCGAGCAGCGGTCCCATGCTGACCCCGAGCGTCGACAGCGCGATCAGGATTCCGATCAGCATGGCGCCGCGCCGGACCGTCGAGACGAGGAACTCCTTGAGGAGCGACGACGCTCCCCGGATCCGACCGACGGCCTTCCGCGTGATTCGGGCGAGTAGCCGCGAGATCAGGTACGCCGCGAACAGGATCCCCAGCGCGGCGAGGATCCGTATGCCGACAGCGATGCCTCCGTCCGGGCTCTTGAGCCAGGTGACAGATGTGCGAAGCGCGGCCTTCCAGCCCGTGATCGGCGGCGTCGCGACGACCGACTTGACGTACGCCTTGGCCCCGGTTGCGTCACCGCCCTTCTCCTCGAACGAGCCGATGACGACGTCGACGCGCTCCAGCAGGCGAGAGCGTTCTCCCCGCAGGAGGACAGCGCGCTCCTGGAAGCGCAGCTCCGCGTCCTCGTCGCTGGTCTTCATCCCCGCGACCTCGACGTCGCGGATCTCGAGGCACGTCTGTCGGAGGAGACCCAGCCACGACGAGAGTCGCTCATCGACCTCGTCCACCGTCAGCGGGCGCAGCTTCGCGCGGAGGATCTCCGGCTCGAGCGCCAGCGCCTCTTCACGCGTGCTCGGCGCCGCACCCGCGTCGATGTCCGTGCTCTCCTTCTCGGGAGGGCGGATGGCCTCCAGCTGATCGTCGGCGTACGCGACGTCAACGCCGCGTGCGACGAGAAGCCCTTTCAGTCGTTCCGTCGCCGAGACGAGGGTGCCGAGATCGGCGCGGACCGCCGGCTCTCGCTCCGCCTCGGGCGATCCGTCCGGCGCCGCAGCGACGTCGTCCAAGACGTCGCGCTGTTCCCGCGCGAGCGCGAGATACGTGCCGAGCAGATCCTCGGCCGCGGCGTCGTCCATGTCCTCGACGATCGACTCGAGGTCGTCGACGATGTCCACGGCCGCCGAGACGTCCTGGGGAACCTCGAAGGGTCCGTCCGGAGATTCGACCTGGGACGCGTCGCCCGGGGCGTCTGCGTCATCTTGGACGGGGAGTGCGAGCGCTGCGGGTGCGAGTGCAGTCGCGCCGAGGAACAGAAGGGAAGCGGCGAGTCGGATCGAGGTGCGCATGTGGATCGGACCGTGAGGGCGGCGTGTGCGGGAGTCTCCTCCAGTTCGCGGCCAGGTTAGGGTCCGCAACCAGAGGATCCGCACGCGCTCCGTCGCAACTTGTCGCGCGCGGTGGCGCAGAAGGCCCAGAGGCCGGTATCGGCCGTTCCGTGGGGGACCTCGCCCACGATCGACCAGATCCGCGGGCCGTCCGCTCGAGGGTCAGCCGAGGACGTCGTCGAGCGCAGCGACGAACCGATCGAGGTCCTTCGGGCCTTCGGAGCGGTTCGGCGAGACGCGCAGGTGGTGGCGTCCGTCGCGCTCGAAGCCGCGGACGACCACGCCGTGGCGTTCGAACAGCGCCGATGCCGCGAATCGCGCCGTCCCCTTGCGAAGCCCGACTGCGACGAGCGAGCCGCCGTCGGCGTAGGTCCTGGGCGAGCGGAGCTCGAGGCGCGCGTCGTCCTCGATCCTCGCCAGGAGCGCCCCGCGCAGGTCCGCGTAGTGGGCTTCGCGGCCCGCGCCCGTGCGCGCGTGGAAGGCGATGGCGTCGCCGAGCGCGAGGACCTTCGCGAGGTCGCGCGTTCCGAAGTCGGTGAACGCGCGCGCCGTCCCCTCCCAGCGCCCCTTTCCCCACGAGGTGACCATCGGTCGCATCGCGCCGAGGGCCGCGTCCGAGAGCGCCATCAGGCCCGTTCCCTTGGGCGCCTGCAGCCACTTGTGTGCGCTCGTCGCGTAGACGTCGACGCCGCTCGCGTCGACGTCGACCTCGTGCATCCCGATCGACTGGGCGCCGTCGGCGAGGACCCAGCGGACGCCACGCTCTCGAGCGCCGCGCGCGATCGCGCCGATGTCGTGACGAACGCCGAAGACGTTGTCGATGTGGGGGAGGACCATGACCTCGGTCTCGTCGCGGATCGCATCGAGGTGCGCTCGGGTGACGTCATCGCGCGAGAGCGACGGAACGTCGTCCTCGGGGAACTCGAAGCGCCGGACGGTGAAGCCGCGCGCCTCGGCGGCGCTCGTCCACGACGCGCTCGCGCCGGTGTGGTTCAGCGAGCTGAAGAGGACCTCGTGCCCCGCACCGAGCGGGAGCCCGTTCGCGGCCATTCCGAAGGCCGCCGTCGTGTTGCGGATGACCGCGACGCGGTCCTCGGTGACGCCGAGCACGCCGGCCGCGGCCGCGTGCGCCTCGTCGAAGGCCTCGCTCCACGCACCGCCCCAGACGTAGAGCCAGGGGTTGGTCTCGCACACCTCCAGGTAGCGCGCGTGCGCCTCTCGAACCGACCGCGGAATCGTGCCGATGGACGCGTGGTTCAGGTACGTCACGCTCTCGTCGAGGTCGTACGCCTCGCGCCCGACGTCGCTGCGCTCGAGGCCGCGCGAGAAGCTCTGGCGCACGAGCGCAAGGGCCGATGCGCCTGCGAGAAACGTGCGTCGCGAGGTCCTGTGTGCGCTGACTCCGGCCATGAGCGCATGCTACGCAGGATCGACGGGAGCGAGGCGAGCCCCCTCTTAGCTCTCATCACCTGCGTCGGGCTCGTCGCCGGCGAAGGTCGCGAGCACCGCGTAGAGCTCGCGCTTCGCCGTCTCGAGCGTGGCGACCGCGCGGGCACGCTGGTCGGGCGTGCCGAACTGTGCGATCTGACGGACCTGGCCCTGCAGCTCGGACATCTGGCGCCGCAGCTCGCCTCGGCGTCCGGGGGCGGCGTCGGCCCAGGGCTCCGGACCGTCGGCGTGGGCTTTGCGGAGCTCCTCGAGTCGCTGCTTGCCGCGGTCGGTGAGAGAGAACTGCCGCTTGCCGTCGACCTCGGTCGAGGCGAGCACGCCGTTGGCCTCCATCCGGTGGAGGGTCGGGTAGATCGAGCCGGGGCTCGGCCGCCAGCGCCCTTCGCTGCGGTCCTCGAGCTCTCGGATGAGCTCGTAGCCGTGCCTGGGGCCCTCGGCGAGGAGCGTCAGAATCGCGCGTCGAACCGCACCGCGGCGGGCGCGGTGATGCGGGGGGCGGGGGGCTGTCATGAAGAAATGATGCATGGAACCTCTGGGTTGGGGTCGGAAACAATAGCGATATATCGCTATTAGATACGATCTATCGCACGACCCCACGCACGGCTCCAGCGCGATTTCGCCACATTCTTC
>JBCCSK010000090.1:0-18292 GCA_039200205.1 Planctomycetota bacterium
CGAAGAGCGCTTCCCCTCTGCCGGCGCGACGTGCGCGTAGCCCGTGTCAGATCGCCGTCAGCCCGTCGCCCTCGATCCCCTCTGCTACGTTGGCCGCGTCCGCCAGATCTCATGGGGCGCTCGCGCGGCAACCGTCCCTCGTCGCGCCCAGTCCAATGCCCGACCGCCTCTTCGAGCTCTTCCAGGCCGCCACTCGTCTGGATCCCGCCGAGCGGACGTCCTTCGTCGCCGGGGTCGCTGCCGAGGATCCTGACGTGGGCGAGCGCCTGCGCGCGCTCCTCGACGAGGACGAGCGCGCCGGAGCCCTGCCCAAGGGCGACACCGTGACCGATGCGAGCCTTCCGATCCGTCTCGATGCGCTCGTCGATGCGGTCGAGCCTTCCCTCGCAGCAGGCATGCGGATCGGACGCTATGCGCTCACTCGACTCATCGCCGAGGGCGGGCAGGGGGCGGTGTGGCTCGGCAGCGATCCGGAGATCGGACGCACCGTCGTCATCAAGACGCTGAGGCCGGGACTGTCCTGGGTTCCGTCGGCCGTCGAGCGTCTGCGGCGCGAGATCCGTCTCACGGGTCGTCTCGACCATCGCGACATCTGCCCCGTGCTCGACGTCGTCGAAGGCGATGGAGCGGTGCATCTCGTCATGCCCTACATCGAGGGCGAGACGCTCGCGCACCACCTTCGAAGCGCGCGTTCCGACGGCGAAGCGGACCGTCCTTTCGTGCCGCCCGCGCCGCTTCCCGAGACCGATCAGCGCAGCGCGACGTGGAGTGACGACGCTCACGATCCGCCGCGAGGCGACCGAGCCCGGCACGACGTGCGCCCCGCCCTGCGGCTGGTCGAGCGCCTCGCGCGCGCCGTGCACGTCGCCCACGAGGCCGGCGTGATCCACCGCGACCTCAAGCCTGGCAACATCATCCTTCGGCCGAGCGGAGATCCTGTCATCCTCGACTTCGGCGTCGCGCTCGATCAGAACGAGCCGACGCGGCTGACGCTCCAGGGCGAGGCGGTCGGGACGCCGACCTATATGGCGCCCGAGCAGATCGACGCCGGAGTCGGGGCCGCGACGCCTGCGACGGACGTCTACGCCCTCGGGACGATTCTCTTCGAGCTCTTGACGGGCAGTCCGCCGTTCGCGAGCGGCTCGAGGAACGAGATCTTCCAACGGACTCTGCACGACGACGCGCCGCCCCTTCGCCGCTACGACTCCCAGGTGCCGCGCGACCTCGAGAGCGTCTGCCGCATGGCCCTCGAGCGAGACCCGGTGCGCCGCTACGCCACCGCCGAGGCCTTCGCCGACGACCTGCGTAACGTCCGGACCCTCAATCCGACGGTCGCTCGGCCGCTCGGTCTTCGCGAGAGACTGTGGCGCGTCGCTCGGCGCCATCCCTCACGGTCGATCGGCGTCGCCACAGCGGTCGTCGCTGCGGTCGCGATCCTGTACTTCGCGCGCATCGCCTCGGATCGCCGTGACGCGCTGGATCAGTTCGAGGTGATCCACGACGTGCGGGCGCAGGTCGGGAGCGGCGAGACGCCTGCCGACGAGGAGCGCGAGATCCTCGCCCGGAGCGCGAGCCCCGAGCTTCGCGCTCGCATCCTCGACGGCGAGCTCACGGTCGCGCTCCTCGACGAGCTCAGCGCAGAGGTTCTTCGGAGCACGCGCTCGACGAGGGAGCGGCTGCTTCGCGCGATCGGTCCCGTCGGGCGCCTGGCACGCGCGCCGGAGTCGTTCGCGTTTCGCCTCGCGACGGACGTCCACGAGTCGTTCGCGATCGACGGTTCGCTGCGCTGCAGCCTCGTGATTCGTGGTTCGACGAATGGGATCGTCGGCGAGTCGACGTTCGACGTGCGGATCGAGGACCTCGATGCGGGAGGCGTTCGCGTCGACTCACCGGTGGCCGAGTGGACCTCGGCCGGAGACGTCACCTGGTGGGTCGAGCTCGATCCCGAGCGGCACGGGGAGACCGCCGACTTCGAGCTCCTGAGGGACCTCGCAGCAAGCGAGCCGGTCGCGTTCCGGGTGGACGCTTCTGCGGCGCCCGCGGGCTCGAGCGGGGGAGCGCTGGCACGTGCGAACACGCTCTTGGAGTCGGGATACTCCTACGACGCGCTCGTGCTGATCCATGAGCTTTCGAGCGAAGCCACGCCCGAGACCCTCGTCCTGGCCGGCCTGGTCGCCGTTCGGGCCCGTGCGGCGCTCGGGGACCGCGACGGCGCCGAGCGTCTGATCGCGGGGCTGCGTGCCGTCGTCGACGGCGACGGCTACAGCGCGCTCACGGATGCCCTTCTCGCTCCCTAGTCCGGGCTAGTCCCGGGCTAGTCGGCGGGCCGGACGCCAGCGCCCCAGAGCATCCACGCTCCCCAGAAATACGGATGCTCGTCCTCGGATGCACTCGTGCGCGCTCGTTCGAGAACGGCGCACTGTGCGCTGCGGAGCGAGTCGACGACGTCCCTCCCCGAACGAAGCTCGCGGTAGAGCTGCTCCATGAGATCGACGGTCGCCCGGTCGTCGACGCGCCAGGTCGAACCCAGGACGTTCTCCGCGCCGGCGAAGAGGAACCCGCGGGTCAGGCTGATGACGCCCTCGCCGCCCGTGCGCGCGCCGAGCTGCGACTCGCACGCGGCGAGTGTGACGAGCTCGGCCCCGAGGCGCATGTCGAGGACATCGCTCAGGTAGAGATTGCCCGAGTCGGTCTCGCTCGGCGACAGAAGCAGGCGCGATTGCATCGGCGAGCGTTCGCTCGACTCGCCGTGTGCCGCGAAGTGGACGTAGCGGAACCGATCGGTGACGGCCTCGAGCACCGCGCGTTTGCTCGCGGCGCCGCCGAGGAGGATCGTGCACTCGTTCGGGCCCGGCGCGGTGCGGCGCAGGTCGCGCTCGTCGCCAACGTCCGCCACGAGGTCCTCCTGACCGAGCGTCCGAGCGACGCCGAGAACCTCCTCCCGCGTCCGCACGAGACGCTCGAAGCCGCTACGACGCGCGACGAACTCGGAGACGACGTCTTCGCCGTCCGTGCGGATGCGGGGGTCGGCGACCGCGAAGAGGGAGGAGTCGTCGGCGTCTCGATCCTTCGCGCGTCCGAGCGCCCGCTCGTACAGCTCGTTCCAGGCGGTGGCGGACTGGGCGTGGACGGTCGCGTGTGTCTCGACGAGGAAGCGCGGTCGTTCACCAGATTCGACCGGTAGAACGAGCGTCGCGAAGGGCAGCACGTCGAGGGCTCCGTGGGTCACCAGGACGAGCCGCTCGACACCGTCGAGAGCTCCGGCTTCGTGGAGCGGCCCGAGGGTCTCCCGAAACGCGTCGCGTCCCGTCGCGACAACCGAGTCGAACGAGCCGCCGCGTAGGCGCAGGGCGGCAAGGTGGTCCGCGGCCGCCCGCTCGATCGCTACCTTCGAACTGAGGTCGAACGAGCGCAGCCCGTTGCGATCGACGATGAGAACGATCGATCGCACTTCGTCCAGCACGAACGCGAGCAGCGCCGTCCGCTCGTCGAGGCGCGCCGTGAGTTCCGCGAGCTCGACGACGTCGGGTCGGATGGAGGACGCGTAGGTGGGATCCTTGCGCGCCACCTCGTCGACGCGTTCGTCGCGGCGCCTGGAGAGCTCGTCGATCTCGCGGCGAAGCCGGGCCGCCTCCTTCATCGCTTCGATCCCGGTGTCCCCGGCGATCGAGCGCAGTCGTCGGCCGACTTCCTCGAGCTCGTCCGTCAGCGCGCGCTCCTGAGCGACCGCCCTCCGAGCATCCGCACGGGGTCGGAATCCGGCGTTGAACGCGGCGAGCGCTTGGACGGTCGCCGTTCCGCGGCCGAGCTCGAAGAGGCGTAGAGCGAGCGCGGGATCCCGCGCCGCGTCCGATGCTTCGAAGAGCGCAACCTCGATCGCCGCACGGTGCTCCGCTGCACGGATCGGATCCGCGAACGTATCGCGCGTCAGCGGCGATCGAATCGACAGGTGCGAGGTCCGGATCTCCTCGAACGTCTCCTCGGCCATGGCGCGAGCGTCCGCGGTGCGGCCGAGCTCGCCGAACAGGTTGGCGACGAGGACGCGTGCCCGAGCACCGAGCCGCTCGATCGGCACGCTCTCCACGATTTGCTCCGCGGTCTCGCTGTCGTCGAGCTCCATCGAGAGCGACGCCGCCAAGAGCTGACCCTGGACGTCGCCGAGAGCGGCCGCTTCCATCGCGTAGCCCCGCGCCGCCTCGGTCGCGCCGCGGAATCGCTCGACCCGGGCCTGGGCCATTCGCACGCCGGCGTGCAGCTCGCGTTCTCGGGCGCTCAGCTCGACGTCGCCGGCGATCTCGGTGCGATCGATCAGCGCAAGCGCCTCGTCGAATCGCTTCTCGGCCTCGCGCGCGTCCCCGCGGATGAGCGCGAGCTCGCCCAGGAGCTGAAGGACCTTGAAGCTCGTCGCGATGTCCTGAAGCTCCTCGCTCGCCGCGAGGGCGAGCTCCGCGCTTTCCTCGGCGGCACCATGGCGGCCGATCCGCGAGTATCCCGAGCTCAGGCCGAGCGCCGTACCGACGAAGTGCGCGTCGATCTTGGGGTCCTTCGGGACCCTGCCGTAGGCCTGGAGGCCCCGGTGAGAATGCTCGATCGACAGCTCGACCTCACCGACGCTCGAGTAGCAGCGCGCGAGCGTCACCTCCGTGCGAAAGACGCCCTCCTCCCACGGAATCTCCTTCGCGATCGCGTTCGCGCGCATGGCTCGCGCGAGCGCGCGCTCATGGAGGCCGAGGCCCCTCTCGACATCGGCCAGGAGATCGTCGAGGAAGCACTCTTCCACTGGTCCCTTCGGCCGAACGACGTCGTCCAGTGATCGGAGGGCGTCGTCCGGCCGCCCGGCTTCCAAGTAGCACTCTGCGAGGCTCTGGACCGTGGAGACCATCGATCCGACGACGTATCGGGCATCCCAGAGGTCGGGTCGCTCGTAGGCGCCGGGCAGGCAAGCGGCCTCCAGGTCATAGGCCTCGTGGTGCAGCTCGAGAGCTTCATCGAAGCGACCGAGTCCCTGCAGTCCTCCCGCCTGGTTGCTCAGTGACTCCGCCACCGAGATGGCGAACCCGATCCGGCGGAACAGCGGCAGCGCCTCGCGGTGGTAGCGGACGCACTCCTCGTACTCACCCGCGGACGAGCAGTCGGTCCCGAGGTTTCCGAGCTGAAACGCGATGTAGCGCTCGTTGCCCAGGGGAACGACAAGGCCGAGCGCACGCCGTCGGTGCTCCAGCGCTGCCTTCGACCTTCCCGAGGCGCGTGCGATCCGAGCTGCTTCACCGAGGCAGAAGGCCTGCTCGTCGGTGCGACCGATTCGCTCCATCTCCTCGGCGCAGCGGAGGAGTGCGGCGTACGCGCGATCCTCTGGCCATAGCCGCCTCGCGCTTTCCTTGGCCATCTTGGCGCTTCCGAAGCGCATCCACTCGGGATCGCCCCAGCTCGCGACGTTCTCGAAGAACTCGACGACCTCGGTCGCCTCGAGCTCGCGCTCGAGGATGTCCGCGATCAAGAGCGCGCGCGCTTCTCCGAGCGGATCCGAACTCGGAGGCCTGAGGCCCGCGAGCGCCCACTCGAATGCGTGCCACGACCACGAGCTGACCATCTCGGACAGAACGGGATCTTCGGCCGGGTCCGCGTCTGGCTCGAGCGCTTCGATGCGCTCGACGAAGCGGGCTGCGAACTGCTCCTGCGTCCACGGCGACGTGCCCGGGATCGTCTGCGGTGGCATGGCGAGCGCGGCGGCGAGGAGGACGAACTGCGGCATGGTGCGGCTTCCTTCCGCGGCGCAGTCTCGCGCATCGCGGCCGTTCGACGATGGGCGCGCTCTCTCGGTTCGTCAAGGTGCCCGGTCAATCCGCCTTCTTGGCGTCCAGGTCGACGACCACGCGGGCAAGGCCGTGGACGATCCGAGCGGTCACGTCGAGATCGAGGGTCTCCAGCGTGTCGCTGTCCTCGTGGTAGTGCGGGTTCCGGAACAGCGCCGTGTCGGTGACCATCAGCGCCTCGTAGCCGCGCTGCCAGTACGACCAGTGGTCGGACCACCCGACGCCCGGAACGCCCGCTGGCGCGGCCAACGCCTCGGACGGCACCTCCGCGTGCTCGCGAAACGACGCGATGCACCTCTTCACGAGCTTGCGCGACCTCAGGTCTCCGACGAAGGCGATGAAGTTCCCGGTGTCCGGATACAGCGGCTCGAGCCACCTCGGGACCTCCTGGCTGCCCTCCTCGTCGGTGAAGAAGCCGACGCTCTCGATCGACAGCATCGCGGCGACCTCGTCCCCGCGCTCGTCCATCGACGTCGCGTGCACGACGCTTCCCATCGACTCCGTCTGGAAGCTCGGAGGCTCTTCGTTCGTGTAGAGCACGAGCAGCAGGTCGTGGCGGAACGCGTGGTCCTTGACGAGCCTCGCGACCTCGACGAGCGCAGCCGCGCCCGAAGCGTTGTCGTCCGCACCCGGCGTCCCGTCGATCGTGTCGTAGTGCGCGCCGACGACGAGGCACGCGAGGTCGTCCTCCGTGCCCTCGATGCGCACCTCGAGGTTGGCGACTTCGACCTCGTCGATCAGGTACGGCTGTCGCGTGACCTCGAGCTCGAGGGCCTCCAGTCGCTTCGTGAGATAGCGCTCGGCTTCGCCGAGCGACTCCGGCTCGCCGTGGTGGCGTTCACCGATGTCCTCCGTGAGAGCCTTGATCGTCTCGACGAGTCGATCGCGCGTTGCAGCCTCTTCCTCCGTCAGATCGGGCGGCGTCCCGCGGAACGAGGTGCCGGGCATGGCCGTCGCGGCCCATCCGATCACCGCGACCGAGGTCGCCGGAACGACGGTCAGCGCGGCGAGCCGGACCCGCCCGAAGCGCGTCGAGGGCAGCAGCTCCATGCCTGCCTGTACGCGGGGCGGGTGCGGGTCTTTCAGGGGGAGGCCACGAAATACGTTTCGGCCGGGAACGGCTCACGGCGCACCGAGGGGCTTCCGAAAGACCCTGGTGATGGTCTTCCGTTTCGATCAGCTCCTTCTCGACCGGGGAGTCGAGCTTGGCGGAACGCGACTCGTCCGCCACGATCGTCGCGGGCTCGCTGCGTGGCAGCGCGGCCCGGTCGAGTTCGACGCCTTCGTCTCGATCCAGCGATCGGGGCGCGTTTCGCCGTACCTCAGAGCCGCCCACGCGATGCAGTTCGTGCCCGGGCCTCCGCTCGCGGACGGCTCGCAGAGCGGACTGTTCGTTCGCGCGCACCGGCTCGGCGAGAGCTGGCCGTTCCGCGCTGGATGCCGCGCTCCCGCGAGCCACGCAGCGCGACTTCCGGTCCCTGACCGTGACGACCTCGCCCTCCACGAACTCGAGCACCTCGCGGACTTCGATGACTACGCCGGACGCGTCCTCGTCCGATGGGGTAGCGGCCCGTCCGTCCGCTCGTGGTCCCAGTGGGCAGAGCGTCAGCCGAAGGAGGTCGTCGAGCTGCGACGGACGGCGAGCGAGCCCCCCTTCCCGGGCTTCGGTCGTCTCGCGATCACGCTCGACGACGTGCTCGTCCTGCCCGAAACCTGGCGGGCGGTACTGTCGTCGGTCGGCGGCGTCTACCTGCTCGTCTGTCCCCGGACGGGCGAGCAGTACGTGGGGTCGGCATCCGGCGCTGGTGGCTTCCTCGCGCGCTGGCAGCAGTATGCCGGCGATGGTCACGGGGTAAACGCGAGGCTCCGCGCCCGCAGGCCGGAGAACTATTCGATCGCCGTCCTGGAGGTCGTCTCGACGGACATGGGCAAGGCGGAGGTCATTGCGCGGGAAACCGCGTGGAAGGCGAAGCTAGGCTCGAGGGCGCATGGCCTGAATGCGAACTGAAACGTCCCGGGGATCGATCGGTTTCCCGGTTTGGTCCGCAAGGATCTGCCGGCCGCGGCGTCGTCGTTTCCGATGGCACGCCTCGACCTCGACGACCTGGCGGGAGACGTCCGCGCGATCCGCGCCGTTGCGCTCGACGTCCTCCGGGACTCGGGCGGGGCGGACGACGTGGTGCAAGAGACGCTCCTCTCGGCCTGGCTGCGCGCGCCTCGTGCCATGGACTCCGAACGCCTGCGGGCGTGGATGCGGAGGTGCGCGAAGAACGCGGCGATCCAGCGCCTTCGCGGGGCCCGGCGGCGCGAGAGTCGGGAGACTCAGGCGGCAGCGCCCGAGGCGCAGTCGTCGGCGGTGGAGACGCTGGAGCGCGTCGCTCTCCAGCGGCGCGTGGCCGCGGCGGTCGAGGGGCTCGACGAGCCGGACCGCCAGATCGTCGCCCTGCGCTACTGGGACGGCCTGCCGCCGCGGGTCATCGCGCAGCGCCTGGGCCTGACCGCGAACACCGTCTCGACGCGACTCTCGCGCGCCAAGGAACGGCTGCGTCGCGAGCTCGAGGACGAGCGTCCGTCGTCCGGCAAGAGCTGGGCCGCCGTCGCGGCGTCGTGGCCGGATCGGTCGGGACCTGCGCTCGCTGGATCGCAGGTGCTCTGGATGCCCGTGGGGGCGATCGCCATGAAGAAGATGTTCCTCGCTGCTGCCGCGTGTCTTGCGGCGCTCGTCCTCGCCGTCGTCGTCCTGTCGCCGCCGAGCGTGACGCGCGACGCGCGTTCGACGGACAATGTCGTGTCGACGGCGGAACTCGTTCAGCCGCGTCCTGAACCGATCGCAGAACCGGCGGCAGAAGATGGGACCGTGGGGCGCTCGACGGCGATGCCCGACGAGCCGGAGGCGCCAGCGGCCGCAGCACCCTCTCCGACGACGGGCTCCGTGGTCGTTTCGGTGACGGACTCGCTCACGGGCGATCCGGAGCCGGGTGTTGGGCTGAGCATCTTCGTCGCGTCTCGCCAGACGTGGTTCGACTCGCGGCGGGGCATCACCGATGCGAGTGGCCTCGTCCGCTTCGAGGACGTTCGACCCGGCGATGCGACTGTGTACGTCCATCGACTCTCGATGCCGTCGGGCTTCGACGCCGAGACGACGAACGTCGTCGCCGGTGAGACCGCCGAGATCGACTTCACCGTCGAGCCGGGCGTCACGATCCACGGCGTCGTGCGCGATGCGGCGGGCCGGCCCATTGGCGGAGCGGACGTCTGGCTCAACGACGGGACGGGCGCACCGCACCGCGGTGACGTCGTCGCGGTGACCGACGATCGCGGGCGCTACGAGATCCACCATGCGTCCAGCATTCAGATCATCGCGGCGCGTGCTTCCGGATACGAGCCGTCGTGGGGCCGCATGGCCCGTTTCGGCGAGGAGGACGGGCGCGGACTGCGGGTTGACCTGGTCCTCCCCGCACTCGGCGGGACGATCGAAGGCGTCGTCCTCGATCCGTCGGGCCGTCCCCGGGCCGGCGCTCTCGTGCTCGTCGGGAATTCGACGAACATCGACAGCAGGATGGAGGGCGAGGAGCGCAAGTGGGGCTCGCCGCACCTCCGGCTGCGCACGGATGCCGACGGTCGCTTCCGCACGGACAGGATGGGCGCGGGGACGATCGCCGTTCGCGCACGTGCAGCGACCAGCGGCATCGCGGAGAGCGACGTCGTCGTTCCGGTCGGCGGGATCGCCTCCGTGGAGCTCCGGCTCGAGCCAGCGGCCAGCCTGCGCGGCGTCGTACGGACCGATCGCGGAACGGTCGTCTCGGACGCGACGCTGACGTCGTCGAACGGCCTCGACCACCTCAGTCGCTTCCACGCGCGCGTCGACGCCGAGGGTCGCTTCGAGATCCCGAGCATGGCGGCCGGCGATGTCGTGATCGAAGTCGACAGCGAGCTGGAGGGATCGTCCATGGTCGAGACCCTGGAGCTGCGCGCCGGCGAGCAGCGCGAGTGGAACCCGATCCTCGTCACCGCTGCGACCATGTCGGGCGTCGTCGTCACCGACGCCGGTCTGCCGCTCGCACGGTGGCGGGTGAGGCGCGAGATCGAGGGGCGTGACGACCGTCGTTCGACGGGAGCGACCTGGACGGACGAGACGGGCCGCTTCACGTTCGACGACTGCCCCGACCTCCCGCACACGCTCGAAGTCGAAGCGCCGGGCAGGCTCTTCGCGAAGCCCGCGGCGACCCTCGACGGCGTCAGCCCCTCCGACGACGAGCCGACGCTCGTCGTTCCCACGGACGCCGTCCCCACGGCGAGTCTCACGGGCCGCGTCGTGGGCGAGGACGGAGAGGCCCGACAGGCGAGCGTCATCGTCGAGCACTCCAAGGGAGCGACCCTCGACGAGTTCTTCACACTCACCCTCCAAACCGACGGGGACGGCCGATTCAACGTCGCGCACCTCGGGCCCGCGCGCTACTCCCTGCGGGTCGTCTCGAACGGCGAGGAGCAGACGCAGGAGTTCGATGCCGTCGAGATCGCATCGGGCGAGTCGCGCGATGTCGGCGCGCTCGTGGTGTCGTGGTGAGATCGGCGGCGAGACGGAGTCGACCGACGTGGTAGCGTCTCGACGCCGCCATGCTCCGCCTTCCTCCGCCGACCGAAGACACACCGACGTTCGATGAGATCGATCGAGCCCTCTCCAGGCTCGACCCCCAGGCCGCCCCGCGCTGGGGTGAGATGAAAGCCGGCCAGATGGTCCGTCACTGCGCGGCCTTTTGCGATCTCTACCTCGGCCGGGTTTCCGTACCGATGCCCATTCGGGCCATCGCGCGGATGATCGGCCCGCTGTTCCTCCGGCGCGTCGTGAAGGGCTCGCCAACCGCAACGCCGAAGAACCTCAAGACGCTGCCGTCCCTCCGGACGGGCTCGGAAGAGGCGCTGGATCTCGGCGCCGAGGTGGAAGTACTGCGCGAGCGGCTCCGCGCCGTCGGGGAGCTGGAGGGTGTGGTTCAGCACGTCCTCTACGGCCCCACGGAGGCCGAGGCCGTGCGCACGCTCGTTCGCCACCACACGGCCCACCACCTGAACCAGTTCGGGATCCTGGATCCGGGCGTCTGAGTTTGCTCACGTCCATGCATGTCCAGCGCTCTTTCCACCACGCCGGGCCTCGTCTTCTGGCTGCCGCTGGACGAGGCCGCACGCCGCTTCGACGTCGACCGTGACGAGCTGATCGCCGCGGTTCGACGGGGGGAACTCGACGTCCGCGCGAAGATCGTCGGCGGCGACGTCGTCGCTTCGGTGTGCTCGACGGATCTCGCGCTCCGCTACGGGCCGCCGCGGGACGTGCCTGCGGCTGCGCCCGCGGACGAGATCGAGCACGACGTTCGCGGTCGACTGGTCGCCGCCGAGGACCGAGCGCGCGTGCTCGAGCTCGACGGTGCGCGACTCGCCGGGCAGCTCAGCGTCGCCGAGCGTCTGGAACGCGGCTTGCAGCGTTACGCGGATCGGCTCGAAGAGCGCGGCGACCGCGAGCGAGAGGCTTTCGAGCAGAGGCTCGCGGAGGCTGAGCTCGTGCGGCTGCAGCTGGCACGTGTCGTGGGCCAGCTCGAAGCCGAGGTTGCGCGATTGCAGGCGCAGATCGGCGCGGCCGAGTCGCCGCCGCAGATCGCGGCCGCCGTGCCGAGGCGCTCGGGCGGCTGGCGCCGCTGGTTCGGAGGCGGGGCACGAGCCTCGCGTTCGCGAGCGCGCAACTGATCGCGCGCCCGTGCGCGATCGATCGGCGCGACTCGCCGATGGAAGCCGGATCGACGAGCGGAAGCGCACCGCGGATGCGAAATCGCCGTCCGTAGGCGCGTTCCGCGGTGTGCCGTATCGCTCGATGCGCGCGGCATGCGGGTTGCGTGGTGTTCCCTCCATTCAACCGAGGGCGTTCCACTTCCCATGTACGACCTTCCGCTCGCAAACACCAACTCGCTCGCGTGCCGCGTTCGTCTCGACGCGGCTTCTCCCCAAGGCTTCCCGAAGAGACACCGCACAGGCCGGGGTGCGCTCCTGTTCGCCGCTCTTGCGCTCTCCGCAGGGTGCGGAAGCTCTTCGAGTCCGACGAGCAGCGGCGGTGGAGAGACCGTCGACAGAGGATCCGCTTTCTACTTCGGCGACCCGAACTTCGGCGGGAGTGCGCAGGAGGTCGGGCTGACGTCGTTCCAGTACGGCCGTCTCGTCCAGCTGTTCGCGTTCGACTCGATGGGGCGACGGGTTCCGATGGGAACCGACTTCATCGTCTCGCAGTCGTTCTCCGGAGACGGGGTCTCGACGGAGCTCGAGACGAACCCGGTGACGGGCCAGGAGAACCTCGTCGTTCTCAAGAACGTCGACGATCCGAACGAGCGCGCCGAGTTCCTGCAGATCGTGAAGCAGGCGGGCGAAGCGCTGGACACGATCCAGGTCCAGGACCTCTCGACAGCGGGCGTCTTCTCGCTCATGCCGCGGAATGCGGCGGCGCTCCTGACGTTCGACGACCTCCTGAATGCGAACAACGTCAACGAGCGGACCGTCTCGATCGTCACGGGAGACCCGCCGACGCTTCCGTTCAACGCGCGCGTCTTCCCGTCGACCTTCTACGGCAGCGTCGTCGGCGGCACCTTCCACCCGACGCGGGTCGTGTTGGACTTCACGATCAGCGACCTCGAGGCTTTCGACGCGGATCCGCCGATGGCGATCAACGGCGTCGGTCTGCCGGCGAGCCTGTCGGTCGACGTCGCGAACGCCCAGCTTCGAATCCCGACCCGAACGGATGCCGCAATCGGCGTGACGGGCGTTCTCACGAACCTCGCCGGGAAGCCGCTCGCGACCGCGGGCAACGGTCCCGTCGACTTCAGCGCACCGACGCGCCCGGTGACGCGCGCGTTCCGAACGGGCGGGCGCCCCGATGCGATCTCGGACCCCAACAACGGGTTCCTGCGCGACGTCGTCCGGCCCCAGGTCGTGGGCGCGACTCCGGTCACGCTCGAGCGTCCGCAGCAGATCGGAGGCGCAGGCAGCCGGCTCTTCCGCGTGCCGCGCATGACGTTCGCGTCGAGTCCTTGCAGCTCGCTGCCCACGAGCGGGGACGTCCTCGTGCAGTCGGGCGTGTTCGCGTCGATCGACGAGGCCGTGCCAGCGCCAGGCGGTGGCTTCGAGCTCGTGACGGTTCAGCTGCTCCGCTTCCCGAACACGTGGAACGGTCCCGGTGACTGGGAGATCTTCGGCGTCGGGGACGCCTCGTTCCGTTCCGCCTTCGACGGACTGAGCGACGCGACGCGACCCGAGTGCTTCGTCCAGGTCTCGCCGCAGCCGGCGGGCTTCCCCGAGGAGCCGGGGACCGACATCCAGACGGTCTCGTCGTTCACGCTTCGCTTCAGCGAGCCCATGGACCCAAGCTCGCTCACCGCGTTCGACTCCCTGACGCTGACGCGCGATCGGATTCCGTCGAGCGGGAGTCTACCCACGTCGGACTACGTCGTCGGTCGCGTGTCGCAGTCCGCCGATCTCCGCGAGGTGACGTTCGATCCGGATCAGCCGCTGGCCCACGAAGCCGGTACGGCGGAGGTCTACTACCTGACCCTCGCGGACCGGGATCAGCCGTTCCCGCCGCGCGATCTCGCGGGCAACATCGTCGAGTCGCTTCCGGCGATCGACCTGTCCGTGCAGGCGAATCTCCCGACGCTCCTCAACGGCGGGCGGGTCAGTCGCTTCGCGTCGATCGACGAGGAGCCGCCTTTCGGCAACAAGCCGGAGTGGACCGGGCAGTTCCTCATCGACACCGCGCGCCAGCTGATCCGGCCGCGCCCTGTCGTGCGATCCCAGGTCGCGATCGACAAGAACCAGCCGATCGTCCAGCAGATGACCTCGTTCCCGCAGGGGGTCGTCACGCCGCTCTCCAACTTCGGCTCGAGGATGCAGCACGTCTGGCGCTACGCCGAGTGCGGCTTCTCGCTCACGGACCTCCAGAACGTGAACCTCGACGTCGAAGGGCTCAACTGGTCTCCGGCCGGCGGTTCGGTCACACCGGATGCCTTCGATGAGTTCGAGATACGCCTGAGTCACAGCGCGTTCGCACCGGACGAGACGATCAACCCGGACAACGCCTTCCCGCTGTTCAGGAACTCCGGGATCAAGCCGCAGTTCTCGAACAACGTTCTTTCAGGCGCGACGCAGGTCGTCGTCCATCCCCGGGAGCGCGGCTACGTCCTCAACCCGGCCGAGCTCTTCTCGACGATCACGGGGACGACCGTGATGCCCTTCCCGCTCAACCGAGACGTCGCGCCCGACGAACGCACGTACTTCACGTGGCGTGACACGGCTCTTCGGTCGCGGGGAGGCCAGGGGGGCGGGGGAGTCGAGCCCGTGGCGTACCTCCTCGCGCTCGGCCTTCCGGTTCCGACGCTGCCCTACTTCAACGCTGGAGAGGTCCAGACGATCGGGCTTCCACTGCTCATGGAGTACCGGACGTACCCCGATACGTCCGCCATCGGCCAGAACGCCTGGGCGCTCGAGCTCGCTCTCAACTCGTCGTCGCGGCCCTACTTCCGCGCGTTCACGACCGGCGGTACGAACCAGTCGGGCAGCAGCGTCTTCATCGATCCGGACACGGAGACGCGTGCCAACGGAGGCTTCAATCCCTCGACGACGCCGCCGGGCGCGCCGACGTGGGGCCTCGACAACTCGGTGCACCTCGGGGCGATCGACTTCGTGACGCGCGTCAGTCGGGTTCACTCGATCTGGTACGAGGCGACGATCGCGGGCGAGTCTTCGTTCACGACGCGGCGCTACAACCCGCCGACGCTCGAGCCGGCGCCGATCGATCAGCCCGATGGGACCAGCCTCGACGTGGACTTCCGGGGAGCCACGGCGCTCACCCTCCTCAACGGCTGCGACGTGCCTCCGCCCGACCCGCCCCTTCCGAACTCGCAGGACAACGATCAGGACGACGATGGCGTGATCGACTTCACCGTCGACGCGTTCTCGCTGGACGGCTACGGCGACTACTACAACGAGGCGGCCGACGACTGCGCAGTCCTGAATCACGACAGGCTGCGGATGAACCCCGGGATCACGTTCTTGAATGGAACGGACGAGTGGCAGGACACGGTCGATCGGATCGAGTCGGCGCGCTACTACCAGGTGCGACTGACGTTCAACTCGAACCCGCTGAACGGGTCGATCGCCGAGCTCTCGGCCTTCGCGCTGACCTGGGACCCGAACTGACGGCCGGATCTCGAGGATCGACCTAGGATGGGAGGAGCTCTCACACACTCTTCCCATGCGCCACCTCGTCTCGCTCCTCGCATCCCTCACGCTCGTCGCTCCGCTCACGGCTCAGTGCCTGATCGACTCGGGCGGTCCGACGCCGTCCGTCGCGCGGACGTTCTACGGGTCGTACATCGACACCGACGGTGACCGCGTCGTCGTCGGCCAGGGGACCTGGTTCGGGCGCCGGAGCGCGACCGTCTTCGAGCGCGGGCCAGGCGGATGGTCGATCGCGGACACGCTCGACGGCGGCCCGGTCACAAGTGCGGGCGGCGCGCCCGTCGCGATCTCCGGTTCCACCGTCATGATCGGCAACCTCGACGACGACGGAGAGACCGGCGCGGTCTACGTCTACGAGGAGATCGGCGGGACCTTCCAACAGGTCCAGATCCTGCGGCCGTCGGTGGCGCTGTTCGAGTCGCACTTCGGCCGGCGACTCGTTCTGAAGGGAGACCGGGCTGTGATCGCTGCCCCGATGGACCCCACGTTCCATCCGCGGGGCGGCGCGGTCTACGTGTTCGATCGGATCGGGGGCGTTTGGACCGAGACGGCGCGGATCGAGCCGCCGTCTCCCCGGCCCTTCGCGTTCTTCGGGCTCGGCGTCGACTTCGACGACGATCGGATCGTCGTGGGGCAGCCGGGCCTCGTGACGAACGGCAGCATCGCCTGGCCCGTCCACGTGTTCCGCGAGCAGGCGGGCGCCTGGTCGCTCGAGCGAACGATCGATCCGACCAGGCTTGGCTTCGGGTACTCCGTGGCCGTCGAGGGAGATCGCCTCGCAATCGGCTCGTATCGCGAGGGGCTTCCAGGGGTCCCGACGGGTGCCATCTTCGTGTACGACCGGATCGCGGCCGGATGGGTGCTCGCAGAGCGTCTCACGAACCTCTCGCTCGACGAGAGTCAGCGCGCACCTCGATTCGGCCAGCGGGTCGACTTCGTCGGCTCTCGCCTCCTCGTCGGCACGGCGTCGCCCGAGCTCTTCGGGAGCGGGGACGCGGCGTACGTGTTCGAGCCGAAGGGCGGGCGCTTCGAGCTGGTCGCACGGGTGGTGAGCCCCATGCCGAACACGATGTACGGAGCGAGCGTCGCTCTCGCCGGCGACGACATCTGGGTAGGCGCGCCGGGCGTCGACGACCCGTCGCTCTCCTTCGGAGAGACCGTCGGCCAGAGGTACGTCTATCGGATCGACGCACAGCTCAGCGACTTTTGCGCGCCGCCCCAGCCGAACTCGACGGGCCGGGCTGGCCTGCTGTCGGTCACCGGATGCTCCGAGCTCGCGCGGAACGACCTCGCGCTGATCGCGTCGTCCCTCCCCCCGGGGCTCACGACCCTCTTCGTACTGGGCGATGCGACGACCGTCGTTCCGAACGTCTTCGGCGGCGCGGGCACGCTGTGCGTCGGCGGCACGATCGGCCGATTTGCGGCGCAGACCAGCGATGCCGGCGGCCGGGCGAGCCTCTCCCTCGACCTGCTCCAGCTCCCGAGCCCGTCGGGGCCCTTCGCTGCCACGGTGGGTGACGTCGGCTATCTCCAGGCCGTATATCGAGACACGGCCGGCTCGTCGAACTCGACGAACGCCCTCTCCTTCGTCGTGCGCTGAGGATCCCGGCGCCGCTGGCGCAATCGCACTTTGTGTCTACGTGACGGATCACCTTGACGGGCGCATGATTGGCTGCAGATGCTCCCGGTCATCGTCTCCACGCTCGACCCGACCGTTTCCTCCACCGGAGTCCTGGATCCCCTCGGGCCCTTGTCACCTTGCTGAGGGTTCGACGAGGCGGTCCACGCGTTGCGTTCGCGGTCGGGCCGACGGTGACTGCGCTCGTCGCGCTCGCAGCGTGCCGTAGTGCTCCCGAGGCGAAGGCACCGACCGCGTCCACCGGCGGTCCCGATCTCTCGCTGGTCGCGCTGTGGGGTGACTCGATGCAGGCGTCGGGGCGCGTGCCGGTCGCACCTGCGACCGAAGACGTCTCCGTCGGCGACGTGTTCGCGTTCTCGGAGGAGCCGGGTCCTGACTCGATCTCCTCGCTGATCGTCGAGTCGACGCCGCGGTGGACTTCGCTCGAACCTCTCGATCTCCAGCAGCTCGACGGCGACATTCGCAGGCGGCCCGACGACCTGTTCGAGGGGAACGGAGACGCCGCGTCCCAGCACGCACGGCGGCCGCGGCTCGTCGCGCTCTCGCTCATGGAACGCCTCACGTTCCAGGCCGACGAGCTGAGCCCGCTCGTGCCGATCGAGATCGCTGCGCTCGTCCCGTCGCTCGAGTCGGCCGGGCAGCTCGACGTCGAGGTCGAGGTGCAGGAGGGGTGGACGGAATCGGTCGCCGTGACCGCAGCGGTTCGTGAGATCCTCGAGCCAACCCCGTCCGGCTTCGGGGTACGCCTCGACCCGAGTCGCTTCGGAGGCCTATCGCTCGTCGCCAACCCTGCCTCGCCGACCGCGTTCCTGTCGGTCGTGACGGAGACGCTCAGCACGACCAGCCTGACGATGCTGATCCGCACGAAGCGCGGCTCCGACGGGCGCGTCGTGGCATCGAAGTCGTTCCTGGAGTCGGGCGAGCTCGATGCGATCGTGCCGACCGATCCCGCGGTGGAGGCGATCCAGAGAGCGCAGGCGCTGAACGAGGCTCTCACCGCATCGGGGATCGAGGATCGGGTCGATGGACGCATCCAGTTCGTGTCCGTCACCGATCGCGCGGTCGTCCTGCGAAGGACGTGGTCGCACCCACTCGTCGTCGCGGTCCGCGGGCTCACGCTGGACGTCGATCTGGAGACGGGGACGGTCCTTCGGAGCGGTCCGCTCGGCCGTCCGCTCCCCGATCTCGGCGAGAACGAGGACGACGACAGCAGCATCGAGGACGAGTCCGAGGTCCTGGAGGAACGTCGGCGCGGCGCGGTGGACGACGTCGCGGATGAGCGGATCGACGTCACCTATCCGCACCTCTACTGGGAGTACGGTCCCCGCCTGGATGCGCTCGGCGGCGACCTGAAGCTCTACGCGGGCGGCCGAATCCACGCCGATGCCGCAGAGTTCTGGACGGACGACGACATCGAAGAGGAGTTCGAAGACCCCGACTCGGGGGCCAACATGCGGCGGGCCTTCCTGGAGCTCGGCGGTGCGTACGAACAGCTCGACTTCAACCTCTGGCTCAACTTCGCAAACGTCGAGTTGATCGGCGAGGAGGAGATCGACTTCGACACGGTCGA
>JBCCSK010000091.1:0-18255 GCA_039200205.1 Planctomycetota bacterium
GAACCGGGTTTGGGTCGCTCGCCAGGCTCCACCGTTGTCCGTTCGGGCAACATCGCAGCCATGTCGAACCTCCCCCGCGTCTCCTCCGGCTCCCCCTACGAGAAGCGCTACGGCTTCTGCCGCGCCGTCCGCACTGGCGATCGCATCCTCGTCGCTGGCACCGCTCCGATCGACGCGAGCGGCGGCTGCCCCGACGACGCCGCCGGGCAGGCGCGGCTGTGCTTCGAGATCGTCGAGCGGGCCCTCGCCGAGCTCGGCGCGACCAACGGACACGTGGTGCGCACGCGGATGCTGCTCGTCGACGCGGCCGACGCCGATGCCGTCGGCTCGGTCCACGGCGAGTTCTACGGCGCGGCGCCGCCGGTCTCGACGATGGTCGTCATCGGCGGCCTCCTCGACCCGCGCTGGCGCGTCGAGGTCGAGGCCGAGGCGTACGTCTCGTCCTGAGACGGGCCGCCGCGGTCTGTATCGGATCGGTCAGGGCATCAAGTCCGGCGCGCGGGGCGGCCGATCGCTTCGGGACACCGCGGACCGTGGATCCGGCCGCGGCGCCCCGCCAGCGTCGGCGGGCGCCGTCTCCCGGAGGTCCGACCGGCCCCCAGGAGACCCACCCATGCGCACTGCCACGTCCCTCACCGCCCTCGGCCTCGTCCTCGTCGCCTGCGGAGGCGGGGAGTCGTCCGCCGACCCCAGCTCGTCCTCGATCGGCGTCTCGACGGGCCGTCCGACCGCGACGGTCGAGGCGACCCCGGAGGCGACCGTCATCGCCGCGCTCGACCACCTCGCGAACCACCGGATCAGCGCGCTCGTCTACACGATGGCGAAGCCGGAAGAGCTCGCCGAGATGAAGTCGAAGTGGGCCGAAATGCGCAAGGAGCCGCCCTCCGCGGCCGAGGACGCGCAGTTCAAGGAGGTCATGTCGCGCCTCACCGCGAAGGGGGCCGAAGAGGCGCTCTTCGCCGAGATCCAGCCGCACCTCGCCGAGGCGCAGCAGCAGCTCGGCATGATGGCCGGCATGGCGCCGATGATGGCGGCCGGCGCCATCCAGGACTCGGGCGCGCCCGAGGACGCGCTGATGATGGTCGAGACGCTCGGCCAGAAGTTCGCGCAGATGAACATCGCGAGCGAGGACAACGCCAAGAAGGCGATCTCGATCCTCTGCAAGGCCGCGCGCGAGATCGACGTCGCGGACGGCGCTGCGATGCAGAAGCTCGGCTTCGACGAGGCGCTCGGCAAGGTCGACGTCGCCTACGCGGCCGTCATGGACGTGCTCGAGATCTACGGCATCGACCTCTCCTCGACCTTCAACTCGGTCGAGATCGAGACGCTGTCGACGAAGGGCGACCGGGCCGAGCTGGAGCTGACCTTCTCGATGTTCGGGATGGAGCCGCAGACGGTTCCGTTCGAGATGGAGCGCATCGACGGCCGCTGGTACGGCGTCGAGAACGCGCCCGCCGCGCAGGCGGAGATGGGCGACGACTCCTGGACCGCTCGCTGATCCCACCGCGGTCCCGCGCACGGGCGCCGCTCGAGTTCTTCAGCTCGGGCGGCGCCCGTGTCGTAGTCCGTCGAGGGCGACGGCTCCGACGATGATCGCGCCGATCAGGATCTCCTGGACGTAATTCGGCACGCCGGAGAGATTGCAGCCGTTCGACAGCGTCGCCATCAGGAACGCGCCGATCAGCGCGCCGAGGATCGTCCCCGTTCCGCCGGAGAGCGACGCCCCGCCGATGACGACCGCCGCGATCACGTCGAGCTCGGCCCCGGTCGCCGTCGTGGGATCGCCGACGGTGAGGCGCGCGAACTGCAGCACGCCCGACAGGCCGGCCGCGGCGCCGGCGAGGACGTAGATCCCCAGCTTCGTCCGCTCGACGGGCACGCCGCACAGCCGCGCCGCGCGCTCGTTCGACCCGATGGCGGTCGTCCAGGTCCCGAAGACCGTGCGTCGCAGCGCGATGGCCGCGAGTACGGCGGCGGCGAAGAGGAGCCAGACGCCCGGCGCCACGATCAGCCACGCGGGCTCCGGGCTCTTCGACATCACCCCGTCGAGCCAGCCGGTGGGGGCGTCGACCTTCTGCTCGTGCGCCAGCCACTTCGCGACGCCGCGCGCAGCGCCGAGCGTTCCGAGCGTCACGATGAACGGCGGCAGGTCCAGCCGCGTGACGAGCGCACCGTTGACGAGGCCGACGAGTGCGCCTGCGGCCACGCCCCCGAGCACCGACGGAATCTCGCCGATGCCGGCGCGCATCCCGAGCGCCGTGACGACCGACGCGAGCGCGATCGTCGAGCCGACGGACAGATCGATTCCGCCCGAGCGGATCACGAAGACCGCGCCGATCGCGCTGATCCCCACGATGACCGTCTGCGTCGCGATCGTCTTGGCGTTGTACGCCGAGGCGAATCCGCTCGGCGCGACGGCGCTGAACAGGAGGACGACGAACAGGAGGCCGAGGAACGGTCCGAAGACGTCGAGCGTCCGGCGGAGGGTGAGTCCGCCGCGGGGAACGTCGCCGCTCATCGCGCACCCACTCCGGCCGTCGCGGCCGCGAGCGCGGCCTCTTCCGTCCACTCGTCGCGCGCCCTCACGTCGACGGTCTCGCCGCGCCGCATCACCGCGATCCGATCGCACAGCGCGAGGAGCTCGGGCATCTGGCTGCTGACGACGAGGACCGCGCGGCCCCCGCGCGCGAGCGCGTCGAGCAGAGCGTAGACCTCGCGCTTGGCGCCGATGTCGATACCGCGCGTTGGCTCGTCGAGCAGAAGGACGTCGACGCCGCATTCCAGCAGGCGCGCGAGCGCGACCTTCTGCTGGTTGCCGCCGGACAGGCTGCGCGCGGGGGCGCTCGGCGAGGCCGCCTTGATCCCGAGCCGTTCGATCCACGGGACGCTCGCGGAGACCTTCCTTCGGCCCGACAGGAAGCCGCGACGTGCGAGCGAGCCGAGCGACGACAGGGTGACGTTGTCGGCGATCGATAGGTCGAGCGCGACGCCCTCGTGCGCGCGGTCCTCGCTCGCGAGGCCGACACCGCGCTCGATCCAGCGCCGCGGACCGAGGTCGTCGACCTCCTCGCCGCGCAGTCGGACGGTTCCCGCGTCGCGCGAATCGAGCCCGAAGAGGACGCGCAGCATCTCCGTCCGGCCGGCTCCGACGAGCCCGAAGACCCCGAGGATCTCCCCCGCGCGAAGCTCGAAGCTCGCGCAGCGGGGCTCCGCGAGGCCCGCGAGCCCCTCGACCTCGAGGACGACGTCGCCCGCAGAGCGCGGCTCGTGTGCGAGCGCCCCGTCCAGCGGCTGTCCGACCATCAGCGCGACGATCTCGTCGACCGAGGTACCGCGCACGTCGCCTTCACCCACCGATGCGCCGTCGCGCAGCACGGTGAAGCGATCGCCGATCGCCTCGACCTCGTCGAGGAAGTGGCTGATCCAGAGGACCGCAGCGCCGCGCGCGGTCAGCGAGCGCGCGACCTCGAAGAGGCGTTCGACGTCGGGGCGCGAGAGCGAGCTCGTCGGCTCGTCGAACACGAGGATCTGCGCGCCGGCGGCGAGCGCGCGCGCGATCTCGACGAGTTGACGGTCGCCGGGTGAGAGATTCGCGACGCGTGTGTCCGGCCCGAACGTCGCGACGCCGAGCGTCTTCAGAATCTCGACGAGCGACGCGCGGGCGGCGTCCGCTCGCGTGAGGCCGTACCGCGCCTCCTCGACGCCGAGCGTCACGTTCTCGAGCACCGTCAGGTGCGGGCACAGCTCGAGCTCCTGGTAGATCATCGCCACGCCGCGCTCGCGCGCCTCGCGCGGCGAACGCGGCGCGTACGGCACGCCGTCGATCCACATGCGGCCCTCGTCCGGCGCCACGGCACCGGAGAGGACCTTCATCAGCGTGCTCTTGCCCGCGCCGTTCTCGCCGAGGAGCGCGTGGATCTCGCCCGCGCGCGCGACGAGGTCGACGCCCGCGAGGGCGGTCGTTCCGCCGAAGCGCTTCATCGCGCCCTCGATGCGCAGCCGAAGATCAGCCACCGAGGATCGACAGGTCGGGCTCGAGGAGGGCCTGCACCTCCGGCGAGTCGACCTCGTCGGAGCGCACCACGACGACCCCCGTGTCGATGCGAGGCTCGACGGGCTCGTCGCGGACGGCCGAGACGCAGGCGCGCACTGCGAGCTCGCCCATCTTGACGGGGTCCTGCAGCACGAGCGCGTCGATCTTGCCTTCGCGCAGCGCCGCGACGAGCTTGTCGCTGGCGTCGAACCCCACGAAGCGGACCTTCCCCGCGCGCCCGGAGTCCTCGAGCGCCCGCAGCATTCCGAAGGCGGCCGATTCGTTCGGGCAGAAGATGCCGTCGACGTCGGGGAAGCTGTTGAGGAGGTTCTCCGACGCCTGGTAGGCGCCCTCGTTCGTCGCGCCCGCGTACTGGTTCGACGAGACGACCTCGATGCCGTCGAACGCAGCAATCGCCGAGAGGAAGCCCTCCTCGCGCGCGTTCGTGCTCGCCGAGCCCTCGAGGTAGCGCAGGAGGACGACGCGCCCCTCGCCGTCGAGCAGTTCGCCCAGCGCCTCGCCCGCGAGCTCGCCGCCCTTGCGATTGTCCGTCGCGACGAACGACGCGCGGCCGGGCCAGTCGAGGTCGCTGTCCGCGATGACGACGGGAATGCCGCGACCGTCCGCCTCGACGGCGGGGGCGACGAGCGCCTTGCGGTCGAGCGGCATCAGCACGATCCCGTCCACGTTCCGCACGACGAAGTCCTCGACGACGCGAATCTGCGCCGCGCGGTCGTCCTCCTCCAGCGGGCCCGTCCAGATCGCGCGCACGCCCAGGTCCTGGGCCGCGCGCTCGGCGCCGGCGTGGACGGCCTTCCAGAACTCGTGCGTCGTGCCCTTCGGGATCACGGCGACCTCGATCGTTCCGTCGGCGGCACCGCCGCCGCACGCGGTCAGGAGAAGGAGTGGGACGAGGAGGGGGTGTCGGTTCATCGCAGCGTCGAAAAGCGGGAGGCCGAAGAGAGTACCAGCCACGTTCCGCCTGCTACGGTCGCGCCGACGATGCGCATCGACGCCCACCAGCACTTCTGGACATACGACCCCGGCCGCTACGGGTGGATCCTGGAGGACGGGCTCGATCCGCTCGCGCGCGACTTCCTCCCCGAAGACCTCCAGCCGCTTCTCGAGAAGGCCGGCGTCGACGGCACGGTCGCGGTCCAGGCCCGCCAGGACGTCGAGGAGACGGAGTGGCTCCTCGACCTCACCCGCGCGCACGACTGGATCCGCGGCGTCGTCGGCTGGCTCGACCTGCGGTCCGACGAAGCGGACGTCGACCTCGAGAGGCTCCGCGCGCGCGAGGGGGGCGAGCGACTCGTCGGGATCCGTCACGTCGTCCAGGCCGAACCCGACGGCTTCCTCGATGACGAGGACTTTCGGGACGGCGTCCGGAAGCTCGCGAAGCACGGGCTCACCTACGACGTCCTCGTCTACGAGCGGCAGCTCGCCGAGGCCGTCCGCTTCTGCGCGTCGCTCTCCGACCAGCGCCTGGTGCTCGACCACATCGGCAAACCGCGCATCGCGGCGGGCGAGATCGACGAGTGGAAGCGCTCGCTCGTCGAGCTCGGGGCGATGGAGCACGTGACCTGCAAGCTGTCGGGGCTCGTCACCGAGGCCGACCACGACGCCTGGACCTACGAGCAGCTGGGCCCGTACATGGACGCGACGTTCGAGGCCTTCGGGCCCGACCGGATCCTCTTCGGCTCCGACTGGCCGGTCTGCCTGGTCGCGGCGCAGTACGAGCGCATCGTCGAGGTCTTCGACGCGTGGGGCCGCTCGCTCTCGCTCGTCGGCGGCGGGGTCGATCCGGAGCGCGCCGTGCGCGCGACGTACGGGATCGGGTAGCGCGCGGTATCGTCCAGGCCCGAAACCGGAGCGATCATCCCTTGAGCCAGACCTACCTCGTCACCGGCGCGCTCGGCTGCATCGGCGCCTGGACCGTCGAGCGCCTCCTCGCGCGCGGCGACACGCCCGTTGTCTTCGACGCCGGCACCGACCCGCGCCGCATCCGCGACCTCGTCGGCGATGACGGCGTCGAGCGCGTCACGTTCGTCCAGGGCGACATCGCCGACGCGGACGCGCTGCGAGCCTGCGTCGAGGGCCACGGCGTCGAACGCATCGTCCATCTCGCGGGTCTCCAGGTCCCGTTCTGTCGCGCGGACCCGATGCTCGGTGCGCGCGTGAACGTCCTCGGCACCGTCAACGTCTTCGAGACGGCGCACGCTTGCGGGATCGATCGCGTCTCGTACGCGTCGTCGGCGGCGGTGTACGAGCGCGACGACGAGGTCCGCGCCGGCGGTGCGCCCGACGAGGCCGCCACACCGCACCCGAACACGCACTACGGCGTCTACAAGCTCGCGAACGAGGGCACGGCGCGCGTCTCGTTCCTCGAGCACGGGACGTCGAGCGTCGGCCTGCGTCCGCTGACCGTCTACGGCGTCGGCCGCGACCAGGGCATGACGAGCGGTCCGACGAAGGCGATCAAGGCGACCGTCGCGGGGCGCCCGTTCACGGTCGGGTTCGGCGGCAGCACGGACTTCCTCTACGCGCGCGACTGCGCCGAGGCGTTCCTGCGGGCGGCGGAGGCCGGTCCCGAGGGCGCGCACGTCTTCAACCTCGCGGGCGACGCCGTCGAGGTCACGGAGTTCATCGGCGAGCTCTTGCGACAGGCCGACGGCGCCGGCGAGCTGATCACCGTCGACGGGCCGGAGCTGCCCGTCCCCGGCGCGATCGACGGCGTGCGCATCGCCGAGGCCTTCGACGGCCTTCCGCACACGTCGATCCGCGACGGGATCGCCGAGACGCTGGCGCGCTTCCGCGCCCTCGACGAAGCGGGAACGCTCGACCTCTCCGACCTCGACAGCTGATTCGATGACCTCCGGACCCCGCATCACCAAGGTCGAGACCGCGTTCCTGCGCGTCCCGCTCGGCCAGCGCCAGATCACCGACTCGCAGAGCAAGGTCGACGAGGTCGAGTTCCTCACCGTGCGCCTCCACACCGACGCGGGAGTCGTCGGCGTCGGCACGAACTGGAGCTACACGCCGGGGCTGCGCGCGGCCCAGGTCATGGTCGAGGAGAACTACGCGGGCCTGCTGATCGGCAGGGACGTGACGCTCCGCAAGGAGCTCGTCCGCGAGATGTTCCTGTCCAACCACTTCGTCGGCCGCGTCGGCGCCTCTCGCGTGGGGATCGCCGCCGTCGAGTTCGCCCTCTGGGACGTCCAGACGAAGCGCGCCGAGATGCCGCTGTGGCACTACCTCGGCGCGGCGCGCACGAAGGTCCGCGCGTACAGCACGGACGGCGGCTGGCTCTCGTGGTCCCAGGACGACCTCGTGCGCGACGCGCAGCGGCTCGTCGAGCGCGGCTTCCACGCCGTGAAGATCAAGATCGGCAGGTCCGACCCGCGCGAGGACTACGACCGCATCGGCGCGGTCCGCGACGCCCTCGGCCCGAGCGTCGAGATCATGACGGACGCGAACTGCGCGTGGACGCTCAACACCGCGCGCTACTGGGGCGGGAAGCTCGCGGACTTCAACGTCTACTGGCTCGAAGAGCCGATGGTGCCCGAGAACGTCAAGGCGCACGCCGAGCTGCAGCGCGCGATCTCGATTCCGGTCGCCGTCGGCGAGACGATCTTCACGCGCTACGCGTTCCGGGACTACATCGAGGCGGGCGCGGTCGGGATCGTCCAGGCGGACGCGACGAAGCTGCTCGGAATCGACGAGTGGCTGGAGGTCGCCGCGCTCGCTGGCGCCCACGACCTGCCGATCGTCCCGCACACGAACGTCCAGCAGAAGCTCCACAGCCAGCTCGCCGCCGCCACGCCGCACTGCCCGATGCTGGAGAACTGCTACGAGTCGCTCGCCGACATCTGGGTCGAGCCGATCAACGTCGTCGACGGCCACTACGAGCTGCCGACGCGCCCAGGCGTCGGTCTGGAGCTGACCGACGAGACGCTCTCGCGACACGCAATCGCGACGACGACGACGAGCTGACGATTTCCGGTGATTCCTGCGGCGCGGCGCGCGTCGGGACCCGCCTTCGGAGTGGAGGCGGCCGATTCCTGGCCGATCAGGCTGTCTTGGATCCGGAAGAGAACGCTGAGTCGAACGAGAGAGAGCCGGGAGCCGCTGACCTCGCGCTCGTGCGGAACGCGCTCGCAGGAGATCCCGCGACGCGGGTCGAGCTCGAGAATCGGCTCGTCAGGATCCCCGAGCTCGTGCGCGCGTGCCACGCGCGGATGGGGCGGCCTCTCGGCGCCGATGACCTCGACGATACGACCCAGGACGTCTCGCTGACCGTCTGCTGTCGCCTGGAGGAGTTCCGCGGAACGTCCAGGATCGAGACCTGGATCTACGGCATCGCGCGGATCTCGATCCTGTCTCGGCTCCAGACCGTGCGGCGTGAGCTCGCGCGGTCGAGCAGCGAGGAGAGCGCACGGGACGTCCCGTCCGATGCGGTCGAGGAGCCCGACGACACGGGGCTCCGCCGCATCGTCAACGCCGCGGTGCAGACCGCCGGAGACACGGTCGAGGCGATCGTGCGCGGCCGGCACCTCTCGGGAGAGTCCTTCCAGGTGATCGGGCGGCAGCTCGGCATGCCCGAAGCGACGGTCAAGAGCCGCTACTACCGGGCGATTCCGCTCATCCGGCGCGCCCTTTCGCGAGTTCGAGACGACGCGTGACGGTCGACCGCCGTCATCGAGCCGGCTCGGGTACTCTCGGGACCCTGCCCCTTCCCCCCCGTTCGACGCGCGAAGCGGCGGCGAATTTTTCTGAGTCTGGGCGGCGCGCCCGACCCGGACCCACGCCGTTCGCTGGTGGGCGGCACACGCGCCGCCCGCGCACGATGAAACGCTTGGAGCTTCCCCCCAGAGTCAATCCGCGGCCCGACGCAGGCGACGGCGGGAGCTTCCTGGACGACCTCGAGGCTGCGCGAGCCGGTGAAATGGCGGCGCTGGAGCGGCTGTTCCGGTCGTTCTATCCCCGCGTCCGCCGCATGGTCCACCACAGCCTTGCGACCGACCTGCGCACCAACCGGCCGTGGCTGTCCGCGCGCTTCAGCACCGGCGACGTCGTGCAGGAGGTGTTCCGGAGCGTCCTCAGCGACCTCGACGGATTCGGCGGACGGACCGAGGACGCCTTCACCGGCTACCTCTCGATGGTCGTACGGAACCGCATCCTCGACGCGATCCGCTTCCACGAGGCGGCGCGACGCGACGGACGGCGCGCGAGCGGCGACGTCGACGACGCCGGTCTCGCCGCGCCCGTCGACGACCCGGCCGAGGTCATGGCGAGCGAGGAGGACCTCGTTCGCTTCCACGAGGCCGTCAACGAGCTGCCCGAGAAGGAGCGGCTCTTGCTGCGCGCGCGGCTCGAGCAGACGGCGAGCTTCCACGAGCTGGCGCAGAGGCTCGGCTACGGCTCCACCTCCGCGGCGCGGCGCGCGTTCTATGCCGCCCAGGCCAAGCTCGCCGTCCGGCTCGGTCGCTCCTGAAGCCCGCCCGTCGATCGACCATGTCCACCCCGCTGCACTCCGAACACGAGGAGATCCTGACTCGACTCGTCGGCGAGGCGCTCGAGCGGCGCGACGCGGAGGGGAGCGTCGACATCGACGCACTCTGCAGCGAGCACCCAGAACTCGCGGGCGAGGTCCGCAGCGCGCTCGCCGTCGCGCTGCGCATGCCGTCGCTGCAGTCGGCGGGCATCGGCGTCGACCGGCGCGTCGGAGGGGTCTTCGCCGACCGCTACCAGATCCAGGCGCGGATCGGCGCCGGCGCGATGGGGGTCGTCTACGCGGCCGACGACCTCGACCTCGGTCGGCCGGTCGCGCTCAAGGTGCTGCACGTCGGGCTGCTCGACGCGAACGAGGCGGCGGCGCGGTTCGAGCGCGAAGCCTCTGCACTCGCCGCCGTCGATCATGAGTCGATCGTCACGATCTTCGATCGCGGAGTCACCGCCGACGGCTCGCCGTTCCTCGTCATGGAGCGCATCGACGGCGTCTCGCTGGCGCGCGTGCTGGACGAGGCGCGCTCGGTCGCCGATCGACGTGACGACACCGCCTGGATCACCGAGCAGCTGGGCGTCGAAGGGCTTGCGGAGCCGAACCTCCTGCGCCAGTCGGTGCGCTGGTGCGCGAGCCTGGCGAGCGGCCTCGAGGCGGCCCACCGCGCGGGCGTCCACCACCGCGACGTCAAGCCGTCGAACGTGATGATCCGGCGCGACGGGCGCGCGGTGCTCCTCGACTTCGGGATCGCGACCGTCGGTGACGACGCGACGCTGACGCGCAGCGACGCGGCGATCGGAACGCCCGCGTACATGGCGCCCGAGGCGCTGCAGGGTCGGGTCGAGGCGCGGCCGAGCCAGGACGTCTACGGACTGACCGCGACGCTCTACCACCTGATGACGCTGCGCGCGCCGTACCAGGGCTCGCCGTCCGAGGTCCTGACCGCGCTCGCGACGCGCGACCCGCAGCCCGCGATTCGCGTACGGCCCGGACTCCCGCGCGACGCGCAGGCGATCCTCGACGCGGGCCTCGCGCGCGAACCGCGCCACCGCTACGCGTCGGCGCACGCCCTCGAGAACGACCTGCGGGCCTTCCTCGCCTACCGACCGGTGAGCGTGCGGCCGGTCTCGGTGATCGAGCGCGGCTGGCGCCGGCTGCGACGCTCTCGCGCCGCGCAGGGCGCAATGGTCGCGGCGCTCGCCCTCGCGGGCGTGTTCGCATACGGCGAGTACAAGGACGCCGTGGCGGCGTCGCGCGCGAAGCGCTTCGACGCGGCCCACGTCCGGATCCCGGCGAACCTCGGGATCGTCAAGAAGAGCAACCGCATCGTCGCGAGCCCGGAGGCGCGCGAGGCGATCCGTTCCGCCCTCGACGACGCCGTCGACGCGCGGCACGAGATCGTCGGCCCGCGCACGATGCGGGCCACGTTCCGATCGGACTACGGCGACCACGCCGGCGCGGCCGAGGACATGCGTGCCGTCGCGGATCACCTGGGCACCCCGTTCGCGCGCGCACTCGCGGAGCGCTACGAGGTCCCGGCCGAGGGCGATCCAGCGATCCTGGAGCTCGGCATCGCCGAGATGCCGGAGCCGACCACCCCGGAGGACGGATACCTGGCGGCGTTCCACGCGCTCCGGCACGGTGGCGCCAATCCGAACGAGCTGCTGCCGCGTGAAGGGCTCGACCATGTGCGACACGCGCGAGAGCTTCGAAGCGTGCTCGATCACGCGTCGGTGCCGCGGATTGCCGACAGCTCCGCTCTGGTTCTCGCCGCAGCTCGCGCGCACACGGCGATCCTTGAGCTGGAGGGCCAGATCGGATCGCGGAGCGCGATGACGGCCCACTGGGCCGCCGCCATGCTGGCTCTCCAGTCGCGGTACACGGAGGCGGTCGAGACCGCGCGCGCAGGACTGGAGCTCACGCCGCATTCCCACGTGACGCTGATGAACGCAGCGTACGCCAGTCACCGTCTTGGCATGTTTGCCGAGGCGCGAGCATTCGCCCAAGAGATGATCGCGCTGCTCCCGCACTACGAGGAGGGCCATGCGCGTCTCGCGCGCATCGAGGTGTCGCTGCGGGAGCACGATCGTGCTCGCGCGCTGATGGAGAATGCGCCGCTCCAGGAGACGCGCAGCGCGGAGGTCAAGCGGCGCACTGTTCTTGGCGCCATCGAAGCCGACCGCGCACTCGAGGCGTATACGTCGGGACGCGAGGACGACGCCAAGGCCGCAGCTCGTGCCGCGCTTGACGAATTCTCGACGATCGCCAGACCCGCAGTCGAGGTCATCGTCTTCAGCGGGATCTGTCGCGGCATCGTCGACGGTGATGAGTTCGAAGTGCGCCGCAGTCTGTTCGAGTGGATCGCCACCGAGCCCATGTGGTACGTGCCGCTCGACTACGCTCTCGCTGCACTCCCTGACTCGCTCGACACCGACGACACCGAGGTCGTTCGCGGCGGGCTCGAGGCGATACGCGACGCGCTGTCCGCGCGTGGACACGGCGAACAGGACGTTCGCTGATCTGGTCACCCTTCCCTATTCACGTGGTGCGCGGAACCGTCGCGCGAGGCCCATGGACGCTAGATCCCTTTCACACACGCTCGCTCTTGTCCTCGGCGCTTCAGCGCCGCTGTACGCGCAAACCGAACCTGCTTCTGGTCGGGCTCGCGGTATGGCCTCTGTCTGGTCAGGTGTGATTTCTCTCGAGACCCCCAGCGGCTCGACCGGTGGCGATGCGATGTTGCTGAAGCCACCCGGCGATCAGCGGCAGCCTCCGTCTCCGTGGGCGCCAGTCGGGGCGCGCCCGAAGCCCGACTACTCGAGGGCGGCGATGTTCCCGGATGCGAACTTCCCGGTCGCGACTGGCGTCGCGAGCATGATCGAAATCGACGCTCAGTCGAGCGGCAACGACTTCATTCCCGAACCCAGTACTAGTTCGACCAACGACTTCTTCGTCCCCAGGGTCGACGAAACGACGTACAACTGGCTTGCCTACACGATCTCGGTGTCGAAGCATACGCAGGTCACGGGCTCGACCTATCTGAGCACGGTCGATCATGGGAAGCGCGGGGCGGACCTCGTCAGCTATTACACCGCCGAGAGCCATAGCCTTCACCCGAGCTTTCGGGGCCAGGTCATCGCCGAGCAAAGCGGCGCGCACCTGGGGTTCGGACCGTCGAGTGACCATGAGGTCGACGCGCTCGATTTCGGTGTCGGAGTGATCACTTTCGATCCGACCAACGGAAATCAGGGTCTGCTCTTTCCCGACGAGCGCAACTTCTACTTCTCGGTCACCCAGCAGTTCGTGGACGCGTTCCTCCTCCTCGATGACGAGTTCGCGTACGAGATCGGACAGGCGCACCGCTTGCCTCCGCACGCCGCGGACATCTACCGCATCACATGGACGTGGAATGCGGCGATGACGGGTGGAAGCTGGGGCGCGCCGATCGTCGTGCGGCGTGCGTCTGAGCTCGCTTGGGAGGGCGTAGTTCCCGCGGATGTCGACGGGCTCGGAATCAACGGCAGGCAGGGGGAGTCTCGGATCATCTTCTCGGTCGCGCCTCAGCCCGCCAATGGGGGACCGTTCCCTCAGCTGCTCTACTACTTCGAGGATCCCGCCCAGATCCTCGGTACGACGACTCGAGTGCGGCAACTCGGAGACTTCGACACGGCCGTGGGCTCATCGATCGTTCCCGTGACGGGCAAGTTCGGCATGAGCCAGAGCGACCCGGAGGCCAACGTTGACGCGGTGTGCGTGATCGATCCGAGCGATAGCGCGCTCGACTCAATGGTTGGAATTGCTCACACGTCTCTCACGGATCCGCTCGGCTCGCAGTGGTCGCTGCCCGGTCCGCCCATGATCGTGAGCATGCAGCGCGCCTACATCACTCAGGGGCCTTCGCCGACGATCATCCCCCTCTCTGGTGAAGGGGTCTTCGTCCACGTCAGTGGATTCGGCCAATCCAGTCCGAACGTGCCGAGCTCTTTGTCACTCATGGTGAACCAAGTGCATCAAGGCGAGCAGATGGAACCCGGTCTTCATCCGTTCCACAAGGACAATCATCCGCTCGACGAATCGAACTGGAGGCTCATCTCACGGGTCCGCCGCACTGGCGACACGTCTGAGTTCTTGCTTACTGCGCTGTCGCCGAACTTCTACTATCTACAAGTCCTTGCCGTGAATTCGTGCGGCATCCCCGGCTGCACGGATCCCATGAGCGGCAGCCTTTGCGCAGAGATGGTCTACCGCGACCTGTAGACGGTCCAAGTCGTCGCAGGACGTGGAATCGCCTTCCGGGGCGGACACTTTCGTCCAAATCTCGCCACGGTCTAGCGGCCTGGACAACTCACCGAGGGAACTCTCCGGTGATCCATGTCCATCGCTCAACTCTCAACGGATCGCGCGTGCGATGCGGCCTTCGTGCAGACGCTCCTCGCCGAGCGTCTTCACCTGCGCCGCTTCGCGCGCTCCCTCGCGCGGGGTGACGAGCACCTCGCGGACGACCTCGAACAGGCAACGCTGCTCGCTGCCCTGAAGACGAAAGCACGGCCCGTCGAGTCACCAGGTCGCTGGTTGTTTACGACCTGCCGTAACGCGCTGCGCGACGCGTCGCGCAGCGCGGTACCGACTCTGGAGGACTCTGCTCGCGACGCGTCCTCGAGCGAGGCGGGGCCCAGCGAGCACCTGCTCGACCGCGAGGTCCAGCGCGAGGTGCGCCGCGCGCTCTCGACGCTGCAGCCCATCCACGCGCAGGCGGTCGAGCTGCGCTACCTCGAGGGCCTCGCCCCCGACGGCGTCGCCGAGCGGCTTCGCGTTCCGCGCGAGACCGCTCGCTCGCGCATCAAGCGCGGTCTCTCCATGCTTCGGGAGGAGCTGGAGCGGTCTGGCGTTGCCGGCTGAGGTCGTCGCGCTCGTCCTCGGCCGTCGCGAGCTCCGCCACGACCCGCGCGACCGGCCGGTAGCCGACGTACGCCCAGATCCAGTTGATCAGGACGACGAGGCGGTTCCGGAAGTCGACGAGGAACAGCAGGTGGACGAAGAGCCACGCGAGCCACGCGACGAGCCCGCGCAGCTGCCGCCCGCCGATCTCCGCCACGGCGGAGGCCCTGCCGATCGTCGCCATCGAGCCCTTGTCGCGGTACTTGAACGGCTCCGACTGCCTGCCGTCGAGGCGGCGGCGGATCTGGCGCGCCGCGTGCTTGCCCATCTGCATGGCGGCGGGCGCGACGCCCGGGACCTCGGCGCCGTCGATCTCGACGTGCGCCGCGTCCCCGAGCACGAAGATCTCGGGGTGGCCGGGCGCGGTCAGGTCGGGCTCGACGACCACGCGGCCCGCGCGATCGGTCGGGACGTCGAGGAGCGGCGAGGCCTGGACGCCGGCGGCCCACAGCACCGTGCGCGCCTCGATCCGCTCGTCCTCGCCGATCGAGACGCCGTTCGCATCGATGTCGGTCACCAGCGCGCCGGTCCGCACGGTGACGCCGAGGCCCTCCAGCTGGCGCTGGGCGCTGTCCGACAGCTCGTCCGAGTAGGCGGGCAGGACGCGCGAGCCGCCCTCGAGCAGGAGGACCTCGGTGCGCTTCGGATCGAAGTTGCGGAAGTCGCGCGGGAGGATCTTGCGCGAGAGCTCGGCGAGCGCGCCCGCGAGCTCGACGCCGGTGGGCCCGGCGCCGACGACGACCATTCGCAGCCACGGATCGCGGTCCGCGTCACGCGCGGCGCTCTCCGCGCGCTCGAACGCGCGCAGCACGCGGGCCCGGATCTCGTGCGCGTCGGCGAGCGTCTTGAGCCCCGGCGCGTGCTCGGCCCACCCGTCGTTGCCGAAGTACGAGTGCGTCGCCCCCGTCGCGAGGACGAGGACGTCGTACGGGAGCCGACGGTCGCCCATCAGCACCTCGCGGGCTTCGGCGTCGACGCCGGTCACCTCGGCGTACAGCACGGACGCGTTCCGCTGCCTCCGCAGGATCCGCCGGATCGGCGAGGCGATGTCGGGCCCCGCGAGCCCGGCCGTCGCGACCTGGTACAGCAGCGGTTGGAACAGGTGGTGGTTCTGCCGGTCGACGACCACCACGTCGACGGCGGCTCGCTCGAGCGAACGGGCGATCTGGAGGCCGGCGAAGCCGCCGCCGACGATCACGACGCGCGGCCGACGGGCCGCTTCGGAGCGGGCTGGGGGAGACACTCTGCCGCGCTCTTCGTTCGACCGCGCTTCCCGGTCAAGGGTTGACTGCGCGGGAACGTCGCGCAGCGCCGTCGTCGAGTTCAGCCCTCCTGGGCGCCGTGCTCCTGCGGCACGCCCTGCTGCTTCTCCGCGTCGGTCGCGTCGCGGACGTCGATCACCTGGACCGCGAAGTTCAGCGTCTGGCCCGCGAGCGGGTGGTTGAAGTCGACCGTGACGTTGTCGCTGTCGATCTCCAGGATCGTGCCCATCAGCGGCATCCCCTGGGGGTCGGTCGCCTGGAAGCGCATGCCGGGCTCGAGGGCGGGCTCCGAGGGGAACCGGTCCTTCGGGACGACCTGAACGGCCTCGTCGATGCGCTGGCCGTAGCCCTCCTCGGGCGCGACCTTCACCTCCAGCTCGTCGCCCTTCTCCTTGCCGCCGAGGGCCGACTCGAGGCCCGGGACGATGTTCTGCGCGCCGTGGAGGTAGGCGAGGGGACCCCGCCCCTCGGACGTGTCGACCACCTCTCCATCGTCGAGCGTCAGCTTGTAGTGGATCGTGACGATGGTGCCGTCTTCGATCGTCGTCGTATCGGTCATGGGTGGACACTAGCGCGGGTGGTGGCCGTGGAGGGGGTCGACCGTCGAACAACCGCGCTCGGCGCTACACTCCCGCCCGTTTCCCCTACGAAGGCCCATCCTCCCTTGAAGATCGTTTCGTTCACCCGCGACCAGGCGCTCCACACCGGCGCGCTGCTCGACGACGACCTCGTCCTCGACTTCCAGCATCCCGCGGCCGAGCTTCCCGACGCCGACGGCCCGCTCGACTGGGCGGACCTCGACGGCGCGCCGTACCAGGCAGCGGCGCGCCTCGTCGAGTCGGCGGGGGATCGGATCGACGCGCTGCGCTCGGCCGGCGCGGTGCTCGCGCTGAGCGACGTCGAGCTCGAAGCGCCGATCCCGCGACCCGGCAAGGTGATCTGCATCGGCCTGAACTACCGGGACCACGCCGAGGAGCAGGGCGCGGAGCTGCCCGACGCCCCGCTCGTCTTCAGCAAGTTCTCGAACTGCGTCGTCGGCCCCGCCCACGAGGTCGTCCTCCCGACCGGCGCGAGCAAGGTGGACTACGAGGCCGAGTTCGGCGTCGTCATCGGGCGCACCGCGCACCGCGTCCGGGCGGAGGACGCGCTCGACCACGTCCTCGGCTACTGCTGCGTCAACGACGTGTCGGCGCGCGACTTCCAGTTCGCCGACGGCCAGTGGCAGCGCGGCAAGTCGTGCGACACGTTCTGCCCGACGGGTCCGTTCATCAAGACCGCCGACGAGGTGCCGGACCCGCACGCGCTGCGTATCCAGTTCCGGATGAACGGTAAGACTCTGCAGGACTCGAACACCGACCAGCTGATCTTCGGCGTCCCCGAGCTGATCGCCTACCTCTCGGGCTTCGTCACGCTCGAGCCGGGCGACCTGATCTCGACCGGGACGCCGCCGGGCGTCGGCTTCGTTCGCACGCCGCCGATCTTCGTTCAGCCGGGCGACGTCATGGAGGTCGAGATCGACGGCCTCGGGACGCTGCGCAACGCGGCCGTCGCCGCCGAGGGGTGAGCGCCGCGCTCCCGACCGCGCGGCTCGGGCGGACCGACGTCGAAGTCACGACGTTCGGCCTCGGCACGGCGCCGCTCGGCGGGCTGTTCGAGCCCGTGTCCGACGCGGCGGCCGCGTCGACGATCGCCGCCGCGTGGGATGGCGGCGTTCGCTTCTTCGACACGGCGCCGTGGTACGGGTTCGGGCGCGCGGAGAGGCGCGTCGGCGACGGCCTCCGCGGACGGGCCGGCGCGACACTCGCGACGAAGGTCGGCCGGCTGCTCGTCGCCTCGGACGACCCGCCGGGCCCCGAGAACGGCTGGCCCGATCCGCTCCCCTTCGCGCCGATCCACGACTACGGCTACGACGCCGTGCACCGGAGCTTCGAGGACAGCCTCCAGCGGCTCGGCCTCGCGCGGATCGACGTCCTGTTCGTCCACGACATCGGGCGGATGACGCACGAGGACGGCCACGAGCGGCACTTCGACGACGCGATGGACGGCGGCCTGCGAGCGCTGACCGAGCTCCGCGCCGCCGGGCGCATCGGCGCGATCGGGATCGGCGTCAACGAGATCGAGGTCCTGCTGCGCGCGATGGACCGCGCCGACTGGGACGTCTTCCTGCTCGCGGGGCGCTACACGCTGCTGGAGCAGGGCGCGCTCGACGAGCTGCTTCCCGCCTGCGAGCGCAGCGGCACGAGCGTCGTCGTCGGCGGCGCGTTCAACTCAGGATTGCTCGCGGGCGGCTCGACGTGGAACTACTCCGAGGCGCCGGCGGAGCTCGTCGCGCGACGCGACCGGCTCGCGCAGATCGCACGCGAGCACGACGTCGCACTGGAGGCGGCGGCGCTCCGCTTTCCGCTCGCGCACCCGGCGGTGCCGAGCGTGCTCGTCGGGTGCCGGTCGGAGCGCGAGGTGCGCGCGAACCTCGCGCACTTCGCTGCCGAGATCCCGCGCGTGTTCTGGGAGGCACTCAC
>JBCCSK010000092.1:0-18226 GCA_039200205.1 Planctomycetota bacterium
CCCCGTGAGCGGCCACTGCGGCTCGTCGGCGGAAATCATTTCCGACCGACCGGCACGCGTGCTCCCTGTGGAAACGGCCTGCGCCGCTCCTCTACAGTCGGGCCAGTGGCGCACATCCTGATCGTCGACGACGAGGACGCGATCCGCGCGGGCCTCGTCGCCGTCTGCATGGCGGGCGGGCACCGGACGTCGGAGGCGGCGTCCGGGACCGACGCTGTTCGTCGCGCGACGACCGAGCGTCCAGACCTCGTTCTGCTCGATCTGCGCATGCCGGACGGCGACGGGCTGGACGTCCTGCCGGCGCTCGTCGCCCTGGACGACGCCCCAGCCGTCGTGATCCTGACCGGGTACGCCGACGTGCGGACGGCGGTCGACGCGATGCGCTCGGGCGCGGCGACGGTGCTTGAGAAGCCGGTCGATCCGCCGACCCTGCGCGAGACGCTCGACCGAACGCTCGGCGCCCGCGGGGTGCGCGAGGAGCGAGATCGCCTGCGCAAGGAGATCGCCGAGCTGCGAGCCGGGCCGGTCGTCGGCCGGTCGGCGGCGATCGCGCGCGTCCTCGAGCACGTCGATCGCGTCGCCGCCACGCCGCGCAGCACCGCCCTCGTCACGGGTGAGTCCGGCGTCGGCAAGGAGCTCGTCGCCCGCGCCATCCACGAGAGGAGCGACCGCGCCGCCGGACCGTTCGTCGCCCTGAACTGCGCGGCGCTCGCAGAGGGCCTGCTCGAGGCCGAGCTCTTCGGCTACGAGCCTGGCGCCTTCACGGGGGGCGATCCGAAGGGGCGAGACGGACTCGTGGCCGCGGCGCGCGGCGGGACCCTGTTCCTCGACGAGCTCGGCGAGCTGGAGCTCGGGCTGCAGGCAAAGCTGCTGCGCGTCCTCCAGGAGCGCACCTTCCGCCGCGTCGGCGGCACGCTCGACCTGTCGATGGACGCCCGGATCGTCGCGTCGACCAACCGCGACCTCGCGTCGATGGTGGACGCGGGGACCTTCCGCGAGGACCTCTATTACCGGCTCAACGTGTTCTCGATCGTCGTGCCGCCGCTGCGCTCGCGCGTCGAGGACGTGAGTCCGCTCGCGGTCCACTTCCTCGCGCAGTTCGGCGAGGAGCTCGGGCGGCCGTTCACCGGCTTCAGCGACGGTGCGATCGCGAAACTCGAGGGGCACGGCTGGCCGGGCAACGTCCGCGAGCTGCGGAATTCCATCGAGAGGGCCGCCATCATGAGCGCGGGGGGCGCGATCCAGGCCGATGCGATCTCGCTCGCGCCGGTGGACGCGCGCCCGAGCGACGGACCGCGGTGGAGCGCCGAGGCGATCCGCGAGGACGATCTCTCGCTGGAGCGCATGGAGGCCGCGATGATCCGGCGTGCGCTCGACGTGACGCGCGGGAACAAGGGCCGGGCGGCGCGGGCGCTCGGCATCCATCGCTCGACGCTCTACAAGAAGCTCGAGGCGTACGACATCGACGTGTGACGCCCGGGCCTTTGGCGTCGCGATGTCCGACAGGTGTCGGCGTTCGCGACGCTTCGCGGTCGACGAGCGAGTGGAACGAGCGCCCGCGCACCGGGAAAAAGCTTCCCGAATCGCCCCCTCGAGCATCAAGGGATCGTCCGGGGTCGGTCGACAACCGCGCCTGGCATCGGCCTTGCGCCGCTGCCGCCGGAGCGACCCATGCACGGACACAGCATCGCCGGCGTAGACGCGGAACGTCTTCGCCTCCTGACCCTCGCGACGGAGCGTGAGCTCCACGCGCCCCTCCAGGCGCTACGCCTGCTGCTGGAGGGCCGACGCGGAACGAGCTCGTCGCTCACCGAGCGCGCGTTCGTCGACCGCGACTTCGTCGATCGTGCGCTTCTGGAGCTCCTGCGAGCCGAGCGCGCCGCGTGCGACCTCGTCCGCTGGACGGCGCCGCGGAACCTCTGCGTCGTGCCCTGCACGGTGTCGGAGGTCGCGTCGAGCCTCGAGAGCACCCTCGAGCCCCACGAGCGCGAGCGCTGCGACATCGTCGTCGAGAACGGCGCGACCGAACTCCGAACCGACAGTCGCCTGCTCGTCGAATGTCTCGCGCGAACCGTCGAGGACGCGCTCTCGCGCTCGGCGACCCGACGGCCCGAGGTCCTCGTTCACCTGCACGCGGACGACGAGGACGTCACGCTCAGCCTGGTCGAGGGCTCCGCGGCCGGACTCACCGCCTTCGATCCCGACGAGGAGGAGGCGAACGAAGAGCTGACGCTGGCCGAGGCGATCCTCGAGCGCGACGTCGCTCGGCTCGGCGGTCGCGTCTCGCTGCACGGATCGAGCGGACACCGCTGCTGCGTCGCGGTCGTTCCGCGGCGCGCAGACGCACTGGGCGGGGTGCCGTCCGTCGAAGAGCGTGCGCAACGATCGCTCGGAGGTGCGGCATGAACTCCGAGGTCCAGCACGTCGCCGACCCGAAGACCGTCATGTTCGCCATGGGCGACGAAACGGTCGCACACGCGTTCTCGCGCATCCTCGAGGCAGAGGGGCACGTCACGCTCGTGGTCGACTCGGTCGGCGATGCGGAGGGCTTCGGCGGGTACGACGTCCTCGTCGCGGAGATCGGCGACGGAGCCGAGGTCTGCGGCCTCGACCTCGTCGAGCACCTGCGCGAGCTCGGCCTCGACTTCGACGCGGTCCTGGTCGCGAACGACCCGACGCGAGAAGACTACCAGCGAGCGATCCGGCTCGGCGTGCTGGAGGTCCTCGAGCGGCCCGTCCGCCCCGACGACCTGATCCGCGCGATCGAGTCGTCGACGCAGTCCCCCCTTCGTCCGGTCGCAGCGGACGTCCCGACCGCGCTCAACCTGGTGCTCGACGCGCAGGACGGCGCGGCCGAGACGGTGGCGCGCGAGATCATCGGCTGGTGTGCGCGCTGCGAGGTGACGCCGGCACCGCGCGCGCGCATTGCGAGCGCTGCTGCCGAGATCGTGCAGAACTCGGTCGACCACGGCGCCCGTACCGTCGACGTTCTCGCCCACGTGCGCGAGCGCTCGGTCGACGTCGAGGTCGCTGATGACGGCCCTGGCTTCGACGTCGTGTCGAGCTGGACCGACGGACGAGTCGATGCGTCCGGCGGCCTCGGTCGCGCGCAGGCGCTGAGCGACGACCTCGTCGTTCACTCGAGCCGCGAGGAAGGGACTTGCGTCCGCATGCGGTTCGGCATCACCGCGCTCGACTTCGACGCGGAGGATCAGGTCGATCTCTCCGACCTCGACTACTTCACGCCGGCGACCTCGAAGGAGCTTCTGGCGACGCTCGCCGACGAACCCGACGCGCCGATCGTCCTCTCCCCCGCCCTCGCGGTCGTCGTCGGACGACTCCTCGTCGGGCCCGACCCCCGACGCGTCCTTCAGTCCGCGCTCTGGAGCTAGAGGTTCGATGGCCGATCCGCGCGAAGGTGACGAGCACGACCTGTTCGACTTCCCCGAGCTCCCGGAGAGCGGGGAGTTCGAGGACGTGGCTTTCGCGGAGGATCTCCTCGAGCACGACGACGACGAACCGGTCGACGTCGCGCCGGCCCGCCCGAACCCGCCGCTCCCAGCGGGCGTCGCCGATCTCGAGGAGGACATCTTCGCCTTCGACGAGGTCTTCTCGCCTCCCGGTGAAGCGGCGCGTGAGCCTGTGGACCATGCGCCCGGGCCGTGGGTGAGCGACCCCCTCGACGACCCGCTCCCGCCGCCCGCACCGGAGCCGGCGCCTGCGCCTGATCCCGCCCCCGCGCCGAGACCGCGCGTCGAGAGGACCCGCCCGCCGCGACGGCTCCTCGACGACCTCCCGTCCATCGAGTCCACGCCGGACGGTGCGCGGCTGTCCTTCGATCGCGGTCCGCGCGTCCTCCTTCCCGAGGACGACCCGTACGCGGCGAGCGACGACCGACAGCGGATGGTCCTGCCGCTCGTCGCGTGCTTCCTGCTCGTGAACACCGGGCTGCTCTTCCTCGCTCACCTCGCGAACGCGAGCTTCCACACGAGCATCGCCGAGGCCACTGACCTTCTGGCCGAGTCCATCGCGACGCGCGCGCCCGCTCCGACGAGCGCGCAGATCCCGATCGTCGTCCCTGATCTCTCGCACTCGATCACGCGCCCGCTCCCGAAGGAGGCTGCGCCGTTCCAGCCCGAGGCCTGGATCGATCCGCGCGACTACAAGAACACGCACGAGTTCGCGGTCGCGAACGCGAAGGCCCTCCTCGCCGAGGGACGCTTCGAGGATGCGCGCCGACTCCTGAACCACGTGCTGGCGAACCAGGCGCGCCTCCCCCTCGCGCCCAGTCTGCGCGAGGAGATCGACTACCTGATCCCACTCACGTACTACGAGCAGGGCAATGCGACGGGCGAGGAGGCGGACCGATGATCGGTCGGACTCTCGCTCTCGCCGTCATCGCCCTCGCCGGCATTGCAGTCGCGGACGACGCGAACACTGCGTACGAGCGGACGACGCCGCGCGCCGAGGTCCGCGTCGAGGGACGACAGGGCGACGAGCGCATCGACGTCACGGCCACGCGCATCCGCTTCGCGGCGCTGATGCGCCGGATCGGGCGCGAGTGCAACCGCGAGGTCGTCGGGCTCGATCTCCTGGATCGCGACCCGGAGATCACGGCCAAGCTCGAAGGCGAACGGCTCCGCGACGCGCTTCGGTTCGTCGCTGGCTCCGTCGGTCTGCGGGCGGTCGTCACCTCTTCGCAGATCACGATCGACGAGGACCTCGCGCCCTACCCCACCCGCAGCGACCTCTACGCACGCGCCGCGACCGGCTACCTGCGCGCGCTGATCGACCACCCAAAGAGCTCGCTCGCGCCGGCCGCGGCGTGGAACCGCGCTCGCATCGAGCAGGCGACGCCGGGGCGCGACGTCGAGGCGGCGCGCGCGTTCGACGAGATCGTCGATCGCTACGACGACTCCGACCTCGTCCCGGCGGCGCTCCTGCAGGCGGGCCTCATGTTCGGGCGAGCGAACGCGTGGGACGAAGCCGTTGCGCGGTTCGACGCACTCGCGAGCCTCCCGGTCTACCACGGGTTCAGCCTGACGGCGCGCCGCCACCTGGCCGACGCCCATACGCGTTTCGCCGAGGCCGCGCACAATCCGCTCGTCCGCGAGGAGAACGCGAGGCGCGCGCTGCACGTCCTCGACGCCCTCGACGACGTCGATCCCACCGATGACCGCGCCGAGCGGCGCGAGCGACTGCTCGTCCGCAGTCGCGCCCTGTCGCTCGCGGGCGAGCCGCTCGGTGCGCTCCGGGCGCTCGACCTCGCGACACGCTACGGCGATCCGCGCGTCGAGGATCCGAAGATCGCCGAGCTCCGCGCGATCGCGCTGGAGCGCGCGGAGAGGCACGCGGAGGCCGTTCGCGCCTGGCTGCGCTACGGCACTCTCGTCGAGGGCGACGAGCGCGTGGCGGCGTACCAGCGCGCCGCGGCCTCGGCAAACGCCGGACGCGAGCACATCACCGCGATCGCGATCGCCGAATCGGCGGCCAACGAAGGCTACGCCGAAGAGCTCGCGCCCTACGCGGACGCGGCGCGGGTCGCGCTCGACCTCGATGCGGAGCGGACCGATCTCTTCGGCGACAGAGAGCGGATTGCGCGCGGCGAGCGCCTGGCGCACAAGGGCTTCCACCGCGAAGCGATCGCCGCGCTGCGTCCGGTCTTCGAGCGTCGCCTGACGCTCCCGGGCGAAGACCGCGCGCGCCTCGCAAAGACGTACGCGCGGGAGCTCGCGAACGACGGGCAGACCGAAGAGGCCGTCGCGGCGCTGCGCGCCTCCGCCGGCGAGACGGAGTCCGCGCGCGGACGCCGATCGCTGTACGTCCTCGCGTCCGAGCTGCTCGAGGCGGCCGGCGAGATCGACCGAGCGATCGCGGCTCTCGAGGGCCGACTGTGAACGGACGGGAACTGGAATGCTGAAGTCGATCGGAACCATCCAGCTCGCACTCGCGACGGTCTTCATCGTCCCGGCCGTGACGGGCCAGGACGAGGCGGGTCGCTCGCTCGAGTCCCAGCTCGACGCGACCGTCCGTTCACTGGAGTACATCGCCGGCCTGAGGGAGAGCGCCGCAGCAGGCGATCGGTCCGCCGTTCGTACGATCGTCGACGCGACGCAGGAGGCGACGGAGACGGCCGAAGCGAGGGCCGAGCGACTGAGCTCGCTGCGCGAGGACATCGCTCGCCTGCGCCTCGCCCTCGACGATCGCTTCGCGGACCCGCGAGAGGTGCGCGCCGTCACCGGCCTGCCCCCCTCGGTCGTCCACGCCCTCGGCCTCGCCGGTCGCGCCCCCGCGCGGGACGAACGTCTGCCCGCCGCATCGACCGACGGCGTTCGCCCGATCGTGTCGACGACCGCGCCCACCGCCGGCCTCGACGCCGCGGCGCGCGAGTCGCTCACGACCGAGATTCGCCCTCTCGATCGCGTCTCGTCCGCCTCGCGCCGCCGCGGCGGCGAGGTGCTGCCGCTCGAGCAAGACGGCTACGTCGCCGACCCCGCGCGACTGGGGCGCCTGCTCGTCCGCGCGGATCGCTCGGCGGAAGCGATCGAGATCCTGGAGGGCGCGCCGGAGACGCCGGCAGTTCGCTACTGGCTCGCGCGGGCCTATCAGGTGCGCGGTCGTCTCGACGACGCGCTCGAGATCCTCCGGCCGCTGTCGACGGACGTCGGCGCTGGCGAGTACGCGCGCTACGCCGAGCGAGAGCTCGACTTCCTCGAGTTCCAGCGCTCGCTCGATCGACAGCGTCGCGGTGAGGGAGGCGCGCGATGACGGTCACCGAGATCGAGAGCGCGATCAAGACCTTCACCGGCGTCCTCGACGACCTCCGCACGAGCCACGCGCTGCTGGAGGCTCGCGCCGAGCGCGTCGAGGCCGAGCTCTGCCGTGCGAACGAGGAGCTGGGCCTGAAGGTCGCCGAGCTCGCTCACGTCAAGCAGCACCTCGAGGCCGTCCTTGCGGCCATCCCGACGGGCGTCGTGGTCTACGACGCCGAGGGACGCGTCGAGCGCGCGAACGACGCCGTCCTTGCGATCCTCGGCGTCGAACGCACCGACCTGATCGGAGCCGAGCCGACCGAGGTGGTCTGTGACGACGGTGAGGTTCGCGTCCTGGCGCGGCGCACGTCCCCCATCCGGCCCGACGGGAGCGCCACGACCGGCGCCGTCGAGGTCATCGAGGATCAGACCGACCTCGTGCGCGCACGAGAGCGCATCCATCGTCTCGACAAGACGGCAGCCCTGGGAACGATGGCCGGGGGCGTCGCGCACGAGGTCCGCAATCCGCTACAGGCCGTCCTCGGCTTCGCCGACCTGCTCGTGCGCGAGACGGAGACGGGATCGCGCCCCCACACGTTCGCGCGAAACATCCGCGAAGGCGCGATGGGGATCGACGCGATCGTTGCATCCATGCTCGGCCTCGCCGACGACCGCGGGCTCGACGTCGAATCGATCTCGCTCGAGACCATTGCACGCGACTCGATCGACGCGGCGCTCGCCGAGCGCGAGCATCCCGACCTCTGGACGGTCGCGCTGATCGCATCGGAGGGCGAGGTGCGCGCCGACCGGATCAAGGTGCGTCAGGCGCTGCGGAACCTGCTGGCGAATGCGTTCGACGTCCTTCCGGACGGCGGCGACGTTCGCGTCGAGATCCAGCGCGACGACCGCGGCGCAAAGGCGCGCGTCGCCGACGGCGGCCCGGGCGTCGCCCCCGAGGACCGGCACCGGCTCTTCGATCCCTTCTTCACGACGCGCGCCAGCGGGACCGGACTCGGACTCGCACTCGTCCAACGCGTCGCGGAGCTGCACGGCGGCCGGCTCGATCTCGAGCCCGCTCCGTCCGAGCTCGGCGGCGCTGCCTTCACCCTCACGATCCCCGACCAAGACGCCTGAGGCTCTTCCCCAATGACCCTGCAACGCATTCTGGTGGTCGACGACGAGTCCCTCGCTCGCGACTACCTCGGCGAAGCCGTCACGACGCTCGGCTACTCGGCCATCAAGGCGTCGGACGCCGAGGCGGCCCTCGCGCTCGTCGAGCGCGAGCAGCCCGACGCGGTCCTGACCGACCTGCGCATGCCCGGCATGGACGGCGTCGAACTGACGCGCCTCGCGCAAGAGCGATGGCCGGATCTCCCGGTCGTCCTGTGCACCGCGCACGCGACCGTCGAGTCGGCTGTCGCGGCGATGCGGCACGGTGCGCGCGACGTGCTGCTGAAGCCGATCTCCGTCGACGCCCTGGAGTTCGCCCTCGCGCGGCTGTCTCGCGAGCAGCACCTGGAGCAGGAGAACCGCTATCTGCGCAGCGAGGCCCGCGGCGCGGACCCGGCCTCGATCGTCGCAGAGAGCGAGGCGATGCGGGAGCTCCTGGAGTCGGCCTCGCGGATCGCGCGATCGAAGGGAACAATCCTGATCTCGGGCGCGAGCGGGACCGGCAAGGAGCGCGTGGCGCACTTCATTCACGCGGCGTCGGACCGCGCCGAGATGCCGTTCATCCGCGTCAACTGCGCCGCGCTGTCGGAGCAGCTCTTGGAGTCGGAGCTCTTCGGGCACGAGCGCGGGGCGTTCACCGGCGCCGACCGACAGCGGCTCGGCCGCTTCGAGCTCGCCGACGGCGGCACGCTGCTCCTCGACGAGGTCGGTGAGATCTCGGCCGCGATGCAGACCAAGCTCCTGCGCGTCCTCCAGGAGGACGAGTTCGAGCGCGTCGGCGGACAGAAGACGCTGACCGTCGACTGCCGCATCATCGCCGCAACGAACCGCGACCTCGCCCGCGCCGTCGCCGACGGCGACTTCCGCGAGGACCTGTACTACCGGCTGCACGTCCTCCCGCTGGAGATCGCTTCGCTCGCGGAGCGACTGGACGACGTGATGCCGCTCGCCGAACTGTTCGCCGAGCAGTACGCGCGAGAGAACGGCCTTCGAACGCCGCACATCACGGAGAACGCCGAGGCCAAGCTCCTGAGCTGGCGCTGGCCGGGCAACGTCCGCGAGCTGGAGAACGTGATTCAGCGGGCCGTGATCCTCGGCGCGGGCGGAGAGTCGCCGCCGACGATCGCAGAAGAGGACCTCCTCTTCGGGCGCGAAGCGGCGGGGCAGAAGGGCACGACGCTCCACGCCGAGGAGCTCGGACTCGAGCATCCGGCGTTCCAGGAGGCGATCGCCAACGAGTCGATGGCCGACGTCGAGCGCGTCGCGATCCTCGCCACCTTGGAGCGGACCGGCGGGAACAAGACCGAGGCGGCGCGCCGACTCGGACTGACCGCGCGCACGCTCTCGAACAAGATGAAGATCTGGCGCCACGCGGGTCTCGTTCCCTGAGGAGAGACCGATGCAAACCGAAGGCAGAGACCTGCTCATGCGGCTGATGTCGGCCGCGACGCTCAGACAGGACGTGATCGCGAACAACATCGCGAGCCAGAACCTCCCCGGCTACCGCCGTCGCGACGTCGTGTTCGAGGAGCTCCTCGCGCGCGAGCTGCAAAGCGGAGCGCCCCGCACCGAGCTCGGGTCGATCGCTCCGGAGATCGTCACGGACTTCGAGACCGAGCCTCGCGCCGACGGGAACAACGTCTCTGCCGAAGAGGAGGCCAGCCTCATGCGCGAGAACCGGATCCGGTTCGAGCTCTACGCCGCGATCCTCCGCTCGCGCGCGTTCCTCACCACGCAGGCCATCGTCAACGACCGCTGATCATGTCCATCCAGGAAACGAACGGGCGCCGCGTCGCCCTCGACTCGGCGTTCCGCAGCATGCGCATCGCCGCATCGTCGCTCACCGCCGAACGAGCGCGCATCGACACGATCGCGAAGAACATCGCGAATGCGCGCACAACGCGGGTTCCCGAGACGGGCCTCCCCTACCAGCGCGAGGAGGTCAGCTTCGCACCCATCCTCGAGCGTGTCGCAGGCGGAGGCGAGCAGTTCCTCGGCGTGCGCGTCGAGGACGTCATCCTCGACGACTCGCCCTTCGAGGAGGTGTTCGACCCGAACCATCCGGACGCGGACGAGCGCGGGGTCGTGCTGTACCCGAACGTCAACACGATGAAGGAGATGGCGGACCTGGTGACCGCCGTGCGCTCCTATGAGGCGAACCTCTCCGTCCAGGAGACCTTCCAGCGCATGGCGGAGCGCGCCCTGAGACTCGCCGAGTGATCGGTGAGTCACGAGGAGTACGGCGATGGTCGACGGAATCGGAGGAACGGGCGCGGGGCGTGCGGCGATCGAAGCCGCGCTGAAGCGCATGCGCGCGCATGCCGACGAGATCGGCGCGGCGCCGAACTCCCCCACCGGAGTCGAGCCGAAGGAAGGCGACGGCGGCTTCGCGGCGGCGCTCCGAGAGGGCATCGGAGCCGTCGACGACAAGGTGCAGCGGACCAACGCGATCCACGTCGACGTCGTCGAGGGACGGCTCGACCTCCACGAGGTCACCGCGCAGCTCAAGGAGTCCGAGATCTCGTTCCAGTTCGCGCTGCAAGTCCGCAACAAGCTCATCGACGCATACCGCGAGGTGATGCGCATGTCGGTCTGATCGATGAACGACCTCTTCACGAGACTCTGGAAGCAGCTGTCGGAGGCCGGCGCTGCCGCCCGCTGGGCCGCGGGAGCCTGTGCGCTCCTCGTCGTCGCCGTCAGCGCGCTCTTCCTGTGGCAGGCGCGCAATCCGCACTTCGTCGTGCTGGCCGCCGACCTCGATACGCCGTCCTTCAACCGGGCCGTCAAGGCGCTCGCCGAGGCGGGCATCCGCTACGAGACGAGCATGGGCCCCGAGCCCTTCCTCATCCGCGTCGAAGAGGGCCGCAAGTACGACGCGCTCAATGCCGTCCACCTGGCGGGCGACTTCGGCGGCGGTCCGCGCGGGATCGTCAGCGCGCTCCAGGGCTCGAGCTCGGCCTTCCTCGGTCAGTCGGAGCGCCACCAGCGGACGCAGAAGCGCCTGTGGGAAGAGGCGGAGATGCAGCTGGAGCGGCTCGACTTCGTCGCGCGAGCCAAGGTCACGGTCTCGGGCGCGTCGTCATCGCCGCTCGTGCGACCGGACAAGGACCGCAAGAGCGCGAGCGTCGTTCTGACCCTGCGCGGAACGAGCTCGCCCTCGCGGGCCGAGACGCGCGCGCTCGTCGGCATCGTCCGCGGCGCGACCGGCGTCCCGGACGAGCGGGTCACGATCGTCGACCAGCACTCGAAGATCCTTTTCGACGGCAGCGACGAGGACGGCCCCGACTCGCTTCTCGCACTCGAGGAGCGCTTCGCCCGCGACCGCACGGACGCCGTGCAGTCGCTGCTCGACAAGACGTTCGGGCCGGGCCTGTCGATCGTCGGCGTCAGCGGCGAGTGGCGCGAGGTCCGCGAAGAGTCCGTCGCAGAGACGCTCGACCCGTCCAGGAAGCCGAGCCGTCAGCGCACGAGAACGAGCGAGCAGCCGGAGTGGCCGCGCAGCATTGGCGGTCCCGCCGGGGTCGCTGCGAACACGCGCGAGGGCGCCGGGCCGACGATTCGCACGGGGACGGTCGAAGCCTCGCTGTCCAAGACGAGCGAGGAGGAGACGACGTACTCGTTCGGGTCGCGCACGACGCACACGATCGCGCAGCCGCACCAGCTTGCGCGGCTCTCGATCTCGCTCGTCGTCGACTCGTCGATCTCCGAGCGCCTCCCGGACGCCGAGGGGCTGGTGATGGGCCTCGTCGGATTCGACGCATCGCGCGGCGACCGGATCGAGTCGACGACGACCGACCTGCCTGGACTCGAGCGCGACGCCGACGGCGCTCCGATCGCCGCAGGCCCGTCCGAAGCGACGGAGCCGATCGGCGACGCGCTGTGGGTGGCGCTGGAGTACGGGCTCGAGCTCATCGCGGGGATCGCGTTCCTCATCGTCCTCGTCAGGAGCCTCCGTGGTTCCAAGCGGGGACGGTCGGCCGGCCACGCGGGCCGCGGAGGCCGCGCTCCGGAGGGACGGCCGGGGTCGCGTCCGACGCACGTCGAGGACGGCGACGCCGTCCAGGCCATCGAGGAGGGAGTCGATCTGGATGCGCTCGCCCGCGCGCACATCGAGGACCTGCTGGAGAACGAGCCGGAGAAGGTCAGCGCGCTGCTGTCGCGCTGGGCTCTCGCCGAGGACGTCTACGCGAGCCCTAGCGCCCGCTGACGAATCGAAGCAATGACGAACGACGAAGAGATCGGACCGAGGGACGCCAGCGGCGCGCAGCGTGCCGCGGCGTTCCTCCTGAGCCTCGACAAGGACGCGAGTGCCGACGTGATGCGGCACCTCGATCCGAAGGTCGTGTCGCGCATCGCCGAGGCGATGACCGATCTCTCCCCCAAGCTCTGCACGGTCGACGCGATCGACGCGCTGTACCGTGACCTCGCGCGCGCCTTCCACCAGCGCACCGGCGTTCGGCCGCAGGACGACTTCGAGCTCTACGCGCTGCTCGAGTCGAGCTACGGCGCCGACGAGGCCGTCCGCGTGATCGACGGGATTCACGCGCGGCGCCGCCGCGAGCAGCCGTTCGCGTTCGTGGAGTCGGCGCCGTCGAGCCTCGTCGCGCGAGTCCTGAAGGAGGAGTCACCCGCGGTCGTGGCGCTGATCCTCAGCCACGTCGCACCGTCGACGTCCGCCGACGTCCTCGGCGCCTTCGACGAGGAGACCACGCTCGAGATCGTCCGGCGCATGACGTCCGTGACGCCCCCCGGGATCGACACGATGCTGACGATCGCGGACGACCTGCACGCGCGACTGCGCGAAGCGAGCCTCGTCCCCCCGCCGCGCGCACACGAGGACAGCCTCCGCACGGTCGCCGACATGCTCAACTTCGCCGAGGCGGAGATCGAGCACAGCGTTCTCACGCGGCTCGAGGAGGGTGACGAGGCGCTCGCCGGCCAGGTGCGCGACCTGATGTTCACGTGGGACGACCTCGCGACGATCGAGAAGCGCGCGATGCAGAAGATCCTCTCTGCGATCGACACGCGGACGCTCTCGATCGCGCTCAAGGCGTCGTCCGAGCACGTCTACGAGAACGTGATGTCGAACCTCTCGTCGCGCGTGCGCGGGATGATCGTGGACGAGAAGGAGCTGCTCGGCGCCATGCCGTTCGGCGAGGTGCTCCAGGCGCGCGCCCAGATCATGTCGGCCGTTCGCGCGCTGATGGAGGCCGGCGAGTTCAGTCCCGTCCGGGCCGGCGAGGAGCTCGTGACCTGAGCCATGATCACGGTCCGCACAGCTCGACTCTCGACCGCGCGCACGGCTCGACTGACGACGGCCGAAGCGCCCGTCGGAGCCCGCGTCGTCGACGCGTCGATCGATGACCTGGCCGCCGACTTCGAGCGCGAGCGCGTCGAGCGTACTGCTGCGATCGCCTACGCTCGCGGCCGCGACGATGCGCTCCGCGAGGCCGGCGCTCTCCTGCAGGCCGCGGCGGAGCGACTGGACGCTGCGCGCGAGGCCGCCGAGGAGACGCTGTCGTCCGACGCCGTCGAGCTCGCGGTCGAGATCGCACGGCAGCTCCTCAAGGTCGAGGTCGACGCCGCGGGCTACGACCTCGAGACGATCGTGCGCGCCGCCCTCGCCGCGGCCGACGTCGACCGCGGTCACTGCGTCGTGCGACTGCATCCGAGCGACGCCGAGGCGGTCTCATCCGTCGCCCTCCGCGAGGGAACGGAGATTCGAAGCGACGAGGACGTCCCCCGCGGCTCGGTCCAGGTCCAGACGCCGCGCGGACTGCTCGTGCGCGACCCCGAGGCGGCGCTCGACGAGATCCGCGAGCAGCTCTTGGAGGACCTCGTCTGATGCGCCTGCTCGACGGAGAGCGCTGCCGGAACGTCGTCCACCGCGCCGTGACGCCCTTCTACCGAGGCCGCGTCGACCTCGTCTCGGGCGTGCTCGTCGAGGCCGTCGGGATCCCCGCGGCAGTGGGCGAGCTGTGCCGCATCGAGCGCGGCAGCGCGGCGCCGATCGACGCCGAGGTGATCGGGTTCCGCGGCGACAGGACGCTGCTGATGCCGCACGGCAACCTCATTGGACTCGCGCCCGGCCAGGCGGTTCACGCGCTCGGCCGGACGTTCGGGGTGGACGTGTCCAACGCCCTGCTCGGTCGCGTCGTCGACGGCTTCGGCAGGCCCCTCGACGACGGCCCGAGCCTCGAGCGCGGTCCGCATCGCGAGGTCCGCCGGCCCGCGCCGAAGCCCCTGGAGCGCGTCCCGGTCGATCGGCCGCTCGCGACCGGCGTGCGCGCGATCGACTCCCTCACCACGATCGGACGCGGCCAGCGCGTCGGGATCTTCGCGGGCGCCGGCGTCGGCAAGTCCACGCTGCTCGGACAGATCACGCGCAGCACCGAGGCCGACGTGGTCGTCGCGTGCCTGGTCGGCGAGCGAGGACGCGAGGTCCGCGACTTCCTCGAGACCGCCGTTGGACACGCTCAGGACCGCACCGTTCTCGTCGCCGCGACGTCGGACAGGTCGCCGCTCGAGCGGCTGACCGCGCCCTGGGTCGCGGTGACGATCGCCGAGCACTTCCAGGCAGAGGGCGCCAACGTCCTGCTCGTCCTCGACTCGATCACGCGCTACGCGCACGCGGCGCGCGAGGTTGGACTCGCGGCCGGAGAGCCGCCGACCGTTCGCGGCTACCCGCCCAGCTTCTTCGCGACCGTCCCCCAGCTCCTCGAACGCATCGGACGCACGGCGGCCGGGAGCGTGACCGGGCTCCTGACCGTGCTCGAGGACGGCGACGGCGACGACGACCCGGTCGCGGAGGCACTCCGCGGGCTCCTCGACGGACACATCGCCCTGAGCGCAGACCTGGCCCGGTCCGGCCACTTCCCGGCGATCGACGTCCTCGGGAGTCTGTCGCGACTGATGCCTCGCCTCGTCGACCCTTCGCACGAGGCCGCGGCGCGGCGCGTGCGCGAGCTGCTCGCGGCGTACGAAGACGGGCGCGACCTCGTCGACGTCGGCGCCTACGCGCCCGGGAGCAACCCCCTGCTCGACGCGGCGCTCGAACGACGTCCGTTGATCGAGGCGTTCCTTCGCCAGGACGTCGAGGACCCGACGTCCTTCGACGAGTCGATCGAGATGCTCGGCCTCGTCGCCGGCGAGGAGGACCTGCGATGAAGGAGCACAGACTCTCGCGCCTGCTTCGCGTTCGCCGTCGCGAGGAGCGCGCGCTCCAGCTCCAGTGGGCGAGCGCGGCCCAGTCTGCGCGTCATGCCGCGGCCACCCGAGAGGCGGGGCGCGACGCCGTCCAGCGCGCGCAGGAAGAGCTCGACGCCGCAGCCCAGGCGGGCGTACCGCGCGTCCGTCTCGCCGCGGAAGCGGTGCTCGACGCCCTCGTCGCAGACAAGACGCAGCACGAAGCAGAGCTTCGGGAAGCGAACGAACGGGCGTCGCAGGCCCAGGCGGCGCTCGCCGCCAAGAGCCGCGAGACCCAGGGCCTCGAGCGACTGGAGGCGCAGTGGAGGCAGGAGTGCCGCCGCTGGCGCCGACGTCGCGAAGAGCGCGAACGACAGGAGTCCACTGCCCGCACAGGAGGCGAGGCACGATGAACGAACCGCTGAAGATCCTCGCCTACACCCTCGGCAGCGCCGGCCTCGTCGTGGGTTCGTTCGTGACGGTGTCCCTCCTGACGGGGACGCCGATGAACGAGATGAAGGCCGTCGGCGCCATGTTCCCGGACGAGATCGCCGTCGAGATCGAGGGCCGAGGCGATGCCCCGGCGCCGCCCGACGTCGAGCACGAGCTCCTCGCGGACAACCGGAGCGCGCGCGCGGTCCTCGACAGCGCGACGACTCCGCTGTCGGCGTTCCAGCTCGCCGACCCGTTCTCGTCCGAGGAGCTCCGGGGCCTGGAGCGAGACCTCCTCACCAAGCTCGACGAGGTCGATCGACGGCTCCTCGCGCTGGACGAGCGGGAGGCGCAGCTCGAAGAGGACCGCCGCCACGTCGACGACCTCTACCGACGGCTCGTCGACCTTCGCACCGGCATCCTGGAACAGGAGGCGGAGAACCAGTCCGTGGGCGACGAGCTCGAGCGCGAGGCCGTCGTCCTGGAGGAGCGTCGACGCGTGACGTTCTCTCAGATGGCCTCGCTCTTCGAGGACACCAAGGCCAAGGACGCGGCGCGGCTGCTGACCAACGTCTACGCCCCCGCCGAGGCCGCGGAGATCCTCGCGCAGCTCGACGACGACCGCGTCCGCGAGGTCATCGGAGCCATCCAGGAGATCATGCCCGAGGAGGCGGGGACCTACGTCCGCGCGCTCCAGGACCTCCGCGCGGCGGACCGCCGATGAGGGCCGCGCGGCCCCACCCGATCAAGGGATTGGCCCCACTGCGCCGATAAGAGACGCGGCCGTCTCCCCCGACGGACGCCCCTCCCCATGGACCTCAACACCTTCGTCGGAGGCGTTCTCGCCTTCCTCCTCGTCCTCGGCGCGATGACGATCGGCCCTGGGGGGCTCGCCGTCTTCGTCCACGTGCCGTCGCTCATCATCGTGCTCGGTGGGACGACCGCCGTCACGATGCTGGCGTTCCCGATCCCGGACCTGAAGCCGGTCGTGAAGGTCATGCTGGTCGCCGCGGTCCGCAAGGGCGCGTCGCCCACCGACGAGATCGACCGGATCGTCGAGTACGCGAACCTCGCGCGGCGCGAGGGGCTGCTGGCGCTGGAGGACAAGCTCCCGACGATCGACGACCCGTTCTTCGCGAAGGGCATCCAGCTCGTCATCGACGGCTTCAGCGCGCACACGGTGCGCGACATCATGGAGCTCGAGGCGCAGTGCGAGGAGTCGCGCCACGCGACGGGGAAGAAGATCGTCGACCAGCTCGGCGCGTTCGCTCCGGCATTCGGGATGATCGGGACGCTCATCGGCCTCGTGCAGATGCTCCAGGACCTGTCGGATCCGAACGGGATCGGGCTGGGCATGGCGACGGCGCTCCTGACGACGCTCTACGGCGCGATGGCGGCGAACATGCTGTTCCTCCCGCTGGCGAGCAAGCTCGAGATCGTCGCCAAGAACAACCAGCAGCTGCGTCAGCTGATGGTCGAGGGGATCGTCGCGATCCAGTCCGGCGAGAAGCCCCAGCTGATCAAGGAGAAGCTGGGCGGCTTCCTGTCTCCGTCCGTCCGAGTCCTCGCGAGCGCGGAGGCGTGACGAGCGGTGACCGCTGAGCGCATCGTGATCAGGGAGGTCGAGGACGGCGTCGACGGAGCGCCGGCCTGGATCACGACGTTCGTGGACATGGTGTCCCTGCTCGTCACGTTCTTCATCCTCCTCTACACGTTCTCCAGCGTCCGCGCGTTCGACACGTTCGCGTACCCGAAGAACATCATCTCGACGTCGGGCGTCTTCCCCGGCGAGAGCTCGGACACGATCAAGGCGCCGCGCGACGATCTGATGCTGGCCGTCGACCTCGAACGCGGGTCGCGCAAGCGTCACACGCGCCCGGTGAACGAGCTGCGAGAGAACCTGGCCGAGATGGGACAGCGGCTCTCGAACGAGCACCTCCCCGTCGACCTGCGCGGCGTGGACGACGGGCTCCGCGTCGCCTTCACGGTTCAGTGCGGCTTCCGGCCCGGGCAGGCGCTCGTCAACTCGTCGCTCGAGCGGTCCCTCGTCGAGCTCGGTGAGACGGTCCGCCCCTACCCGCTCATGGTCGTCGTCGAGGGGCACACGGACGCCGGCTTCCTTCCCTCCCCTTCGTTCCCCGACGCCGAGTCGCTCTCGATCGCGCGAGCGCGCGCCGCCGCCGAGGTCCTGGTCGAGGCCGGACGGTTCGATTCGTCGCTCGTCCTCTTGGAGGCGCACGGCGCGGGACGTCCGCGCGATCCCCGGGCGAGCACCGCCCGCGAACGCGCCCGGAACCGTCGCGTCGAGATTCGGCTCGTCCCCATGAGCCGCGATCGTCTCGCCGCTGAGGGCTGGAGGCGCGACCGATGACCGAGGCCGGCGCGGTGCGGACGAAGGTCGTCGTCAAGCGGATGCGGCGCAAGGGGGCGCCGGCTCACCTCGTGTCGTTCGGCGACATGATGACGCTGATCCTGTGCCTCTTCATCCTGCTCGTCGCGATGTCGAAGGACCGCAACTTCGGCCTGATGGCGCGGGGCATCGGCTCGTTCGTCATCCAGATCCGGTCGATGGGTTTGACCGGAATCCTCTCCGCGCACGAGAAGCAGGAGATCTTCGACGAGATGCGTCGACGCTTCAATCTTCCGCCGGAGGACGACCCCGAGCGGCGCGCGACGCACGAGACGGC